>CAZLRO010000156.1:0-9196 GCA_964561865.1 uncultured Rhodothermaceae bacterium | reverse complement strand
GGCGTGAGGCTCCTCCCGCTTCCTTCGGACGGAACAGGGTTCGCAATGATAGATAGGGGAAAGAGCTGCACCTGAACAGGCTCCCTTTCCGAACACACCCGATCGAACCCGTTCTCCTATGCCCGTTCTCAAGCACGTACGACTGGGCCTGCTCCTGGGTATGCTCACCACCTCCGGGTGTTATGTGGTCTACCGGGTAGGGCTGCCCCTGTATTACGACGCCGTCTCCCTTCCGGCCACCCAGATCGTCCGAGACCTGTCTTACCGGGAAACCGGTGGAGCCGCCTCGCCCAAGCAGCGCCTCAACCTGTTTGTCCCAACGGGTTCAGGCTGGCCGGTGGTGGTCTTTGTCCACGGAGGCGGCTGGGATTCCGGGGACCGCAACGAGCGGCTGGGCGGCCATGACTATTACAACAACATCGGGCGGTACCTGGCCGCCCATGGCATCGGGGCCGCCGTCGTCAGCTACCGGTTGCTCCCGCAGGTGACCTGGCCGGAGCAGGTGGACGACGTGGCGGCGGCCACCGCCTGGGTCCACCAGCACATCGGCGAATACGGTGGAGACCCTGCGGCGCTGTTTCTGATGGGGTATTCGGCAGGGGGCCAACTGGCGACACGGGTCGCCCTGGACCCGCACGCCCGTGAACGCCATGGCCTACCAGCCACCGCCGTCTGTGGCGTCATCCCGGTCAGCGGGGTGGGGTTCGATATGACGGACCGGTTAACCTACAAACAAGGTCCAGAGGACGATGGGGGGCTGGAGTATGACTACCTGCGCACACGGTTCGCCGCAGGGCGTCGGGATGACCGGTGGGCGGTGGCCGCTTCCCCGATACAGTTTGTGCGCGCAGGCGGACCGCCCTTCCTCATCCTGTATGCCGAAGGGGAACAACGCCTGTTCCACCGCCAGGCGGTGGTGCTGGACAGCACGCTGCGGGCCGCTTCCGTCTCCAGCAGGGTCATCGTGGTGCCTGCCCGTAGCCACGCCCGGATGGTCCTTGCCCTGAGCCGGGACGACCAGACCGCCGGACCCGCTATCCGTACCTTCGTGGAAACCACCCGATGCCCGTCTCCGTGAACAGGGCGTCTCAATGACAACCATTCCTTCCCCAATCCAGGGTGTTGCTATGCTCCGACGTGCAGGACTGCTGGGGGTGCTGGTGCTGTGTACCGCCCCTGCGACGGCCCAGAATACGGTGACGTTTCTCCTCGACCTGCGTCCGGCCCGGCAGGCAGGCTGGTTCGATCCCACGACGGAGGCGGTGGGCCTCCGGGGCGGGACGCCTCCGCTCAACTGGGGCGAGACCCTGCCCGCCACCGACGCCGATGGCGACGGCCGCTACGAAGTCACCGTCACCTTCCCGGACGACGCCGAACGGGCCGTCTTCAAGGTCAAGGTGGACGGTGCGGACAACCCGAACGACGGCTGGGAAAACGGCCGCAACCGGACGGTGACGCTCACAGGCCGCCCCCAGCAGGTGATCCGCGCCTTCGACGACCCGCCGCCGTCCGTGGCGGAATCGTTCTCCGGGACGATCCGCACCCACCGGGACGTGTCCTCGCAGTTCCTGGCCGCGCCCCGGCATGTGTTCGTGTACCTCCCCCCCGGCTACGACACACATCCGGAACGGCGCTACCCGGTGCTGTACCTGCACGATGGGCGCAACGTGTTCGATGCCTCGGAGGTAGGCGAGGAATGGCGCGTGGACGAGACGGCCCAGCGGCTCATCGAAACCGGACAGATCGCCCCCCTCATCATCGTGGGGGTGAGCAATACCAGCGCCCGCACCGACGAGTACACCCCCACCCGCGTTCACGAACGGTATCACTTCACCCGGGCCGAACCGGGTCCGGCCCCCACCGACAGCCTCAGCGCCTTCGCAGGCACCTACCGGATGACTTCCGGAGCGGTCCAGATCCACCTCCTCCAGCACAACGGGGCATTGCAGGTGCAGGGGGTGATCCCCAACCAGGACGTGGAGATCACCCGGCTGCCCGATGGTCGGCTGTACCTCCCGGCGCTGGACAGCCACCTCTCCTACACAAAAGATGCCAGCGGACGGGTGCAGGAACTCGTGGCCGAACAGTCTCCTCGCGGCGGGCTGGGTGTGGCCTACGGGCGCTTTCTGGTGGAGGAACTCAAGCCCCTCATCGACCGACAGTACCGCACGCTCGACGGCCCGGCCCACACCGCCGTTGGCGGCTCCTCGCTGGGCGGCCTCATCACGCTGTACCTCGGCCTGCAATACCCCCACGTTTTCGGGGGACTGCTGGTCGTCTCGCCGTCGGTATGGTGGGACAATGAAACCATCTTGTCGCAGGTCCGCGCCCTGACGGCACACACCGGGCAACGCATCTGGGTGGACATGGGCACCGAGGAAGGCCAGGGGATGCTGGACGGGGCACGCCGCCTCAAGGCCGCGCTCCTCGCCGAAGGCTGGGTGGAGGGACAAGACCTCCACTACCTCGAAGCCGAAGGGGCCGGGCACGACGAACGGGCCTGGTCTCACCGCGTCGAGCCGATGCTGCGCTTCCTCTTCCCCTCCCGTTAATCCCGTTCCACCATGCCAAACCCGTCGGATGGACCAACCTCCTGGGGACAGGGGCACGCCGCACCCGAAGTCGAACAGTTCCTGCAAGGCCCCCAACGGCGCGGGTTCGAGCTGGCACGGGCGTTCCGCATCTTCCTCGAACTGCTGCGCGGGTTCCGGACGCTGCACTTCGTCGGCCCCTGCGTGACGGTCTTCGGCTCGGCCCGGTTTCCGGAGGACCACCGCTACTACGCGCTCGCCCGTACGGTGGGCCAGCACCTGGCACAGGCCGGGTTCACCGTGATGACAGGCGGCGGGCCGGGCATCATGGAGGCCGCCAACCGGGGGGCCAAAGAAGCCGCAGGCCCGTCCATCGGCTGCAACATCGAACTGCCCCACGAACAGCACCCCAACCCCTGGCTCGACCGCTGGATTACCTTCCGCTACTTCTTCGTCCGCAAGGTGATGCTGGTCAAGTACTCCTATGCCTTCATCGTCCTGCCCGGCGGGTTTGGCACACTCGACGAACTGTTCGAGACCCTCACGCTCGTGCAGACACGGAAAATCCAGAACTTCCCTGTCGTGCTCATGGGCCGGGACTTCTGGCAGCCCCTGCTGGACTTCCTCAAGGCCCGGATGCTCGTCGAACAAACCATCGACCCCGCCGACTTCGACCGCCTCATCGTGACCGATGCCCCCGACGAGGCCGTCGCCGCGATCCGGGACATCGCCCTGAACCGCTTTGGCCTGACCTACGGCCCGCGCCTGAAACGACGCTGGTACTTCGGCGAGTGATACCGCACGCCTTGCACCATCCAGCCAAACGCTGATCGCAAGAAATATAGTCAATTTGACTATATTATATCTCCTCTTGCCAGCCTCTGACCCAGCCGACCGATTCTTGGGGCGTTACGCACCTGAGGCCTCCTCCATCATCGCCTCGGCTTTGCGGTGGCCCAGGTAGTGGTCCATCGCCCAATGGGACAGGTAGATGACCGGCGTGATACCGATGGCGATGAGGAACTTGTAGGCGTAGTTGAACAGCGTGATCGCCACGATCTGCCCGAACGGCAGTTGCCCGGCAAAGGCCACCGACAGCACCACGAAGGTGTCGATGAACTGGGAGCCAAAGGTGGAGCCGGTGGCCCGCAGCCACAGGTGACGCCCTCCCGTGCGGTGGCGCAGCCAGTGGAACAGGGTGATGTCCACCAGTTGCCCGACGAGGTAGGCGGTGAGGCTGCCGAAGATCACCCGGT
This sequence comes from uncultured Rhodothermaceae bacterium, assembly GCA_964561865.1. Lineage (GTDB taxonomy): Bacteria > Bacteroidota > Rhodothermia > Rhodothermales > CAZLRO01 > CAZLRO01. Next base: position 5,409 of record CAZLRO010000156.1, on the reverse strand, counting down.
TGGTGGCCCCGAAGACTTCATCGAAGGCGGCATCGGAGACGGGCGAGCCGGGGGCTTCGGGCACCCCCATCGCCAGGCGCAGCAGCACGAAAGCGAACAGCACCATGGCCACCCCCAGCAACGTGACGAACCGGATGCCGGGCTTGCCGTAGTACTCGTTGATCAGGTCCGTCACGATGAAGGTGATGGGAAAGGCCAGTACCCCGGCGGTCATCACCACGCTGGAGGTACTCCAGCCCAGGAACGAGAAGGTGAAGGGCAACTGGAAGGCCAGGAAGAACTTCGATGCAGTGGCTTCGGCCACTACTAGCGCCGTGAGGAAGATCGCCGCACAGAACACATACAGCTTCTGCGGACGGCTGAGTTCATGGGCAACGTGCATGGCCGGGCAGGTTGAACGGGTTAAACAGCTTCGGCAGGAGTTTCAGACGACCTGGTCGGTGCGCAGCCGGTCCAGCATAAGACTGAGGATGCGGAGTTCTTCGTCCGAGAGGTGCTGCATCAGCCGGTTCTGGGTGGTCTCAATGACATCTTTCATCTCGCCTAGCAACGCCAGTCCTTTTTCCGTGATCTGCACCTCTACCACCCGTCGGTCGTAGCCGGCGCGGGTACGCTGGACCCACCCCCGTGCTTCCATGCGGTTGAGCAGGCGCGTCACGTCTGGGGTGCGGTCGAGCAGCCGGTCGCCGATGTCGCTGCACATCATGGCGTGGGGATGGCTCCCGCGCAGGATCCGGAGTACGTTGTACTGGGCCAGGGTAATGTCATACGGCCCGGCTGCCACCGCCAGCTCGTTCTGAAGCCAGGAGCTGGTGACCAGGATGTTGAGCATGGCCTCCTGTACCGGGGAGGAGAAATGCAGCTGTTTGATCAGTTCGGAAAGCGTCATATACGTTTAGAGGCGGTTGAAGGGTAAATGGTATAACAAGGATGCGGTGGTTACAAGAGGGCACCGGGGCCGGATTCAAAGATTCTGCGGTCATCGTATCCGTCCCGGCAGTTCAGCGCGTCCCGTCCGGTTCCGGTGGGGTTGCGGTGGTGGTCTCTGCCGGGGCAACCGACAACACGAACCCGAAGGTAGACCCGGCCGCGGGGCTGCTCTCGATCATCAGGGTGCGGTTGTGTGCACCGAGGATGTGCTTGACAATGGCGAGGCCCAGCCCGGTGCCGCCCTGCTGCCGGGAGCGGCTCTTGTCCACGCGGTAGAACCGTTCGGTCAGGCGGGGCAGGTGCTGCGGCGCAATGCCGAGGCCATCGTCGGCCACCCAGACCTTGACCTCCCCCGAAGGCAGCAGCCGGGCCACCAGTTCCACGTGCCCGCCCGGATTGTTGTACTTGATGGCGTTGTCGGCCAGGTTGACGAGCACCTGCCGGATACGGTCCTCATCGCCCATCACGAGGGGCAAGGTGCGGGGAACCAGGTTCATCATTTGCACGCCCCGGTCCTGGGCAATAGGCTCCAGCAACTCGGTCACCTCCTGGGTTGTCCGGGCCAGGTCGAACGGCTTCATCGTCATCTTCAGCTCGCCGGTCTCGATCCGCGAGATTTCGACGAGGTCGTTGGTGAGGTGCCCCAGGCGGTTGGCGTTGCGCAGGATTTTCTCCACAAATCCCCGGTTGACCACCGGATCTTCCAGGGCACCGTCGAGCAGCGTCTCGGCATAGCCCCGGATCGAGAAGATGGGCGTTTTCAGTTCGTGCGAGACGTTGCCCAGGAACTCCCGCCGGTAGTTCTCCACCTTGCGCAGCGCCTCAATCTCTTTCTCGAGCACCTGGCCGGTCCGGTAGGCCTGCGAGAGCAGGTTGTTCAGTTCATCGCCTCCGGGCCGGTGGGCAACGGCTTCCAGGTGGTCGAACCGGCGCTTGCGGATCTGTTCGAGGGTCGAGCGGGCGAGTTCCATCCGGGGTGCCAGCAGCGCCACGGCCCCCGCGTAGGTGCCAGCGAGCAGCAGCAGGGCCGCCACGACCAGGCTCCAGACCGGCCCCCAGCCCAGCATGAGGTATCCGGCCAGCAGGACCACCGCACCTATCCCACCTGTCGTCAGCGCAAGCTTTTGCGAAAGCCGGTGCCGGGCGTACCGCCCCAGTCGGACCAAACCGGTTCGTTGCATACCAGCACACAGGGCCGCACAGGATTCAGGGCCGGGGGCGGGCACCACGCCCGGCCCGGCAGGGGCTACTCGCGGAAACGATAGCCTACGCCCTTGACCGTCTCAATATACTCGTTGCCGAGCTTTTCCCGAATCTTGCGGACGTGTACATCTACCGTGCGGTCGACCACGTACACATCGCGGCCCCACACCTGGTCGAGCAGGTCCTGCCGCGAAAACACCTTGCCGGGATGGGCCGCCAGGAAATGCAGCAGTTCGAACTCCTTGCGGGGCAGGCGCAGTTCGGTTTCCTCCCCGTTTTCGTGGCGGTAGACGAGGTAACGGTCCCGGTCGATCTCCAGGTCGTGTACGAGCAATAGCTGGGGGGGCGTCTCATAGCGCCGTGCCCCACGCAGCAGCGCTTTCACCTGGCTGAGCAGCACCGGGACGGAGATCGGCTTGGTCAGGTAGATGTCCGCCCCGTAATCCAGCCCGCGCACCATGTCCTCCTCCTCGCTACGGGCGGTCAGCATCAGGATGGGGGTCTGGCGCAGATGGGCGTGCTGGCGCAGGCGGCGGCAGACCTCCAGGCCGTCCAGGCGCGGCATCATCACGTCGAGGATGATCAGGTCCGGCTGCTCGGCTTCGGCCTGTTCCAGCCCCTCAACCCCGTCATAGGCCAGAACGGTCTGAAAGCCTTCGCGGCGCAGGTTGTACTGGAGCAATTCCAGAATGTCCTCCTCGTCGTCTACCAGGAGAATCTTGGGGAGGGTGCCCCGAACAAGGCGTTCCTGCATCATACGTGAACCGGCACTTATACGAACCGGTGCCTGCTAAGACGAACGGGCGGGATGTCAAGGATAATACCAAACTTACGATTTCGTGCGATCAGGATATGTTACGCCATCGTTAACAACCCGTCTCCGTCGGTGGAGCCTTGGTGAAGGAACGGGCGAGGATGGGGTACTTGGGGCTTGGAGGGCGAAGAGGGCCTTCGCCCCTACAGGGGCCTGGTACAGCCTCCAATTCCGCCGATGTCGTCACGAGGAGGCCCTTCGGCGATCTCATGAGATCGACCACCAGGCGCGTTCGCAGGAACCCGTAGGGGAAAGGTCCTGCCAAGTACCAGGTACCAAACAACCAACAGCTATCATGCCTGCTTCACGGGGTGGTCAGTTCGGCATGGATAGCCCGGAGGCCATTGGCAAAGGCCTCTTTCCGTTCGGGGTTGTAGTGGTCGGGGAAGCCCGGCAGTTGTTCGAGTGTCGCCAGTTCGTCGGCGGACTTGCCGTCCCGGATGCCTTGCTGCACATAGGCGAGGAGGGCGCTGAGAAAATCCCGCATCACCAGCAGGTCGGCCCGGCCGCCGGTGATGCCGAACGCCGGGCTGCCGTGTCCGAAGATGAAGCGGGTGGTGTCGGAAAAGTCGTCATGGACCCGTTCGAGCAGGGTGACCCATCCCCGCACCGAGGCCCCGCCGACGCGGTCGATGAAAGCGGGGGTGCGGTTGAACACCAGGTCGCCCATGTGTACGACGTCGGCCTGGACGAAGTGGACCACCGAGTCGCCGCCGGTATGGGCCGGACCGTAGTAGCGCAGCCGGAGGACCTCATCACCGACCGTCTGTTGCCATTCGGTGTCGTAGGTGGTGTTGGCGTAGACCTGCCCTTCGAGCCGGTTCTGGCGCTCGGCGGCGGCGCGTTGCAGCACCGGCACGTTTTGGTGGGCTACATGCTGTGTGGCGTGGGGGCGAAAGACCCCATTGCCCGCCGTGTGGTCGCCGTGATGGTGGGTGTTGACGAGCAGATCGAGGGCATGGGGGGTGCGCCCGGCAAGGCCGTCCCGGCACTGGGCCGCCGTGTCGGGGAACTGGGTGTCCACCACCACCAGGGCCTCCGGCGTAGCGAGCCACCCGATGGTACCACCGCGTCCGACAAACGTGCCTACGCCGCGCCGGATTTCCACGAAGGCTTCGTCCCGGCGCAGGCCGGGCATCAGGGGCAGGGCGGCCCCGGCTGCAGCCAGCCGGGCAAGAAACTGACGACGGTTGAGCATGGCTGTACCCGTGCTGAGGGGAGGGGGAAGTTGTGAAGTCACAAACTTATCAAGGCATTCTACGCGATGGAACGGAGAACGTGCCCGTTTCTATTGATAGTCGAAGTCCGCAGGGGGAAGCGACCCGTCTGCGTTCATGATGGGTACGGGGTGGTACATAGGCCTTCGTCCGAACACTCGGTATCGGTGGCGGCACACCCTCTGCTGCAACCACTGGTTAGGCTCAGTTGAACGATCTTGACCTTACCCGTTGGCGCGGTGGTCCCGGTACCACGCAATCGTGCGTTCCATGCCGACTGGAATTGGCGTTGCTGCCAAGCCAAAGTCGCACTCGATTCGCGATGAATCGACCACGAACGGCGCTGTGAACTCGTACATCATCTCCACGCTGGCGCGCGCGGCGGGGATGAACAGCCCGGCCACCCGCATCATGAGCGGTGACACCGTACTCATCCTTGGTTCGATGCCAAGGGCTTTACAAGCCTCCTCGACCATCTGACCTTGCGTTCTGGCAGGGGCATGCGGGGCAATCCAAACCTGACCCAAGGCATTCTCGCGTGTGCCTAGCGTGGCCGCCGCGAGCCCAACATCTTCGATATAGGCAAAGGAATGCGGCATGTTCGTCGAACCACTGACTTGCGCCTTCTTACCAGCGACCAGATAGCCGAGAACCCTTTCACCGAGCGCCGAGGCGAGCACACCCGGTCCGTAGTAGTCGCTGGCGCGCAGGGTTGTCGTACGTAGGTCGCCGCGTGCGTGTGCCGCCATGACGTCCTCGGCCATCTTCTGGCGCAGCGCTCCCTTCCTCGACACTGGTGCCACGGGCGAGGATTCCGTTATGGGCTTCGAGGCGTCATACATGTACAGGTTTTCAATCGAGACGTATCGGGCGTTCGCAGCTTTCGCCGCAGCGAGCGCGGCAGCCTGCAGGGCCGGGAAGAATTCGTGCCAGCGGTGATATGGTGGATTGAGCGCTTGGTAGACAACGCTGGCTCCGGCAGTCGCCGTCACCGCCTGCGCAGGATCTGAGGCATCCGCTTTTACCATCTCGACGTCGTCCGGCATCAACCTTGGGCGTACGCCGCTCCGATTCACTGCGCGCACCGCACGACCCTGGCTACGCAATGCCCGTGCAGTCCAGCACCCCGCCGGCCCGGTTCCAAAGATCACATGTAAATCGGTGGGCATCGGTCGCTCCAGATGCGGTTCAACGACCAAGCTCAGCAGCGGCCTGGTCTCAACGGTGCAAGTTACCACCAACCCC
>CAZLRO010000155.1:5313-9197 GCA_964561865.1 uncultured Rhodothermaceae bacterium | reverse complement strand
GACATGATCCGCAATCCCAAATCCGCATCACCGCCGTTCCTCCCGGCCCATCAGCCCGTGCTCCCAGGCCCAGGCCACCATCTCCGTGCGCGTCCGAACACCCAGCTTCACGTTCTTGATCTTGTCGATGTGGTTCTTCACCGTGTGCCACGATATGAACAATGCATCCGCGATCTGCTGGTTGTCACACCCCTGCGCCACCAGACGCAACACCTCCACCTCCCGCTCCGATAGCCCCTCCAGCGGATTCGCCTCCTGCCTGAAACGGCTCCGGATCAGCATCCGGCCCAGGCCCGGACTGATCCACGGCACGTTCTCCCCCTGCGCTACGTCCCGGATCGCCTGCACGATCAGGCTCGCCTCCGCCTCGTCCTTGAGCAGGTAGCCCGCCGCCCCCAGGTCGAGCAGCCCGTAGACGTACTCCGCGTCTGGGTAGGCGCTCAGCACCAGCACGCGCACCGACGAGCCGTCCTTGTGCAGGGCCTGGGCCACCTCGATGCCTGTAAGCTTGGGCATCTCCACGTCGATGAGCAGCACGGTCGGGGTGAGGGTACGGGCCAGGTGGAGGGCTTCGGCACCGTTGCTGGCCTCGCCGACGAGGGCCAGGTCGGACTGTGCTTGCAGGGCCTGTCGGATGCCGGCGCGGGTGAGGTGGTGGTCGTCGGCGATGACGACGCGGATGGGTTCGGTCATGGTGTGGGGGTGGGGTTATCGGGTTCGGGCGGGGTGATGCTCGGACGCGGAGCCTCGACACGCAGGGTCGTCCCGGCACCGGGCGCAGAAGTGACGTGCAGTTGTCCGCCGATGGCAGTGACCCGTTCGGCCAGGCCCGACAGACCCAGGTGCCCTTGTGCTTCGAGGTCCAGCCAGCGCTTCGGCGGCGTGAAGCCGCGCCCGTTGTCCCGCAGTTCGAGCACGATCTGGTGCGCCGTGAGGCGGAATGCCACCTGCACTTCGGTCGCGCCGGCGTGCTTTGCCACGTTGTTCAGCCCTTCCTGCACGATACGGAAGAGCGCCAGGCGCACATCCAGCGGGAGCGTCTTCTGCTCCTGGTCGAGGTCGAGGTCGATGCGGAGGTCCGGGTGGCGTTCCTGGAAATGCCGGGCGTAGGTCTGGAGCGCCTTGTCCAGCCCGAAGTGGACAAGCACGGGCGGGCGCAGTTCGGTACAGAGGCCGCGCAGGTCGATGGCTACCTGTTGGAGGGCGTCCTGGGCTTCCTGCCACTCCGACGCCTGCAAGAGGGTGGGCTGTTTCAGGGGCAGCAGGTAGGTACGCAGCACCCGCTGCACCTCCTGGAGCGGGCCGTCGTGGAGTTCGGCGGCCAGGTGGCTGCGTTCTTCTTCCCGTGCCTGCATCAGCCGTCGGCGCGAAGCCACCATTTCATCCCGTTCATGCCGGAGGCGGCGCGTCCGGCGGTGCATGACCAGAAACGTCAGCCCCATCGGGACGACCCCGACGAAGCCGAACACCAGCGACAAGGGGATCGTATGGGCGATCTGAAACCAGAGCTTGTCCCGCTCGGCGTTAACATAGACCTCCGAGAACCGGGGCTGCTTGCCATGCAGCACGTTGTAGTGGTGGGCCACATGCAGGATCAAGGCCGGGGGGTATGTCGCCACCTCCTCCCCCTGGGCGGTCGTGCGGTGAATCTCCACCTTGCGGTCGGTCTCGATGAGCACCCGGTAGAGAACGCCCCCCACCTCCATGGTAATCTCGCCCGTGCGCACCACTACGGAGTCGCCCGGAACAGCGGGGGGCGATACCGGCGGTGGGGCCGTTTCCATGGCCCGCATCTGCGCCACCAGACTGGTGAGCACCTCGGCAGGCACGTCGAGCGTGGCGTCCTGCCCATCGATCCGGTAGCGGACCTCCACCAGGGCCGGTGGCTTGACAACCAGGCTTTGGAGTTCTATAGTGGGCGGGGCAGGCTGGGCATGGAGTACCGGCGACGCACCCAGCAGGGCCATCATCACAAGCATACACCCCATCGGCACTCCGCGTAGAAAAAGGCATTGCAACATCGCAGACCTCAACAGAAACAGAAACGATGGAGAGGGTGCAACATGATATAACTTACGGCTTGCCGCCAGCCTACCCGTATGGCCCCTTCAAAACAGGAAACACTACCTATTCGCTTCGGGAATCCAGGGCGTCTGGACGGCCGCAGGGATGCCGTCTTTCATCATAGAAACCTGCCATTCCACTGTTTTCCCAACCTACCATGAAACCATTCTTCCCTTGCACACGCACCCTGTGCTTCTCCGGCTGGTTCTGCCTCCTGCTGGCTGGTTGCGACCTGATGCCGGAACCCGACAGCAACCTGCCACAACAGGTGCAACCCCTGGGCAATGCCCGGGTCGAAAAAGTGGGCAACACATTCGTCGTCGGGCACCTGGGAGCCTCCGGCCAGGATGGCGTTCGCCTCCTGTTCCAGGGCTGGACCGAAATGGATGTGTTTACCGAACCCGTTGCGATCCCGACCGGGTCGCGGTACACGGGCACGATCAACGGTGTGGATGACCAGGGCGTGGAGGGGGCTGTGGTGGAAATCCGCCACACCGGGAACGGCCAGGGCAGCGACCTGGAACTGAACCTGCACCAGGACATCCTGGCCGCGCCAACGCTGGCGTGTTTCCGCAAGGGCGTAGTCACCACGGCAGCACTCCCGGCTCCGCCCCTCGACACCTGGATACCCCTCGCCCTGGCCGAAGACACCCCAACATCCTGGCACTGGGTCTACAATGCTTCCTGCAGCTGCTGGTCCTGGATGCGCGACACCAACGGGGGCCGGATCAAGTCGCCCTTCTTTCCTGACCCCCTGCCGTGCGACTCGCTGGCCTTCCAGTTCCAGCCCCTCGACACCGACACCGACTACACCAGCCTCGACATCACCGGCACCAACCTGCCGCCGTTCACGATCACCGAGATTGCGGGGCAATAAGCAGTACCCCGGCGGTCATCCTACGTCGTAGGCCAGGGCGAGGTAGTGGCCGTTCCGCTCGGCAAAGCACAGGTGCAGGCTCCCGTTGCGCAGCGTCTGGACGCGGGCCACCTGGTGCGGCAGGTGCAGCCGCAGGCGGAACTGCCGGAGTGGGTAGTCGTCCGGGGCCTGGATGGCCTGGCGCGTGGCCCCCTTGAGCGCAGCCCAGAGGGCGAAGCGACGGGGATGGTCGAGCGGGAGGGTGTCGAACAGCCCGTACTCGTCCCGGTGAAAGAGCAGGCGGAAGCGGTCCGGGCCGGGGGTGGAGATGGGTTCGAGCGCCACCCCCAGCGGGGGAAGTCCCACGACGGCGAGGGCCTGGTGGCCCGTCGCAGCCACCGCCAGCCGGTAAGGACACCGGGGCACGCGCACGTCCTGCCCGGCCATACGCCGCAGCCGCACCTGCCGAGGCGGCACGTCCAGCACCTCCCCCAGCAGGCTCCGCAACGCCACCCGCCCCAACAGGAAGGCCCGCTTCTGCCGGGGGACGGCGATCTGCCGCCAGCACTGCCGTTCGGTCCGCGTGAGCATCGCCCGCCAGGCCTGCACCTGCACGGGGTCGTACACCACATACCGCACCGCCAGTGGCGCAGGCAGGTCTGGAAACACCACGTCGGCCATACACGTACCCGATAACGACGGCAAGATAACGAAAAAGGGCCACAGGAACGTCCTGCAGCCCTGAACCGGGGATGTCTGCCCCCCCGTCAAAGGGCGGCCGCGAAGTTCGCACCCACCTGCGCCCAGTTGACCACGTTCCACCACGCGGTGATGTAGTCCGGGCGGCGGTTCTGGTAATGCAGGTAGTAGGCGTGCTCCCACACATCCAGCCCCAGCAGCGGCGTATGGCCCTGCATGAGCGGACTGTCCTGGTTGGCCGTCGAATAGACCTGGAGCTTGCCGC
>CAZLRO010000155.1:0-5303 GCA_964561865.1 uncultured Rhodothermaceae bacterium | reverse complement strand
TTCCGTCGGCCACAAGCCAGGCCCAGCCACTGCCAAACCGGGTCTTGGCCGCCTGCTCGAACTGCGACTTGAACACATCGAAGGCCCCAAATGTGGCGGTGAGGGCTTCGGCCAGCGTGCCGGTGGGGGCACCGCCCGCGTTGGGGGCCATCAGCTTCCAGAACAGGGTGTGGTTGTGGTGCCCGCCCCCGTTGTTCCGGACGGCGGTGCGGATGGCCTCCGGCACGCGGTCGAGGTCGCCGAGCAGGGCTTCGAGCGAGAGCGCTTGCAGGTCGGGATAGCCCTCCAGCGCCGCATTCAGGTTGTTCACATAGGCCGCATGGTGCTTGCCGTGGTGAATCTGCATCGTCAGCGTGTCGATGTACGGCTCCAGCGCATCATGGGCGTAAGGCAGGTCAGCAAGGGTGTGTGCCATGTCGATTGCGGATATCGGATTGGGAAAACAGCAGGGAAACTGCAAAAAGATGCATAGGCGGAAAGATAGCACGCCGTTCCAGCAAATGGAGCAGATACACACGGATTATGGATACCTGGGAATCGCAATGCCTCCTTCCTGATGTTCTCTTCATCCCCGCCATCTCGCCACTTTTCTTGAGAAATATAGTCAAATTGACTATAATATAGTCAATTTGACTATAATTTACGATGAGGCGCCTGGGTGGATGGATGCCCCCTGGGAACATCCCCTGCCCTTCTTCTTCCCCTACCAGGTATCTGTCCGGAAAGGGGAGGCGGGCAATCCTTCGCGGTTATAGAGGCTGGCCTTGTCCGGGTTGTTGCCCCAGGCGTACCGGACGGCCTGCGGGTCGGGGATGGCCTCGTGCCACACCACTACCGTGTTGCCTTCGAGCCGGGCCTGTGCCCAGACGAACCGCCGGTCGGCCCCGGCGATGGCGAACCCCTGCAATACTCCGCCTTTTGCCACCAGGCCACTGCCCACATGGTCGAAGGTGAGCACCATCTGGCCCGCACGGACGGTATGGTGGCGGTAGACGGGGCCGGACCAGACGAGGTCCTCGCCGTAGGCCACCTTGCGGGCGGCCAGCGAGAGCCGCAGGCCCACGTCCTGCTTGTTGCGCGGGTGGATATCCTCGGCCTCGCCGAGGTCGATGATGACGGCCTGGGCCGTGTGGGGCAAGGTGAGCGCGGCGGACTGCGACTCGCGCAGCATGGCCCAGCCACTCTCGGCGGGCAGGCTGTCCGGGGCCATGAAGTTCGCCAGTTGTACATAGAGGAACGGGAAGTCGCCCACGCCCCAGTCCTGTCGCCAGCCAGTGATCATCTGCCGAAACTGGTCGCGGTAGACGAAGGCATCCCGGTCACCCGCATTGGACTCGCCCTGGTACCACAACGCCCCCTTGATCGGGTATGGTAGCAGGGGGTAGATCATCTTGTTGTAGAGCAGCGTGGCGACCTGGTTCTTCTGCCCGACAGCAGTGGTTGTGACGGCCCCTACCCGGAACCGCCACGTCCCGGCCAGCGTGCGCCGCTGCCCGTTGGTTTCGAGGTAGAGCAGGCCGGGGTCTCCGAACATGCCGCCGCCCCCACCGGTATCTTCGACGCGAACGGCGAGGACGTTGCGACCGGGCCGCAGCACCGTTGACGGCACCGTGTAGACGCGGGGCTGGTTCCACGCCTGCTCCATGCGCCCCACCTCCTGCCCGTTGACCCAGGTGATGTCCGAGTCGTCGATGGTGCCGAGGCTGAGCCGGAGGCCCGCACGGGCTTCTTCAGCGGTCAGGTCGAAGGCGGTGCGGTACCAGGCGATGCCGTCCATGCCTTCGTACCCTGCCTGCTCCCAGGTAGCACGGACGTCGATGGAGGCCCAGCCGGTGTCGTCGAGCGACGGATCGGCCCAATGCGCCTGCCCGTCCACCAGCCCGGCGTCCCGGGTGGGCAACGACCCGATGCGGACCTGGAGGTTGGCCCGAAGGTGCTGCACGCGGCTTTCTTCCTGTTCGAGGAGCCGTGCGACCCCGGCCTCATCCATCCCCAGCATGGCCGCACTCATCCACGGCTCGATGCGGCTTCCCCCCCAGGAGGTGTTGATCAGGCCGATGGGCACGTCCACATATGCCCGGAGGTGGCGGGCGAAGTAGTAGCCCACCGCCGTGAAGTCGCCCACCTGCGCGGGGTCGGCAGCCGCCCAGGTCCCACCCGCCAGGTCCGGCTCCGGCGCATTGGCCCAGGAAAGCGGCACCTTGAAATGGCGGATGTGGCGGTCCCGGGCGGCAGCGATTTCCTGCGCGGCATCACGGGCATTGGCAACCGTCCATTCCATGTTGGACTGCCCGGAGCAGACCCAGACGTCCCCTACGAGGATATCCTGCACCGTCTGGTGGGTGCCTGCTCCTTCGATGGTCATCGTATGCGGGCCGCCGGCCGCCATCGCGGGCAACTGCACCCGCCACCCGCCGGACGCATCGGCCCGGGTGCGGTAGGGTTGCTGGTCGAACGTGACGGTCACCTCCGTGCCAGGCGAGGCCCAGCCCCACACCGGCACCGGATGGTGGCGCTGCATCACCATGCCGTCGCCGATCAGGCGGGACACGCGCAGTTGCGCCTGGGTGGTCAGCGGCACGACGCCCAGCAGGGCCATCAGCAACAGCTTGTTCATGGTCGTTGGCAGGTCATACGGGAGGGCCAGCGGCTGCGCGCATCCGGTCGAGCAGGTGGACGAGGGCGCGGACGTCGGCCTCGGTGGTGCGGTAGTTGGTGATGCAGGCCCGGAGTACCGGGGTGTTCGGGTCTAGCTTCGTGGTGGAAATCCAGGCCTCGCCGGAGGCGACCACCGCCTGGGCAACGGCTTCCAGCCACGCCGCCTGCGCCCCGTCCGTCACGCCTGTGAGATCGGTGGGAGTGCGGGCGTCCACGAAACAGACCACCGGCAGCGGGGTGTCGTTGACCACCCGCCAGCCGTGTGCCCGGAGTTCGTCCCGCAGCAGCGCCCCCATCGCCGTCTGGTGGCGGATGGCCGCGGCGTATCCGTCCCATCCCGCCACGGCCAGGGACAGGAACACCTTCAGCCCGGTGAACCGGCGCGACCACTGCATCGAATGGGTGAACGGATCCACCACGTCGAGGCCAGCGGCGTCGCGGGGCATGTAGCTGGTGGCGATGCCGCAGGTGCGGGCGAGGATGTCCGGGTGCCGGGTTAGGTACAGCCCTGCGCCCATCGGGACGGAGAGGAACTTGTGGGCATCGAAGGTGATGGAGTCGGCGCGGTGGATGCCCTCCATCAGTGGGCGCAGTTCGGGCACCAGGGCGGCGGCCCCGCCCCAGGCCGCATCCACATGCAGCCAGAGGCCCTCGGCGGCGGCCAGGTCGGCCAGGGCCGGGAGCGGGTCGATCTGCCCGCCACTGGTCGTTCCGGCGGTTGCCACGACCATGAACGGCAGGCGGCCCTGCTGCCGATCCTCCTCCAGCAGCGCCTCCAGCGCCGACAGGCGCATCTCGAAGCGAGCGTTGACCGGCACCTCCACCACCGCCTCGGTACCGAGGCCGCAGAACCGGGCGGCCTTGAGGAACGAATGGTGGCTTTGCTGTGAGACGTAGAAGACGGGCTGGCCGCGCAGGCTGCGCACCCCCCGCAGGGTGAACGCGGGGAACACATGGGTCAGCGCCGTCAGCAGCGCCGTGTGGTTGGCCTCGGCCCCGCCCGAGGTGAAGGTGCCGTCGGTGCGCACCGGGTCGTAGCCGAACCGCTCGCCGAAGGCCCGGACGAGGTGGCGTTCGATCTCGGCGGCCAGCGGGCTGTGGCTCCAGGCCGCCATCTGCGGGTTGAAGGCCGCCACGAGCAGGTCGGCCGCGATGCCCATCGTGGTGGGGGCCGGGTTGAACAGGCCAAAGTAGCGCGGGTGGGGCGTATGTACCTGGTGCTGCCACAGCCCCTCCACGACCGCCTCCACCACCGCCAGTGGGTCCTGCCCCGCCTCGAACGTATAGGCGGCTAGCATCGACCGCAGCCCGCCGACGTCCAGCACCGGGGCTACCCGTGCCGTGTGGACCCCGGCCAGGTAGTGTTCCACCGCCTCGGTCAGGCGCGTCCAGAGCAGGGCACGGGTTCGGTCTTCCAGCAGCATCAGCCTCCGCAGGTCAGGGAGTGGGAGTAGACACTTCGGCGATCATCCCCAGGATGCCGACCCGGATCATCGCCACCGCAATGGCCGCCAGAAACAGGTTGGCAACCTTGCCGATGGCCTTGGCGACATTCGGCCCCAGCAGCCGCATCAGGGTCGGGCCGAAGTAGAAGGCGAGGAACACCAGCAGCAGATTGGCTGCCAGGGCCAGCAGGGTCATGGGGTAGCCATAGGCTTTCTGGCTGACGAGGATGGTGGTGATGGCCCCTGGCCCCATGATGAGGGGAATCCCGATGGGCACCACCCCCACCGACGCTGGATCGACGGGCTTGCGGTCCCGGTCGTCGCCCACGAGCAGGTCGCTCACGGCCAGCAGCAGCAAGATCAGCCCCCCACCTACCCGCAGGTCGTTGACCGTGATGCCGAGCGTGCGAAACAGCATCTGCCCGGTGAAGAGCAGCACCACCCCCACCACCAGCGCCGTCGTCACCGCCTGGATGGTCAACTTCCGCCGGGCCTGGTCGGTCAGCTTCTCCGTCAGGCCGATGAACATCGGCAGCACCCCCGGCGGGTCAATCGCCACGAACAGGGGCAGGAAGATGGCAAGGAAGATTTCCATAGATGGGACGACAGAACGGGACGGCAAAAGGGGACGCAACCGCCTACAGGGTCGCAATGGCCTGGATTTCGATCTGGTAGCCGTAGTGCAGGTCTTTCACCGGCACGATAGCCCGGGCCGGACGGTGGTCGCCGAGGAGCCGGGCATACGTGGCGTTGACCGCTCCCCACAGGCTGATGTCGGTGACGTAGACCGTCATCTGCAACACCCGATCGAGGCTGCTGCCAGCCGCCTTCAGGATGGCTTCCACGTTGCGGAGCGTCTGCTCGGTCTGCTCCTCGATGCTGCCCGGCGGAGCCTGCGGATGCTGCGGGTCGATCGGGACCTGCCCGGCCACAAACACGAGTCCGTTGTGGACGATGGCCTGGCTGTAATGCCCGGCGGGTACCGGGGCTTCGGAGGTGAGCACGGGTTGCATGGGCATGGAAACAGGATGCAGGGTGGGGATGCAGGAAGATGGGTCGAAAAAACGAAGATTGGAAGCGTCGAAGTATGAAAAGTGGGAGGAAGGGGCCTGGTACTTGGGGCCTGGAAAAACCCGCAATCCGAAAGTCCCCTCTTGACGATCTCATGAGATCGTCAAGAGGGGTGGCCCGCACGGCGCA
>CAZLRO010000154.1:0-9225 GCA_964561865.1 uncultured Rhodothermaceae bacterium | reverse complement strand
GGCTTGCCGGAGAGGCCCCGCCCACACACGGAGCCGGAGAAGGCACCGGGCAAGACCTCGACGTGATCCGGAAGTCCTCGGAGCCGTTCGGCACTCTCGAAGAGGGCCTCCGCCCCCTCCTCGGACAGGCGCATGGGCAGGGGATAGGTGCCCCCCCGCATCGGCTTGACGCCCAGCCCCTGCAGGAAGAGGGCATCTTCCGGATGCAGCTCATAGATCGACGTCAATCCGACGCTTTCCATGGACCCTACCTGCTCCAGCTCGGAGGGGGTGAAATCCTCCTCCGGCTCCTCCAGCAAGGACGAGAACAGCCCGCCAAGCAGGTCGACGGGGCGGTACAGGATGCGGCAGATCGAGAGCCAGTCCGGGTGGTAGCTTAGCCCCGGATGCTCCCCGGCCTGTCCCATCACGTTCAGGTAGCCCCAGGGGCCGTCGCCGAGCCGGAAGGCGATATACTTGTTGCCATCGAAGTACTGCCAGGGCTTGAGGCGGAAGAATGCCTGGGCGGTCTTGAAGAACGCACGCAGCAACGCCGGATCGTAGGCGTGGAGATACGGAGCGCCCTGGCTGTCCGACAAGGTGCGGGTGATTTCGGCCAGGGCCTTGTTGGCCTGCGGGACCTCGGCCACTTCCAGGGCGATTCCAACGGCGGCCAGCCGGTCCCGCAGGGCCGGGGAGTTCAGGGCAGGGGGGACCTGCACCGACAGAGGACGGGCCGTGTGGTCGGTCACGGGAGACGGGGACACCGCCGCACGGTAGATCACCTCGCCGAGCACCTCCGGGGACGGCGGCGCCCCGGTGACCACCCGGTAATGGCGGATCAGGCCCTGTTGATCGACGACCAGAGCCACGTAGGCCAGCATGGGGTCCTCATCACCGGTATGGACCCACTGGAGGACCCGATGGTTCAACTCCCAGGCTTCCTGCTCGACCCCCAGCGCGCACACGGCCTCCGGTGGCACCGGCACCTCGTCCGCCTCGGCCTGCTTCCGGGCAGCCTGGAGCATCTGGGCGAACTCGTCCCAGGGCATCACCCCATGCCCTTCCATCTGCACCCCCGCCCGGAAACGGGTCCTGCGGTGCGCAAAGGCTTCAAGCCGATGAAAGGCGTCGCCGGACGCCAGCAGCACCTCCATCAATTCCTCGAGCCACCCGTACCGACACCGGCACTGCTCGCACTGGTAAAGTTCAAACGGGATGGGCGAGGTGGACAACCCTACCAGTATCAGAGATTCCTCCAGCGCAAACAACGCATGGCCGCAGAGCAAGCAGTCGTGCAGGTCTCCCATCATCCAGATCAGATCCGGTGGGCGGAGGTCGGGACGAGGGGAAAACAGGTGCTGAAAGGGGTTCATGCGGCCCGGCTGCAGGTTCGGTGTGCGCGTGTATATTGACCAACAGAAGATAGGGAAATCCTGTCCGATCTCTGAACCTCTTTTCGGGGAAACCGTCCATGCGTTGCCTCGGCATTCTCAATCCTGCAGCCGCCCACGGAAAGACCGGGCGGATCCGGGCGGCGGTCGAGGCTGCGTTTCAGGAGGCGGGCCTGGCCCTCCGGCTCGTCACGACGACCCACGCCGGCCATGCGGCGGAACTGGCCGAACAGGGGGCCTCCGAGGCTGATGCGGTGGTCGCCATCGGCGGCGACGGTACGGTGCAGGAAGTGGCTATCGGACTGCTGTCACACCCGCATCCGGTGCCGATGGGCGTCCTCCCGCAGGGTACGGGCAACGATTTCGTCAAGATGCTGGGGATGTCGAAAGACCTGCGGCTGGCCGTCCGGCAGCTTTCACAGGCCACGCCGGTAGCGGTGGATGTGGGTCGGGTGACGTGGGAAGACGCCGCCGGAACCCACACCCGGCATTTTATGAACGCCGTCGGGGCGGGGTTTGATGCCGCCGCCGCCCTCCGTTCCAGCGCATACAAGTTCCTGCCAGGAATCGCCGGGTATCTGGTGGCCGTACTGCGCACGCTGGCCGTCTGGCAGTCCCCCGAAATAGCCCTCTTCACCGAAAAGGAAGCCCCCGCCGCCTATGTCGGCCCGCTGCTGCTGGTGACCGCCGCCAACGGGGTGAGTTCGGGTGGAGGATTCTACCTGACCCCGCAGGCATCCTTGCACGATGGGCTGTTCGATGTCTGCCTCATCGAAGCCGTCTCACCCTTCCGGGCACTGCGCATGATCCCGTCGGTGCTGCGGGGAACCCACCTGGATGCGCCGGAAGTCCACCTGCTGCGCACGCCGTTTCTGTACCTCACCGCCCGGAACGGACTGCCCCTGCACGCAGACGGCGAACTCCTCAGCCAGCAGGCGCATACCCTCACCGCCGAGGTGCTGCCCAAACGGTTGCACGTGCTGATGCCCCCGAAGAGGATATTATAGTCAAATTGACGATATTTTGGATATAGGGTCGCACCTAGACGGTTTCGTAGCGGTGTCCTCGTGGGGCCTGCCCTTGGCGGCGCAATCGTTTGTATCTTACGGGTGAAACTGACCGGAGATCACCGTGGCACAGCGTGTTGAACTGCGATTGCATGGCGGCGGGGTTGCCTGGCAGCCGGTGTGCCCGCCTTCGCAACAGGTGCTCGAGCGCATGGTGCAGGCGGGGGCGTGTCGCTTTGGGGTGTGCGCCGACAAGCCGGAGGAGGCTGGATTCTCGGCCTGTGCCCTGGCCCCGCCGTTGGCGCGGATGATCGACCACACGGCGCTCAAGCCGGAGACCTCCGAGGCCGACATCCGCACCCTGTGTGACGAAGCCCGGCGGTACTGTTTCGCTTCGGTATGCGTCAACCCTTGCTATGTGCTGCTTGCCAGCGAACTGCTGCGTGGTTCGCCGGTGGCCGTCTGCACCGTACTGGGCTTCCCCCTGGGGGCGACGGCCACGCCGGTGAAGGCGCTGGAGGCCGAGCAGGCCGTCCGTGACGGGGCCAGCGAGCTGGACATGGTGCTGAACATCGGCTGGCTCCGCAGCAAGCGCTACGACGCGGTGGAGGTGGATGTCCGGGCGGTAGTAGAGGCGGCCCGCAAGGCCCCCCGCCGCGTCCTCACCAAGGTCATCCTCGAAACTGCATTGCTGGACGACCCGGAGAAGATCGTGGCCTGTGTGCTGGCACAGAACGCGGGCGCGGACTTCGTCAAGACCTCTACCGGGTTCTCCAAAGGTGGAGCTACGGCAGCCGATGTGGCGCTCATGCGCCGGGTGGTGGGGGCACGGATGGGGGTGAAGGCTTCGGGCGGGGTGCGCTCCCGGCAGGACGCCGAAGCCATGATCGCCCACGGTGCCACCCGCATCGGGGCCAGCGCCTCGGTAGAGATCGTCAAGGGCCTGACGGGTAGTGGAAGCTATTGAGTAGAAGCTATTGACCGGGAATGTGCCATGAAGCCGGACCTGCTGTTCCTCCTGGCCTTGCTCCTGGGTACACTTGGTGCCTGTCGCGGCGCGCGTGAGACGGTGGCCGAACCGCCTGCCCCGGCACCGCCGCCCATCCCGTATGCCCTGTATGAGGATTTCGACCTGGGCCGTTACCCGGATCCCTTACCCGCCACCGAGGTTGAGGTCAGACACGACCTGCCGGCTGTGCTGGTAGGACCGCGCCCGACCCTACCAGAGCCTCCCCGGACCGACCGCCGCGTCGGTCCCCGCACCACGCGCACCCTCAGCGGCTACCGCATCCAGATCAACTCCACCGTCGAAAAGAACGAGGCGCTGCGCCTGGAGCAGATCGCCCGGTCGTGGGAGCAGGGGCTGTCGGCTGCCGAGCAGCGGACGTTGCAACCCTATGGATCCTGGCAGGTCTATGTGCGGTATCACCAACCCTACTTCCGCGTTCGCGTGGGCGATTATGCCACCCGCGCTGAGGCCCAACGCGCCCTGACCCTCGTGAAACGGCAGTTCGGCAATGCCTTTATTGTGCCGGACACCGTCACCATCACCGGGGGTGGAGACCAGTAGCGCTTCCCCTGTCGTTGCCTTTCCCCTGACGGCCTGTTCTCTTCATCAACGGGTATTCCGTATGAAAAACCGCATCCTGTACGGAGGCGTAGCCTTTTTGCTGCTGGGGCTATGGATGGGCTGTGATACGCCGGTACAGCAGCCGGAGCCATCTTCCCCGGTTTCCACAACGCCATCACCTGGGAAAGATGCCCACACTGCTGCCGGGTTCGATTCCCAGCAGCTCTGGAGCACGACGGTGGACTGGGAGCCGACGGTAGCCGTTGATCCGAACACGGACGACGTCTACCAGATGACCACGCGCTACACCGGGCCGCGCCCCTGCCCGCGTTGCCTGGGGCCGTTCATGGTGTTTCGTCGGTCGTCCGACGGCGGGCAGACCTGGCAGCAGGACCAGTTTCTGTTTGTCGATGTGAAAGGCCAGGCCGACCCGCAGCTCTATGTGGACCACCAGGGCACTGTCCATGCTGCGTTCCTGCGGGGCTTCGATGTGCTCTACACCCAGTCCACCAACCGGGGAGTGACCTGGCGTTGGCCGGTGCCGCTGACGGCCCGCGACACGCGCCCGCTCTGGTCCGACAAGCCCATCCTGCTGGCCTCCGCCGACGGGCAGCACGTCTACATTGCCTACAGCACCCGCGACAGCTTCATCGCCACCTCCCGCGATGGCGGCATCACGTTCGACCCCGCTATCCAGACCAGCTCCGACCGGCACGAAGGGTTCTGGCTCCATGCAGGTGGGGCAGTGGCCCCCAACGGGACGGTATTTTTTACGGTGGCCCGTTACCACCTCGACTATTCCGGCTCCTACGATGTTTATGTGATTCGCTCCACCGACCAGGGGCAGTCCTGGGAGACCCTCCCGCTCGATACCGGACGACAAGTACCCTCCTGTACCGACGTGACGCCCGACTGCTACCGGGGGCAGTTCTCCCCGACGCCGGTCGTCGCTATCGATCCGGCGGGGCGCATCGTCGTGGCCTACAACGCCAGCACGGAGCTGAACACCGCGCCCCGGCTCTTTGTACGCACCTCGGTGGACAATGGGCAGTCGTGGTCGGCGCGGATGGGGTTGGACGAAGGTGGCGATGGCATCACCAACACTTTCCCGCTGCTTGCCGCTGGCCCGATGGCCGGGGATTTCCGGCTCGTGTGGATGGACAACCGCACCGGGCGCTTCAACACCTGGCACCGCCGCACCCTCGACGGTGGGCGCACATGGACCACCGGCGTGCGGCTCTCCGACCGAAGCGACGGGGCCAGCTACAAGAGTCCCGAAGGATTTGTTTCGCCCTATGGGGACTACGGCGGGCTGGCGGTGGACCGGGCTGGCACGCTGCACGCCATCTGGGGTGAAGGCGAAGGATTCAACGGCCGTGGGGGAAGCTGGTATACCAAAGGGCAGTGAAGACGGTCGGCAGCCGAATTGGTATGACCTTCCCCTCATTGATTGTCACAAGACCACTGTTTCCATGAAGACGTTTGTACGCACGCAATGGGGCTGGCTATTGGGGCTGGCCGGTCTGCTGGCGGCCATTGCCGTAGGGTGTGAACTGGCCGGGTTGCAACCCATCGACCCTTCCGAACGCCTCGACCGGGGGGCCAACGTGCTGCCGGAGCACGGGGTGGTGGTGGAAGCCGCCCAACCGTCCCGACTGGCCGTCGGGTTTGATATGGAGCGGCTCTGGAGTGGCTATGTGGACTGGGAGCCTGCGCTGGCTGTCGATCCGAACACGGGCGATGTCTATCAGATGACCACCCGCTACAACGGCCCAAAGTCCTGCCCCACCTGTAACGGGCCCTACATGGTGTTCCGGCGGTCTACCGATGGCGGGCAGACCTGGCAGCCGGATCAGTTCCTGTTCGTGGACGTGAAAGGCCAGTACGACCCGCAAGTACGTGTGGACCAGCAGGGCACGGTGCATGTGGCCTGGATGCGCGAGTTCGACATCCTCTATGCTCAGTCTACCGACCAGGGCGCGACGTGGTCGTTTCCCATCCCTATCACCGGGCGCGAGACCACCCCACCCTGGTCCGACAAGCCCATCCTAGCCGTCTCGCCCGACGGGCAACACGTCTACGTCGGGTTCAACGCAAGCGATGCCTGGGTGGCGGCGTCCAACGACGGGGGCCATAGCTTTAACGCCCCGATCCAGGTGAGCCAGAACGGGCGCTACTGGTTTCATACCGGTGCGGCCATTGCGCCCTCCGGGGAGGTGTATTTCGCCGTGGCGGACTACAGCCAGACCTACCTGGGCGGCACTGGCATCCGGCTGCTCAAGTCCAGCGACCACGGGGCTTCCTGGCAGATCCTGACGGTCGATGGGTCTACCCAGGCCCCGGACTGCTCGGACGTGGCGGGGTGTTACCTGGGCTTCCTCGGCCCCTCGCCGGTGGTGGCCGTCGATGTGGCGGGCACGGTGATGATGGTCTACAACCGGGGCGAGACGCCGGGGGCCGCACAGCTTCTCTATGCCCGCACGTCCACCGACGGTGGGCAGACCTGGGGGCCGCCGATCCCCCTTTCGGAAGGACCGGCAGGAACGAACCATGCCTTTCCCGTTGTGGCTTCTGGCCCGACAGCAGGGGATTTTCGGGTGGTCTGGCAGGACGACCGCACGGGCCGATGGAACACCTGGTTCCGACAGACCACGGACGGCGGTCATACCTGGACGGCGGGCCTGCGCCTCTCGGACCGCCCCGACGGTGCGCCCTACAAAAGCCCAGACGGCTACGGGTTCCCCTACGGCGACTATTACGACCTCGCTGTGGACAGGGGCGGGCGTACGCACGTCATCTGGGGAGCCGGGGAGAGTTATGCCGGACGGGGGGGAAGCTGGTATACGAAAGGTCAGTAGACGGGGTCAGGGCAGCAGTTCAGCGAAGTCGGCGGTGCTCTGGAGGAGCAGCACGTCGGGCGGGAGCAGGGCGGGGTTGGCGGCGATGCCGAAGACCGGCTGACCGGCTTCCAGCGCCCACGCCAGCGCCCGTGCCTCAGGTGACCCCGGCTGCGGTTCCACAAACACGCAGGTTTCGGCCAGAGCGGCCATGACGAGGGCACGTTCTACGTCGTCGTGTTCGAACGGCCCGTGCGTCATCGGGAAAGAGGAGAGCATCACCCCGCCCGCCTTGACCGCCCGGCTTGCCAGGGGACGGATCGGTGCCCACAGCTTCGCCAGCCCACAGGGCACGACCAGGGCCGAAGGGCAGGGGGGCTGGTGTTCGGTGGCGAGCTTGTGGACCACCACATCGAAGCCGGTTGCAGCCCCGGTCATGCAGCAGACCGACGCTTCTGCCAGCATCTGCACCAGCGCCTGGGCCAGTGAGAAGGCCGCATCCGAGAGGGGCGGACGGGCGAACAAGGCCACGACAGGCTGTTCCAGCAGGTCCGGATGCCCGTACACGTACAGCAGCACGGGGCGTTGTCCCGGCGAAAGGTCATTCACCCCGGTCGGCCACGTCGGGTCGCGTGGGGAGAGGAGCTGCACGTGCCGTTCCTGGTGGGTGCGCAGGACCAGGGCCGCCTCCTCCAGTCGGGGTTCCATGAAAGCGGCGTCGAACAGCCGTGCTACCAGTTCAGCAGCATGGGGCACGCCTTTGAGGCGGGTCAGCACCTGCTCGCGGGGGTACTGGCACAGGCCCTCATAGGTGCCAAAATGGTGCAGGAGCCGCCCCGTCGTCACCCGTCCGACGCCCTCCATCTCCAGCAGGGCCAGCGCAAAACAGGTGGCGGCGCTCATGGGTGGACAGCCGGGTGCTGGTGCAGCAGGCCGGTGATTCGGGCCAGGTGGTGATCGTCGTGCTCGGCCACGAAGTAGAGGTGATCGAGCAGGCGCAGCGGCTGGTCGAGGCGGGGATGGAGGGCCGTCCGCAACAGGTCGGCGGCCTCGAAAGGTTCCAGCCGGGCTACCAGGGCCGCACGGTGCGTCCGAAACGCGGCCAGTAGGTCGGGCAGGGGGCGTTCGTTGTGGCGGGCCTCGTAGGTGGCGCGGTTCTGGAGGTCTGCGGGACGTAACCGCTCGACACCTTCCAGGAAATCATCGATCCGCCCGTACCATAGAGGTTCGAGGTCCAGCAGGTGCCCGGCATGTTCCTGGATCGACCAGTGCCCGTCCTGAGATCGGGTGCGGGTGGCGGCGTCCAGGGAGGCCATACGCTCCTCCAGCCGGGCCGGGGTGCCGCGCAGCCGTTCCAGCAGCAACGGGGCGTGAGTTACCTCCAGGTTGAACACAAACCGCCGTTCGAACCAACGACCAGGGTCGAGCATGGGGATCCGGGGATGAGTGCAGGATGATCCGGACAACGCACCTGCAGCAACGGAAAGATGCGCTCGCTGTTCCAACCGGCTGCTGGACTGCAAGCTACCCCGCGGCGAAGGCCAATACAACCGCACCGGGATCCCACCGTTGTCCGCGTTGTTATCCGTTCCAGGACGGTTCGGCAGGGTCGGACGGATCGATGATGCTCAGGTCGCGTTCGAGGAAGGGGAAGAGGCGGTAAACGCTGATCTGCTGCCAGGGCATCCCGTCGATGAAGATCGGCACCTCATAGGTGTCGGCGTAGGTGACAATCCGGTGGCTCAGCGTCGGGAACTCAGGATAGGAAGACGAGATCTCGAACAGTACTGTGTCCGGTCCCTGGATCGTCAGGCCCTGGGCGTTGAGGGCCACCCGGTCGATATCTTTCCAGGGCAGCACGATTTTACGCTGGAGGTAATTGTACCCGACGAGGCAGTGTGGCGAGAGTTGCAGGCTCCAGACGAGGCCGCGCAGCCGTTTGCGTCCGTTGCGCAGTTGCACCCATTCGCTGAACCCAACGGCTCCGATCAGGAACAGAGACAAGGAGGGAGACAACAACCCGGTCGACCAGCCCCAGGCACAGGCCAGCACGAACAGGGCACCGAGCGTCAACGTCAACGAACGGTGCAGCCGCTGGCGCAAAACGAGGGGGTGTACCTGCGTGTCATCGAAGATTTCATACCAGCCGGTAGACATGGCACTTGGGGGTAGTTCAGGGTTTCACCGTAATGTTAAACATTCTGTTAATAAATGCAAAGCGGAGATTGAGAAATACCTGTAACGAGATTGGGAAATAAGTGTAATAATTCGATCCAGAACACGGGTCTTTCTGTGAAAGTAGTCATGTAAGCGAAATGTTATGTTTACACAAGGTGTGAAAAAAAACGCCGAGGTCTCCTGCTGGGACCTCGGCGTCCTGATCGGTGGCGGGGGCAGGATTTGAACCTGCGACCTTCGGGTTATGAGCCCGACGAGCT
>CAZLRO010000153.1:0-9273 GCA_964561865.1 uncultured Rhodothermaceae bacterium | reverse complement strand
GAGGGCGTTGACGAGGTTGTAGACCAGCAGCAGGTTCGGCCCGGCGACCTTGCGGAGCTTCCAGTAGAGGTTGAGCCGGGTGCGTGTGGCGATGGGGGCACAGATGAACCCCCAGGAGAGCACTGCCAGCAGGTTGCCCAGCAACAGGCCGAGGAGGAGGTCGGCAGCGGCCACGCCGTGCGCCACAAACAGCGGCCCGATGACGAACTCGGTGCCGGCCACATGCTCGCCCGCGTAGAGGCCGATGAAGTCTGCTGGACCCTGGAGCCGGTCCTCGGAGACGGGTTCGCGGTCGAACTCGTTGAGGGCGTCGAGCCGGTCGGTGAGCGTGGTGTCGGCCATGGAAACGGGGATTGTGAACCTGTCGGCGCGCCGGGGGATCAGGGGGCGGCCTGGCGTTGCAAGAAAGCTGCGAAGAAAGCCCACCGGTCGGCATCGGGCAAGGGACGGGCCACCAGCGGTTCGTCGAACACCATGAACGGCGGGGCCGGGAACGTGGCAGAAGGCCACGCGGGCAGACCCGTCCCGTTCGGATCGCCTGTCGCCACGAAGTGGACCCAGTAGGATGACATCCGGTCGGCGAGCAGGCGGTCGAGGGGCGTCCAGGGGCGGTCGAGCAGGTCGAGGGTGTTGAAGACGTAGGGCACCTCGGCGGTGTGGAAGGCCCCAAATTCGGGGTGAGCGGGCCAGGGGATGCCCCGTTGGTGCAGGTAGAGCCAGGCGGAGGTGTGGCCCGTCGCGGCGCGGTCGGCCACCAGCCGCCCCAGCGCCACCAGCCCCAGATCGCGCAGGCTCTGCTGCTGCGAGGCCCCGGCCTCGGCGTCCGTCGTAGCCGGGTAGAGGCGCAGGAAGGCGTCAGCCTGGTCGCCGTAACGCTCGCGGGCCTGCCGCTGGAAGTCCACCGCCGCCAAAGTGCCGTAGCCTGGAAAGGCACTGGCCTCGTCGGCGTTCATGCCGGTCAGCAACGGCACATCGTGCTGCTGGCCGCGGGCGTAGACGGCTGTCGGCTCGTCGGGGAGGAACCAGCCGTCTACTACCGGGCCGAAACGGCGCGGCGGGCCACCGGGACGGGCCACCAGCAGCGTCTCGGCAGGCAACGCCCGCAGGTCACGCAGCGAGGCCGCACCGCTTTCGCGGGCAAACGCCAGCCCGTCCTGCTCGGCGTCGGTGCGCGGGCGTGTCATGCTGCGCGTCGAGACCATGCCGAAGGCGGCCAGCGCGCCGGGACCGCTCTGGATGATGGCGCGGTGGAATAGCCCCTTCGCCAGCGGCGAGGCCGTCAGCAGGTACACCGACATCGCCCCGGCAGACTGCCCGGCGACGGCGACGCGCCCCGGATCGCCCCCGAAGGCACCGATGTTGCGCTGCACCCACCGCAGGGCTGCCACCTGGTCGAGCAGTCCGTAGTTGCCTGATGCCCGGTGATCGGACGCCGCCGTCAGTTCCGGATGGGCCAGGAAGCCGAACACGCCGAGGCGGTAGTTGACCGTCACCACCACCAGCCCCTTCCGGGCCAGCGCCTCCCCGTCGTAGACCGCCACCGAGCCGGAGCCTTCGGAAAAGCCGCCGCCGTGGAGGTAGACGAGCACAGGGCGTTTCGCATCAGCGGACGGAGCCGCCGTCCACACGTTCAGGTACAGACAGTCCTCGTCGGCAGTGCCCTGGTGCATGAACGCTTCGGTCCACGGCGGGCGTGCGCCGACCAGTTGCTGCATGCACGCCGCCGAGAACGTGTCGGCCTGGCGCACCCCCGACCACGGCAAGGGCGGCTGCGGGGCCTGCCAGCGCAACTCACCCACAGGCGGCTGGGCAAAAGGCACCCCCCGGTACACCCGCACCGCCGGGTCGCGCCCCGCCACCCCGGCGAGCGCCCCCGTCTCGACCTGCACCGGATCGGGCAACTGCGCCCGGACGAGCGCCGGCACTGCACACGCCAGCAGGCCGAGGGCCAGGGTTCGGACGAAACGTAGCATGATCGGACGATAAACGATGGGAAAGGAGGAAATTGAGGGCTTATATAGGGAATGTGGGAGCGCGCAACAGGATTGATTATAGTCAATTTGACTATAATTTTCTGCTGATTGTCAGGTTAAGGACTTCTGTGGGTTGACAGTCCCTTGCTGCTCACCGGATCCACCCCTGTGCCCGCATCCAGTCGCCGAGGCGGTCGGGCCAGGTATCTACGGGCAGGTTCTGCTTTTTCAGGCCGAAGCCGTGCCCGCCCTTGGCGTAGACATGGAGTTCGGCGTCCTTGCCCGCGGCCTTCCACGCCTGGTAGAGCGTGACGCACTGGGTGGCGAGCAGTGGGTCGTCGGAGGCGACGAGAGCGAACATGGGCGGGGCGTCGGCGGGCACCGTGAACGCCTCGAACGGCGCGCCGTAGATGGGGGCGATGAAGTCCGGGCGGCTGTCGGCCTCGTGCGCCAGGGCCACGCCGGTGGTGACCATGCCGCCGGCCGAGAACCCCATCAGGCCGATGCGGTGGGGGTCGATGCCCCAGGTGGCGGCCTGCTGCCGGACGAGGCGCACGGCCTGCCGCCCGTCCTCGATGGCGAGGGGCTGCACCTGGGCCATGCTGGCCTGCGCGCCCCGGTCTCCGGAGAAGAGGCGCACCACCTGCGCCCAGAACGCCTCATCGTCGGCTTCGGTAGGGACGAGGCGGTACTTGAGCACGAAAGCCGTCACGCCCTGGTCAGCCAGCCAGCGGGCCATCATCGTGCCCTCGGTCTCCATCGAGAGGAAGTGGAAGCCGCCGCCCGGTGCCACGATCATGGCGGTGCCGTTGGCGCGGGCGGGGTCCGGGCGGAAGACCGTGAGGGTGGGCGTCGTCACATTGCGGGTCAGGCGGAAGCCATCCCAGCGGTTGAGGCCGTCCTGCTCGGTGTGCGTCCAGTCCTCGGAGCCGGGGGCCGGTCCGGGCCAGAGGGGGATCACTGGCTCCTGTGCCAGGGCGGTGAGGGGCAGGCCGAGCAGCAACAGCACGGCAGGGATGCAGCGGGGACGTGGCATCGGTTTGCACAAAAGAACGAAAAAACGGGCCGAGGGGCGCTCATCGGCATCCCAGCGGGGCGGACAGACGCAAGTTGCAACAACCAAGGATCATTTCGTGCCGGGGTCTGCACAACTTGCACCGGGAGATGCACCAACGGCACCGGTACATCCGGGAAGGCCGCGTCATCGCGGGCGCAGCTTCTCCCCCAGCGTGCCCGCCGGATACGAAAACCGGTATTCACCCGAACCGGTCTCCACGACGACGGCCTCGTCCTCCTGCCAGGCGCGTTGCACGCCCGGTGCCGTGGCGACGGCCTGCCTGCCCTCCTGCACCTGTTCCAGCCGTGCTGCAGGCAGCCGAATGGTAGCCGTAGTGTTGGGTGGCACCTGCACCGTGACCTCGAACGCCTCGCCGACCAGCGCCCAGGCCGACCCGACCGTGCCATACAGCGTGTTCAGCCGTGCCTGCACCGACGTGAGGCCGCCCCCCGGCTGTGGCTGCACGAGCACATGCTTGTAGCCGGGCCGCGCTGGATCGATCTCCAGCCCTGCCACCACACGGTACATCCAGTCGCCAATAGCCCCGTAGGCATAGTGGTTGAACGAGTTCATGCCTGCGTCCTGGAAGGTGCTGTCGGGCCGGATGCCGTCCCAGCGCTCCCAGATGGTCGTCGCGCCGCGCTTGACGGGGTAGAGCCAGGACGGGTAGGTCTCCTGGTTGAGCAACGTGTAGGCCACGTCGAGCTGGCCGTGCTCGCTCAGGACGTGGCACAGGTAGGGCGTCCCCACGAAGCCGGTGGTGAGGTGATTGCCGTGCTGCCGGATGTTCTGGACGAGCCGCTGCACGGCCATCGGGCGTCTGTCTTCCGGGAGCAGGCCAAACTGGAGCGCCAGGGCGTAGGCCGTCTGCGTGTTCTCGCCCACACGCCCGGTCTCGGACACATATTCCCGGTTGAAGGCGTCGCGGATCTGCGTGAACAGTTCGCGGTAGGCGCCGGCGTCGTCTTCCTTGCCCAGCACCCCCGCAGTCTCTGCCACCAGATGCGTCGAATAGGCGAAAAAGGCGGTAGCGATGAGGTCCTTGCTGGTGGTGGCGCCCGGATAGTCCGGGTTGGTGGTGGCATAGGCCAGCCAGTCGCCGAAGTGGAAGCCGGTGTTCCAGAGGTGGCCGCTGGCTCTGGTGCGGATGTAATCCACCCAGGCTTTCATGCTGGGGTACTGCGTCTCGAGTACGCGGCGGTCGCCATAGGCGAGGTACACCGTCCAGGGCAGGATGACCGCCACATCGGCCCAGGCCGCCGAGCCAACCCCGGCGGGCGTCTTGCGCGTAAGCACGTCGGGGATGACGAAGGGGACGCTGCCGTCGGGCTTCTGGTCGGCGGCCACGTCGCGGAGCCACTTCGTGTAGAAGCCTGCCACGTCCATGTTGAAGGTGGCCGTGCGGGCGAAGACCTGGGCGTCGCCGGTCCAGCCGAGCCGTTCGTCGCGCTGCGGGCAGTCGGTGGGCACATCCACGAAGTTGCCCTTCTGCCCCCAGACGATGTTGTGCTGGAGCTGGTTCAGCAGCGGGTTCGAGCTTTCCCAGTGGCCCGTCGGGGGCATGTCTGAATGGACGACGATGCCCGTCAGGCTCTCGGCGGTGGGGGTTCCGGGGTAGCCTTCGACGGCCACGTAGCGGAAGCCCTGGAACGTGAAGCGGGGTTCGTAGACCTCCGGGCTGCCGCCCCGCAGCGTGTACTGCACCCGCTGGGCCGCCGCCCGCAGGTTGTCGGTGTAGAAGTTGCCGTGCTTGTCCAGCACCTCGGCGTGGCGCAGCGTCACGGTCGTGCCCGGCGGCCCAGCCACCTTCAGCCGCACCCACCCGACCATGTTCTGCCCAAAGTCGAACACGGTCTCTCCGGCAGGCGTCTGCCAGATAGCTACCGGCTTTATCTCCTGGATTTTTCGCACGGGCGGCCCCGCCGGTGCAACGAGGATGGTTTTGGGATGGTCGAGCGTGCGCGTGCCGGCCCAGGCACGGTCGTCGAAGCCGGGCTGGCTCCAGCCCTCCGGCTCCAGCCGGGCGTCGTAGTGCTCGCCGTTGTAGATATCGGCCATGCGGATCGGGCCAGTGGTGGCCTTCCATGTGGCGTCGCTGCCCACGACCTCCGTGCGGCCATCGGCATAGGTGATGTGGAGCTGCACGAGCGCGGCCAGGCGGTCGCCATAGGCGTTGCGTTGCCCGGAAAAGCCGATGTAGCCACGGTACCAGCCGTCGCCGAGGGCTACGCCGATGGCGTTCTCGCCAGTGCGCAGGTGGGCCGTTACGTCGTAGGTCTGATACTGGAGGCGGGTGTCGTAGCTGGTCCAGCCGGGGGTGAGCACCTCGTCGCCCACCCGCTGGCCGTTGAGTTCCAGTTCATACAGCCCCAGGCTGGTCACGTAAGCCCGGGCCTGGCGGACAGTTCCCCGCAACCGAAACGCCTTGCGGAGCAGCGGTGCCGGTTGCGGGCGGGTGGTATCCTCATCCCAGTCCGGGGTGATCCACTCTGCCTGCCAGTCCGACGGTGTAAGCAGGCCCATCTCCCAGAAAGCTACCTCACTCCAGGGGGATTGCTGCCCGGCTCCGTCCCACACCTTGACGCGCCAGAAGTACCGCTGGCGACTGGCAAGGGTCGGGCCTTCATAGACGACGTGGGCTGACTGGTCGGAGCGCACCTGTCCGGTGTCCCATAGCAGTCCCCGTCCGGTGGTCAGGGCGGCACGGCTGGTGGCAACCTGCACGCGGTAGGAGGTCTGAACGGTACCACGTGTGGTAGATTCCATCCGCCATCCCAGCCGGGGCTGGCGCACGTCCAGGCCCAGGGGGTTGGACTTGTACTCCACCTGCAGGGTCGTCGGCACGGGTGCTACCGTTGTCGGAGCCGCCTGCACCGCGGAGGCCGCCAGCACAGCAGCGCACCACAGCTCCAGAAGGCCCCAGGCATGCAGGACGGCGGTTTTGGTCCTCATGGCATTGGAAAGGGGTTAGAGCGGTTCGACGTAGTTCAAGTCTTCGCCGTAGCCTTCGCGCAGCACCAGCAGGCTCAGCAGGGCCAGCACCGTGCAGACCCCTCCCACGATGAGGGCCGCCTGCACATCCCCCACCGGCCCACGCAGGGCATCGAAGCTCAGTGTCATCGGCACGACCGCACCCCGCACAAAGTTGGGCACGGTGGTGGTGACGGTAGCCCGCAGGTTGGTGCCGAACTGTTCGCTGGCGTTCGTGACGAACACCGCCCAGTAGCCCGCTGCCGTACCCAGCCCCAGACACAGGGCGTAGAACATCGTGCTGGACATGCCTACTGAGAACAGGTACACGAGCGAGAGCGCCTGCACCGCCAGGATAAAGGCCAGGATCACCCGCTTGCGGCTGCGGAAATACTGGCTCAGGAACCCGCTCAGGAAGTCCCCCGCCGACAATCCGATGTAGGCGAACATGATGGCCCGCGAGGCGGTCACCGTCCCCTGCACGCCGAGGGTACGGGCGATTTCGGGCGAGAGGATGACCAGGATGCCGATGACGTACCAGATGGGTGTGCCCAGCAGGATGCAGCACAGGTATTTGAGCGCCCGGCGGGCGTCGGTGAACAGCGAATGGAAGGCCCCGCGCTTCACCTCGGCGGCCTTCGCCTGCTCGAACATTCCGGATTCGTACACGCCAATGCGCAGCACGAGCAGCAGCAGCCCCAACCCACCCCCCACGAAGTAGGCGATGCGCCAGGTGAAGAAGTCCCCGACGAGCGAGGCCAGCACGGCCCCCAGCACCCCAAAGCCCGCCACCACCATCGTGCCGTAGCCCCGGTTCTCGCGGCTCATCGTCTCGGCCACGAGCGTCACCCCGGCCCCTAGCTCGCCCGCCAGCCCCACCCCGGCGATGAACCGCAGGGCCGCATACGCCTCCAGGTTCGTCACCAGCCCGTTGGCGATGTTGGCAAGGGAGTACAGGATGATGGAGCCAAACAGCACCGAGATGCGCCCCCGCAGGTCGCCCAGCACCCCCCAGAGGATCCCCCCCACCAGCATCCCGATCATCTGCATGTTCAGCAGGAAGATGCCGTGCCGCGTCAAGTCATCACCGGCATAGCCGAGGTCCATCAGGCTGGCCGTGCGGACGATCCCGAAGAGGATCAGGTCGTAGATGTCCACAAAGTAGCCGAGGGCGGCCACGATGACGATGGTATGCACCGACTTGCGCAACAGCGGAAGGGAAGACTCATTCATGCGTCCGGGGGGGTCCGTGGAGATGCCTGCTGCCGGGTGGATGATACACCAAAACCAGTAAAAAATCACCGCTTCCCCTTCATTTCCTGCCTCCAGACTGCCCTCGACGTGCCCGAGAGGCACCATCCCGCCGATATTGCCTTGCGGAGGTGCCTCTCCGAGCCGCATCCTACCGGAACCAAAGCCTGGCGGGTGCATTGACCGGGCGAGGGCACAATGCCTTCCGCACAGGGCCAATGCCCGTGAAAACGCTGTTCAGAGGGACCAGCCGGTGGAGTTGATTGGATACTGTTTCAGGCCCAACGAAGCCTTTGAGGGCCGGAACCAGGCCTACGGGGCGTTCCGGCTCCGCAAGGTGTACCGACAGCGGATGACGGCGGCCCTGCTGGGCAGTACGCTGCTGTTCTCCTTGGGGGTCACCAGCCCGTTGCTCTTCCAGGCCCTCGACCCCACCCCCCCCCCCCCCCCCGCGACCCCCCGCGTCGTGGAGGTGCGTGCGCGGGAACAGCCCCCCCCCGCGGAGCCGCCCCCGCTTCAGGTCGAGGCCCCCGGTGCCGCAAGCCCACCCCCGGTGGTCTCCACGTTGCGGTTCGTCGCCCCGGAGGTGGCCCCCGACCAGGAGATCATCGCCGAAGAGGTGGTGCCCGTGCAGGACAGCCTCAAAGAGAAGCAGGCCAGCACGGTCACGGCCGAGGGCATCCCAGGAGCCGACCCGAATGCGATCACGGGCAATGGCACGGGTACAGGCACCGGGGACGGCACGGGTGGCGAAGGCAGCGGGAGCGGCGGCGCGGTCGTGGAGGAATCTCCCCGACCCGTCCAGTTTAACGTGCCGGACTACCCGCCCGAAGCACAGCGGCGGAAAATCCGGGCCGAAGTGTTTGTAGAGGTGGACCTGAACGAACAGGGACGGGTGCTGACGAGCCGCGTCGTCCGCCGCCTGCTGCTGGACAAGGACGGCGAGGTCGTCGAGGAAGTCCCAGTGCTCGGCTATGGCATCGAGGAGGCCGCCCTCACCGCCTCGCGGAACTGGCGCTTCCGCCCCGGTCGCCGCAACGGCGTGCCCATCCCCAGCCAGTACGTCGTCTCGTTCAAGCTCGGCGTGCAGTAAGCCCCTCGCTTTGTGGTAAGAGAAAGGCCAAAAGAAACCAGCCCCCGCAACCCGTCGCCACTTTGCAGTTCAGGAAAAAGCGTGTACATTCGCCAACGCGCTGGTTGGATGCAGCAGAAGGCCCTGGCAGCCCCTTATCGCCCCCTCCATGCCCCATCGCCCGATGGCCCGTTGTTCCAGGCGCAACGGACTGTTTTTCCTGTCTGTGCTGTTGCTCTGCACAGGGCACCTGCCCTTCCCGGCGGACGGCCCCTGGACCCCTCTCTTCGACGGGCAACAGTTCACCGGCTGGGAAGGCAACGAGGCCGTCTTCCGGATCGAGGACGGCGCGCTCGTGGGCGGGAGCACCACCGCCCCCCTGCCCCGGAACGAGTTCCTCTGCACGACCACCTCCTACGACGACTACGTGCTGCGCTTGCAGTTCCGCCTCGTCGGCGCGGCTACCAACGCGGGCGTGCAGTTCCACTCGCAGCGCCTGCCCGGATCGCATGAGGTCGTCGGATACCAGGCCGACCTGGGCGACGGGTACTGGGGTGCGCTCTACGACGAATCCCGCCGGGACCGCGTGCTGGCCCGCCCGGAGGAGGCCACCCTCGCCCGCGCCCTGCACCGCGACGACTGGAACGACTACGCCCTCTACACCAACGGCCGCCGCATCCGCCTCTTCCTCAACGGCGTGCTGACGGTCGATTACATCGAGCCGGAGACCCCCATCCCGCAACAGGGACGGGTCTGCCTGCAAATCCACAGCGGCCCGCCGGGCGAAGCCTGGTACCGCAACATCGAGCTGCGGACGCTCGACCCGAAGCCGGAGACGCTCTTCCCCGCCGCCGCCCCTGATGTCCGCTTCCGCAAACACGTCCTCACCCCCGAATTCATTGCCGAGGCCCTCACGGCGGGCGATGTGGACGGCGACGGCGACCAGGACG
>CAZLRO010000152.1:1265-9410 GCA_964561865.1 uncultured Rhodothermaceae bacterium | reverse complement strand
GCCGAAGCCAGTATCATTCCGACGAACTGGTACGAGAACGGGGTACAGGTGCTGGGGTGGCTGGCGGGGGGCTGGCGCTACCAGGTCTCGCTGGTGAACGGGTTGGACGGGACGGGGTTCAGTTCGGCCCGATGGGTAGCGGGTGGCACCCAGAAACGGTTTGAGACCGTCAATGCCGAAGACCCGGCCCTGGCCGTGCGGATCGACCGGCCTCTGGGTAAGGAGGGTATGGTGGGCGTCTCCGGCTATGCAGGCAACACCACCGGCAACCGTCCGAAGCCTGACCTCGACGCCAGGGCGGTGGTGTTCATCGGTGATGTGCATGCCGTGGCGGTGCAGGGGGCCTGGCGGGGCAGTGCCCTGCTGCTGTACGGGCACCTCCAGAATGCCGACCTGGTGTCACAGGCCAACCGTAACCTGTCGTACAACCTGAACGTGATACGCACTCCGGTGGGGAGTGTGGCCCTGGGGGCAGCGGTTGAGCTGGGCTACGACGTGCTGGCACACCGCCGAAGGGAACAGCCCCGCCTCTGGCTCTTTGGCCGTGCCGAGTTCTACGACACGATGTACCGAACCACCGGCGAGGTGTTCGACAACCCGCGCTGGCAGCGGACCACCTGGACGGGCGGGGTTAACCTGGCCGTGCGCCCGGAAGTGGTGCTGAAAGCCCAGGCAGCGCACCGGCGGCTCGGCAGCCGAGACCCGGAGACGAACCGGCAGCAGGTGGAGAACACCCTTTCAATGGGGTTCGGGTTTGTTTTCTGAAACAGAACAGGGGAGATGCCATGAAGCAGAAGCATAAGATGCAGTATACAGAGGCCGCCCTGGTGTTGATGGCTGGATTGCTGCTGGCTGCATGCGACAGTGGCGGGCAGGCCGACGAACCGTTGCCGGATGCGACCCCGGTGCTCGAACAGGTGGCCCAGCAGGTCATCACCGCCACCTACGCCAATATGAATACGACAGCCCAGGCGCTGGTACAGGCTGTCGATGCCTTGCAGGCCAATCCGACTTCGCCCAACCTGGAGGCGGCCCGTGCTGCCTGGCGGGCCGCCCGCACCCCCTGGGAGCAATCCGAGGGCTTCCTGTTTGGCCCCGTCGATACCGAAGGCATCGACCCTGCTGTCGATAGCTGGCCTGTCAATGAGGTAGACCTCGATGCCGTCTTAGCCAGTAGTGATGTTCTGACGGTTGACTACATCGACGGGCTGGAGGGGACACTGAAGGGGTTTCACACCATCGAGTATCTGCTCTTTGGACCAAACGGTACGAAGCAACCCCAGGAGTTCACTGCCCGGCAGTTTGTCTACCTCTCCAGTACCGCCCGAAGCCTCCAGCAGGAAAGCCAGCAACTGGTCGATGCCTGGTCGGGCACCAGTGGCTATGCGATGCGCCTGGCAACGGCGGGCGATCCCGGCAATTCTCTCTACATCAGCGAACGGGCTGCCTTGCAGGAACTGGTGGGAGGTATGGTTACCATTGCCGATGAAGTAGCCAACGGCAAGATCAACGACCCGTTTACCCAGCAGGATGTGACGCTGGAAGAATCCCGTTTCAGCGCCAACTCGAAAGCCGACTTCCAGGACAACATCCGCAGCATCCTGCATGTCTATACCGGTGATTATGGTACTTCCGTTGGGCCGGGACCAGATGAACTCGTGCGGGCGCAGGATGCCGCGCTCGACACCCGGGTGCGCCAGCAGATCGACGCCGCTATTGCAGCCATAGGCAACATTCCTGGCACCTTCACACAGGCCATCTTTACCCAGCCTGCTGCTGTGCAGGCAGCGCAGGAGGCCGTTCGTACCTTGCAACAGACACTGGAAGCCGAGGTAGCTCCTCTGTTGAGTAATCCCTGACCGTATGACGGTGATGCGTGCATGTACACTCCTGTTGCTGGCCGCCTCGCTCGGCGGCTGCGAACTATATTCGAATGTCGAGAGAGAGGCTCCAGGTGTTCAGGCAGGCGGCGAGACTACCGTGTTCGATGCTACGAGCCAGGCGTTCTCATTGCCTGCGCCCAACTTGCAGGGAGCGCGTCTGGAGCGCCATAATGAAGGGGATGCCTTGTTCGAGCAGACCTTCGTCACGGCTCCTGCCACGATCAATGGTGGTCTGGGGCCGGTTTTCAGCAATACCTCCTGTGTGGCATGCCATGCCCGCGATGGGCGTACCCGCGACGTGGTATTGCTGCGACTGAGCCTGCCGGGCAAAACGGCACAGGGTGGGCCAGTGCCCGTACCCGGGTTTGGCACCCAGTTGCAGGAGCACAGCGTCTTCGGGGTATTGCCGGAAGCAAGCCTGGCCCTGTCCTGGGAAACCCGTGCTGAGGAACTGTCCGATGGGACGACGGTGGTGTTGCGCCGTCCGCGACACACCCCGATGGACCCGTATCAGCCGTTGCCCGCCCACGTGCTCTACTCGCCCCGGGCCTCACGTCCTGTTTTCGGCCTCGGCTTGCTGGAGGCTATCCCCGAAGCCCTCCTGCTTGACTTTGCCACCCGACAGGCGCAGGCAGGGCGTGTCTCCGGGCGACCCAACTACGTATGGGACATTGAGGCTGGCCGTCTGCGGGTGGGGCGCTTTGGCTGGAAGGCCAACCAGCCGTCCCTGCTCCAGCAAACCGCCGCCGCCTATCATGGCGATATGGGCGTGACATCACCCCTGTTTCCGGAAGAGTCCTCTCTCGGACAGGGAGGTGGGCAGGACGATGGGCGGGCCGATGACCCCGAAATTCCATACACGCATCTCCAGGCCGTCGCATTCTACATCCAGACGCTGGGCGTACCTGCCCCCCGAAACCCCACCGACCCGCGTGTCGAACGGGGACGGGTGCTCTTCACACGGATCGGCTGTGCCGACTGCCATGTGCCCAGCCTTCAGACCGGCATCCTCGATGGGGTGCCAGAAGTTTCCAACCAGACCATCTTCCCCTATACCGACCTGCTGCTGCATGACATGGGCGAGGGGTTGGCCGATGACCGCCCGGACTACGAAGCTGACGGACACGAGTGGCGGACCCCGCCGCTCTGGGGGTTGGGACTGTCGGAGGTCGTCAACGGGCATACCCAGTTGCTGCACGATGGCCGAGCGGCGGGAGTAGTAGAAGCCATCCTCTGGCACGGTGGAGAAGGAGAAAACAGCCGTGAACAGTTCCGGGCCTTATCACGAACAGACCGAGAAGCGCTGATGGCGTTTTTGCATGCCCTCTGAGTGTTCCATGACCACGTCGTTCGATCCGTTTGCCCCCCCATTTTTGTTTCGCACGGAACGGGGATGGGTGCGTATCTGTCCATGTTGTGGCCGGTATGAGGTGTGTTTCGGGACGATATGCTTTTCGATCGACGGGCGCTCCTTAGAGCGGCTGCTGGAAACGGTGAAGGATGTGCGGCAGCAGGAGGGGCTGCCGGGTTGGTGGCGGTTTCAGGCCCAGGGTGAGGGGTTGCAGGTAGAGGCGTTGTTCTCCGGGCAGGATATCGCAGCACTGGAGGAACTGCTCGACGGCACCCAGGCCGTTCTAAACTTGCGAGAGATGCTGCGCCGGGCATTGGCCTAGGCTAGGCCGTTTCCTGGGGAGCTGTTTCAGGATCGGGGACGCCGTTGGCATCCCCCACCTCGTCTTCCTCCTCCACCACCAGCCGCGTCACGTCGGCGATGGCGTCGTCGGGCTTGAGGTTGATCAGGCGTACCCCCTGCGTGTTGCGGCCCAGCGTGCTGATGTCCCCCACGTGCATCCGGATCATGATGCCGTTCTGGGTGACGATCATCAGGTCGTCGTTCTCCTGCACGCCCTTGATGGCGACGAGCGGGCCAGTCTTGTCGGTGGCCTTCATCGTGATGATACCCTTGCCCCCCCGTCCCTGGATGCGGTAGTCCTCCAGCAGGCTGCGCTTGCCGTAGCCGTTGGCGCTGATGGCAAGGATATCCCGGTCGTTGTTGTGGACGACCACCATGCCCACGAGCGTCTCGTCCTCTTCCAGCTCCATGCCCCGGACGCCGCGGGTGTCGCGGCCCATCGGGCGGACGTCGCCTTCCTCGAAGCGGATCGCCAGGCCCGACGAGGAGGCGAGGATGACGTGGGCGTCGCCGGTGGTGAGCTTGGCTTCGAGCAGTTCGTCGCCCTCCCAGATGTCGATGGCGATGATGCCGTCCACGCGGGGGCGGCTGAACGCCCGGAGCGCCGTTTTCTTGACCTGTCCGCGCAGTGTCGCCATCGTGACGAAGTGGCCGTCGAGAAAAGCGTCGTTCTGGAAGTCCTGCTTGCTGATGGCCAGCACGGCGCGGACGCGGTCGTCCTGGGCAATCTGGATCAGGTTGCGGATGGAGCGACCCTTGGCGGTACGGATGCCTTCGGGGATCTCGAACACGCGCAGCCAGTAGCAGCGCCCGTGGTCGGTGAAGAAGAGGAGGTAGTCGAGGTTCCAGGAGGTGAACAGGTGCTCGACGTAGTCTTCGTCGCGGGTGCCAGTGCCGCGCATGCCCACGCCACCGCGTCCCTGCTTGCGATACTCGGCCACCGAGGTGCGCTTGATCAGGCCCTGGTGCGTGAGGGTAACCACCACCTGCTCGTCCTCAATCAGGTCTTCGAGGATGATGTCGTCGCCCCCGGCGTAATCGATCTCGGTGCGGCGGGCATCGGCATACTGGCGGCGCACCTCCAGCAGCTCCTCCCGGATGATGGCCCGGCGTAAGGCTTCGCTGGCGAGGATGCTGCGGAGCCGTTCGATCTCCTGCAATACCATTCGGTATTCGTCCTCAATCTTCTGCCGTTCGAGGCCCGTCAGCCGGTTCAGCCGCAAGTCGAGGATGGCTTTGGCCTGCACTTCCGTCAGCGAGAAGAGCGAAGCCCCGTGGGTGGGCAGGCCGAGACGTTCGCGCTGGGCTGGGGTGAGCTGCGCCGGGAACACCCCGGCCATCAGGTGCTCGCGGGCCGTTTCGACGTCGGGCGCGTGGCGGATGATGGCGATGACGGCGTCGAGGTGGTCCAGTGCAATGGTGAGTCCTTCGAGGATGTGGGCGCGTTCCTCGGCCTTGCGGAGTTCATGGCGGGTCCGCCGCGTCACCACGTCGAGGCGGTGCTGGATGTAATGGTGGAGGATCTCCTTCAGGGTGAGGGTGCGGGGGCGGCCCTGCACCAGTGCCACCATGTTCATCCCGAAGGTCTGCTGGCAGGCAGTGAACTTGTAGAGCTGGTTCTGCACGACCGCCGGGACGGCATCCTTCTTCAGCTCGATGACGATCCGCATCCCGTCCCGGTCGCTCTCGTCGCGCATGTCCGAGATGCCTTCAATCCGTTTCTCGCGGGCTAGCTGGGCGATGCGCTCCACCAACACGGCTTTGTTGACCTGGAACGGCAACTCGGTGACAATGAGGGCCATGCGTCCAGGTCGGATCTCTTCCTCCCCAATCCTGGCCCGCACGACGGCACGGCCACGACCGGTATGGTAGGCCAGACGCACGCCCTGATGCCCGTAGATGAGGCCGCCCGTCGGGAAGTCCGGCCCTGGCATTAGCGCGATCAGGTCGTCGGTGGCGATCTCCGGGTTGTCGAGGCAAGCCACGACGGCGTCGATGGCCTCGCCGAGATTGTGGGGCGGAATCTTCGTCGCCATCCCCACTGCGATGCCGTCCGACCCGTTGACAAGCAGGTTGGGAAAGGCCGCAGGCAGCACGGTCGGCTCTTCTAATGAGCCATCGAAGTTCTCCGTAAAGTCTACCGTCTCCTTTTCCAGGTCGTCGAGCATCTCCTGGGCCAGACGGGTGAGACGAGCCTCGGTATAGCGCATGGCCGCCGCGCTGTCGCCATCGACCGAGCCGAAGTTGCCCTGCCCATCGACCAGGCGGTAGCGCATGGAAAAATCCTGCGCCATGCGCACCATCGTGTCGTAGACCGCCGAGTCGCCGTGCGGGTGGTACTTGCCCAGCACCTCCCCAACGATACGGGCGCTTTTCTTGTAGGGACTGCCGGGCGAAAGGCCCAACTCGCTCATGCCGTAGAGTACCCGGCGGTGGACCGGCTTGAGGCCATCCCGCACGTCCGGGAGGGCACGGCTGACAATGACCGACATCGAGTAGTCGATGTAGGAGGACTTCATCTCCTCCTCGATGTTGATCGGAATGATGCGGTGGTTCGGTACTTCCATGCCGAGGAGATCAAGGACTACGCTCCCGGACGGAGACGGGCAGGGGATGAACGTCCGGAAGCCGTTTGGCACCTGGTCAAACTACGGAAAAATGCCCCTGCATGACGGGTTTTGAACCCCCCGGCACACAATAATTTCCTCCCAAAGCATGAACTTTCACCCTGTTTTTGAGCAGGGCCGGGGAAGAAAGAAACGGGGGAAATATCGCTGTTGGGTTCTTGGTGCCTGGTACGCTTCGCCTGCGGCTCCGCTTTGGGACGCTCACTGCGTTCGCTTTGGTTGAAGCATGCGTTTCCCAAACGCCGAAGGCCGTACCCAATATCTACGGCTACCGCTCCCTCCGTGCCAGCACCTGGGCCAGAATTTCCCGCAGGTGGGGTTTGGTGAAGGGTTTGCCAATGTGGGCATCGAAACCTTCCCGAAGCAAATGCTCCCGGTCCTGGGGCAGGGCATAGGCCGTAACGGCTAGGAAGGGAACCTGCACATAGCCAGGAAGCTGGCGGATCGCCCGCATCACCTCCAGCCCTGTACGGCCCTGGCCCAGGTTCACATCCATCAGCACCACATCGAACAGCGACTGCCGGGCCAGGGCCAGGGCCGTTTCCTCGTCGAGGGCGGTCTCGACATCATAACGCTCACTCAGGAAGTGTTTCACGATCAGGAGCATCTCCGGGTTGTCTTCGACGGCCAGCACGCGGCTACGCCGGGTGGTGCCCGCGACAGTTGGGACAGGCAGGGCCACCTGCTGCAAGGGGAAAGTGATGCAGAAGGTAGTGCCTTCGTGCTTGGCACTCTGTACCTGGATATGCCCGCCCATGAGTTCTACAAGTTGCCGCGTGATCGCCAGCCCGATCCCGATACCCTCATAAGGCCGGTTGGCCTCCATGTTCTCCTGCTTGAACGGCTCGAAGAGGCGGGGCATAAACATAGGACTGATGCCAACGCCGGTATCCTGCACCCGGATCTCGACCTGGGACCCCTGGCCCTGAACCTCCACGGTGACCCCTCCCCGCTGGGTGAACTTGAGGGCATTCCCGATCAGGTTGGTCAGAATGCGGTCCAGCCAGGTCACATCCAGCACGATGGGGATCACTGGGTTGCTGGTGTGAAAGGCAAGCGTCAGCCCCTTCTCGATGGCGATGGACTGGTAGGTGCTCACACGCTCGCGGACCTCCTCTACTAGGTTCAGCACCGTGCGGCTCATCCGGTGCTGGCCTGCTTCCAGCAAGGAAAGGTCCAGGATCGAATTGAAGGTGTTGAGCAGCCGCTTACCGCTGGTTTCGATATGCTGGATAAACTCCCGGTGTTCGGGTGAAACCTCGCTGGCAAGGATGGACGAGAACCCGATGATGCCCGTCAGTGGGGTGCGAATCTCGTGGCTGATGTTTGTAAGGAACGCGGATTTGAGGCGGCTCATCTCCTCGGCCCGCTCTTTTGCCTGCATCAACGCATGCTCGTACTCCTTTCGCTCGGTCACGTTACGGGCAATACCAAAGACCCCTACCACCTGATCTCCTTCGTAAAGGGGGCGAGAGATGTATTCCGCATACAGGTACGTCCCGGCGGCCACCAGGATGCGCAGTTCGTAGCGCGAAGGAACTTCCCCCTGCAAGAGTTGCTGGAAGATATCGGCAGCGTTCACAAGGTCGTCCGGGTGGACGAGGCGGGCATACGGCTGGCCGATCCAGTCTTCTCGCCGGTAGCCCGTGATGGTTTCAAAGGCCGAATTGACGGAGGCGATATTCCCTTCAAGGTCGAGGGTGAAGATCACATCGGGGGCGGCCTCGATCAGGGTCCGATACCGTTCTTCACTCTGGCGCCGGAGGGCTTCGGCCTGTTCCCGCTCCCGCTGGAGGCGTTTCTTCTCCAGGGCGGCCAGGATGGTGGCGGGCAGGCGTTGGATGTGGCGCGGCGTCTTGATGACATAGTCCGTCACCCCGCGTTTCATGGCCTCGACAGCCACCTCTTCCGAACCAGTCCCCGTCACAATCAGGACAGGTAT
>CAZLRO010000152.1:0-1255 GCA_964561865.1 uncultured Rhodothermaceae bacterium | reverse complement strand
CCGGGTTCAGGGCCTGAACAGCCTCGAGCACATCGAACCCTTCATAGCCACGGATGTTGAAGTCAGACAGGATGAGGTCGTAGCGGGCCTCGGTCAGGCGGGCCTCAAACTCCCGTCTCGATCCCGCTTCCGTCAGGCGGAACCCCCCGTGTTCCACCTCCAGGGTGTGGCGTACCAGTTCCCGGTCGAACCGCGAATCATCCACGTACAGGATGTGAATCCGGTCATCAACAGGTGGCGGCATGGGGGACTGCAGATGCCTCTCTGGTACCCGCTGCCACGGACGATGTTGGCATGTAGAAGCCTGATCGAGCGAAGAAGGGAGTCAATAAAGCAAAAGTATCAAGGAGATGCCGAAATGACAACCCGCAACCGGGGATGGTTGTGTGGGGAAAAGCTCTATTTTCCTGCAAAACCTGTTATAGTGCTCTCTCCAGGCCACTGCTGGTGGATGGGCCTCTTCATGGGGTTGTGGAGCCTGGCACTGGGGGCGCCGCTTCTTGCCCAGGACACTGTTGTGGATACGATCCGGACGCCTTTTGACGTGCAGGGGCATCGGGGGGCTCGAGGGCTGCTGCCCGAGAACACCCTCCCGGCCTTTCTCAAAGCCCTCGAACTGGGGGTGACGACGCTGGAGATGGATGTGGTCATCACCCGCGATGACCAGGTGGTGGTCTCGCATGAACCCTGGATGTCGGGCACCTTCTGCTCACTGCCGTCCGGGGAGCCGGTGCCGGTGGCTCAGGAGCAGCAATACAACCTCTACACGATGACCTGGCCGGAGGTGCAGGCGTTCGACTGCGGGCGCCGGGGACATCCGCGTTTTCCCCGGCAGCAGCCGATACAGGTCCATAAGCCGCTGCTCCGGGAGGTCATCGCCGCCGCCGAGGCCTGGACGCAGATGCATGGCCGCCCGCCTGTCCAGTACAACATCGAGACGAAGTCGATGCCGGAAGGCGACGGCCTCTTCCACCCGGTGCCCGCCCTGTTCAGTCGGCTGCTGTACGACGTGCTGGCCGACACGGGCATCCGCGACCGGGCTATCGTGCAGTCCTTCGACGTACGGACGCTCCAGGCCATGCGCCAGTGGGATCCATCCGTGCGCCTGGCCCTACTCGTCGCCCGCGAACAGGACCGGGGCCTCACAGCCCATCTGGACGCCCTTGGCTTCACCCCGACGGTCTACAGCCCGGACTACAGGCTCGTCGATGCGGCCCTCGTGGAAGCAGTACACCAGGCCGGGATGCTCCTCATC
>CAZLRO010000151.1:8830-9413 GCA_964561865.1 uncultured Rhodothermaceae bacterium | reverse complement strand
CTTCGGCCTCGGAGCGAATGGCCGTAAGGTATTCGTTTGGCTCGTCTCGTACCGCCGCGACGCCCACCGGCAGCTTGAACCGCCCCATCCGGAGTGAGAGGGCCGGGCGCAGCTGAAATTCGAGGTACAGTTGTTCGAGCAGCACCTCGCCCCCTTTTTCTACCTCCACTTCAAACTCACCAAACTCCTCGAACCGGTCGAACTCCATCGTCACGCCGGTGCCACCGTGCTCCACCTCGACCTCGGCACGCAGGGCCAGGTGGTCCGAGTAGGCGTAAGACGGATACAACGTCAGTCGTTCCAGGTCTACGACGTTGCGCCGATCCGGATCGGTATCCCAGTCGAAGGCATGGTAGTTCACCACGCCGTATCCTTCCAGCGCAAACGTCTGCCGCTGCGTCGAATCCGGGGTTGCCTGGGGCTGTGCAGCCACAGATACCACGCCCGCCAGGGCACACACCAGCAGCATCCCGCTACGGTGCAACAGCACGTTCAGGGCAAGGCTCATACGATACCAACGGTTCTTGGGTTAATCTATTTAGACTAAATCTAAACAAGCAAGTCCAAACCAAGAATTTTTCGC
>CAZLRO010000151.1:0-8820 GCA_964561865.1 uncultured Rhodothermaceae bacterium | reverse complement strand
TACCCCGCTATAGAAGGTGTTTCGAGATCAA
The DNA here is from genome assembly GCA_964561865.1 of uncultured Rhodothermaceae bacterium. Classification (GTDB taxonomy): domain Bacteria; phylum Bacteroidota; class Rhodothermia; order Rhodothermales; family CAZLRO01; genus CAZLRO01. The sequence continues at coordinate 8,789 of CAZLRO010000151.1, read as the reverse complement.
AAAAACGCCGGGACGCAGCAGCATCCCGGCGTTTCGGAGCAAAACGGAGCGGTTACTTCGCCAGCACCATCGTGCGGGTAGCGATGAAGTGCTCGCCGGCGGCGCGGTAGAGGTAGAGGCCGCTGGGCAGCGCCCCTGCCTCAAACCGGAACGTATGCACCTCCTCTGCCGCGAGCAGCCCTTCATGCAACAGCGCCACCTCCTGGCCGAGCGTGTTGTACACGGCGAGTCGCACCTGCTGCGGCTGTTTCACCATCAGGGTGAACTGCGTCTGCGGGTTGAAGGGGTTTGGCCAGGCCTCCGAGAGCACATAAGCGGTCGGCAGTTCGACGAATACCTCCACCACCGGGCTGTAGGCAACGGAGCCGTCGAGGTCCAGTTGCTTGAGGCGGAACTGATGCCAGCCAGGATCGGCCGCAGCGACGTTCCAGGCATAGGACTGAGCCTGCGACGTAGTGCCGTGCCCCTCCACAAACCCCAGGGCAGTGTAGGCGTCGGGGGTAGCTGCCCCGGCACGCCCGCTCCGGTGCTGCACCTCGAACCCGGCGTTGTTCGTCTCGCTGGCCGTCCGCCAGGTCAGGTGGATATCTCCTCCATCGACAACAGCCCCGAACCCTTCCAGCTCGATAGGCAGGGGGGCTTCACATAGGTCATTCCCGACGAAGAGGCCCCAGCGCCCATCCTCCGGAGCCCGGCCGCGTCCCCGGCGCTGGGCATAGGGGCCTGCGATCCAAAACGACTGGTCGGTGACATCGAGCACGGTGCTCTGATAGTCGCCCCAGCGGTTGTCCGGACCGCCGAAGGTGCGCTGGTAGGCGTCTTCGCCCAGGCGCAGCGTCTTGGTGGGGCCGGAGGACCCATCGGACAGGGACACCTGGGCATAATAGGCTCCCGGATAGAGTCCGGACTGGGAGGCCGAGAACGCGACTATCGCGCATTCGTCATTGACCGAGAGCGAAGGGACGAACGTAAAAGTGTTACTGCCGAGGTCTTCGGCCCCCATCCCTCCCTGCCCGGTGATGGTCACCGGGGCGCCTGGCGGGGTGGCATCGAGCACGTTCGTATCCATCCTGAACCAGTAGGCGGTGGCCTGCCCTGCGTCGTTTCCGCTGGCCGGGTTGATGGAGGCGGCTACCCAGAGGTGGTGGTTACGCCATTCGGCGTCGAGTGTGCGGGCGTCGTTCGTGGAGACGAGTGCCCCCGAGTTCAACTGGGGGGCATCCGGCGGCACGCAAAGTGAACCTGTGGCGCAAAGGGAGCCGAGTTCAGGGAACCATGCCGTGAACGCAGCCTGCTCGCCCAGCAGCGGGTTGCTCACCCGGATGATGTGCAGGTGCTGGCCGTTGGGACTGCTGCACCCGGAGAAGGCCACGAGCCACGTTCCCACCTTGCCGTCCGGGACTGTATGCACCTGGGCAGGCTGGAACCCGAAGTCGCACAGACCGTCAGTCCCTGCCGCCATCGCCGGGTCGAAGACCGACACGTCGTCCTGGGCAAGGGTACCCGCGTAAAGGGCCGCCTTATCGATCACGAAGAGGCGGCTGGACTGGAACGTGGAGTTCGAGAACGAGAAGTAGTTGCAGGTGATGTAGATTGCCTCCTCGTCCACGGCCAGGCCGGGGAAGTCGCACCAGTTGCCACCGAGGCGGGCATTGAGGGCGGCGGCGTTCCAGGTGCCGACGGGTGTGCCCGAAGGTGAAGCCGCCAGATGGATGACAGAGGCATTGATCGGTGCGCCCTGCGCTCGCGACACCAGTTCCAGTGTCAGCACGAGGTATCGGTCTGCGAAAGGGTCGTAGAGGGCTTTCGGGTCGAAGGTAAAGGTGTGGGTGCCCCCGAAGAAGCTCTGGAGCGTCTGCAGTGGCAGGCCCGGCTCCGGGTTGCCCTGCTTGTCGTAGGCGGCAATGGTGACGTTGTTGGTCACCACGACGTGCGCCAGCCCTACGGCAGCATTGGGGTCGGGCGGGATAAAGGCGAACCCGGTCAGTTGCCCGTTGTCGTCATACCCTTGGGCCTCGAAGCCCGTCGATGGTCCCACTAGTGCCTGTTGCGCCGCCGCCTGTTTCGACACGGGGGGCGTCTCCAGGATCGAACGGGCGAGGGTAGGGCCAGGAAACTGCATCCGCTTGGGGACACGCGGCCCGGAATCCAGCCCGGCCCCCAGGGCTTGCATCGCCGTCCGGGTAGCTGCCTCCGCCCGGAGGTCATAGACGACTGGCGTCAGGGGCTGGTTGGGGGTATAGCCGTTGACCCACAGCACCCGGTTCGGGCCAGCAGGTGCCGGCACCCCCCCTTCGTTGAACTGACGGGGTTGCCCCACTACGGTCATCGCCAGCATCGCCCACCACATCCCCATCCAGCCAATAACCGTAACCGTCTTCTGGTGCCCTGGCAGCCCGGCACGCATGTTACGATTCACCGTATTCACCCTTGTTTTTGCTCAGGAAACAGCAGGCCTCAGAGGTGATCTCCTATGCTTGTAGTGACGGTGTATTTTACGCATTTGGGGATGATTTTCCAATGAACTGGAAAAATGATCCCCGCCAGGGGAACGGTGATCCGGCACCGGAGATGGGTGAGCGAACGGCTCCGGACTTCCTATAGCATCGGCTACATCCAAAAAACTGAAGCCTGTGTGATCCGGACGTAAACCGACGTATTTTTTCGACCTGACCACACAAAGACTATGTTCACCGTTCCTACCGGGAGGTGCTGTATGCAAAGGGTTACGCGCTGTCTGGGTCTGGTTGTGGGAGGGTTGTTGCTGGCAGGGAGGATTCAGGCCCAGGGAGATCCCTGGCCCATGAAGGCCCACGACACGCGGCGCACCGGCCAAAGCCGTGTCAACGGCCCGGTCTCGGTGGAGGCGTCGCCGTCGTGGCAGTACCAGGCGGTGGCGGGCTACGAATTGAACATCGGCGCGACGGTCACGGACGACGGGGTATTCTTCGGCTCCTGGGGCCTGTCGCGCACCGACGTGCTGGGGCGGGACGTGCGGTTCTGGGACAAGGCCGACGGCAAGGTCTACGGCCTGGACCTGTCAGGCCAGCCCCGCTGGGGCGACGGTGTGCTGCCCCTCGACCTGGTGGCCCGCTGCTACGAATACGCCGGGCGTGTCCGCACCACCAACGACCTGCTCTTCTGCGGCTTCTCCCCCTGGCTGGTCACGTTCTACAACGGCACGGTGGAAGGCCAGCCCGCCTGCGATGCCGACCGCAACACCCTCTACGTCGGGCGCGGCGACGGACGGCTGTTCGCCCTCGATCCCGATGCAGGCACCATCCGATGGCGCTACCGGACCTTCAACCCGGCCTTGCCCGACGACCCGGACGGCGGTGGGGAGATCGTCACCGCGCCGCTCGTGGGGCCGGACGGGACGGTTTACTTCGGCACCTGGGGAGAAGGCCCGTATGAAACCAACGCAGTCTATGCCATCAACCCGGACAGCACGCTGCAATGGCGCTACCCGACCGACCAGTCCCTCACCCACCGGCAGTTTGCTTCTCCGGCGCTGAGTCCGGACGCCAGCACGCTGTACTTCAGCGGCTTCCTCGACGACGCCCAGGCCGAACCTGCTCTGCTCCTGGCCCTGCACCGCCTGCCCACGACCGTCCTCCCGGATACTGAACGGCGGAAGTGGGAATTGCCGCTGACCTGGCAAGGCCGCCCGGTGTGGACCACCACGCTGGCCGTAGGCAGCGATGGCACCGTCTACGTGGGCGGGTACTTCACCGACGCCACCACCAATGCTCCCATCCCCCTGCTGCTGGCCTTCACCGACACGGGCACTACGGCCATGATGAAATGGGACCCGGTGGTCCTGTCCGACGGGGCACAATTTGTCCTGGGGATCGCCTTGCGCGAAGAAGCAGGGCAGACCACCCGCCTCTACGTCACCACCGCCAACAACGGCGCGCTCTTCTCCAACTTCAAGGAAGAGGGGCAACTCTATGCCGTCCATCCGGCCACCGGGACGGTGCTGGCCGCCTATGACCCTTCGGACGATGTGCCGGAAGCCGTCGGCAGCATCAACTCCCCAGCCATCGGCGCCGACGGGATCGTCTACTTCGGCGTGCGCGGGCATTACGTAGGCCCCTTCGCCTCCACGCCGGTAGACGGACAGGTGTTCGCCGTCACCTACGACGCCACCAACGCCCGGTTCACCCGGCTATGGAATGAGGTCGTGGCGGGTCATATCGAGTGGAACCACCCGGCCATCGGCCCGGACGGGGGGCTGTACGTGGGCAGCTCGGTGGGCAATGGCTCCTCCGACCCGGTCTACACGGCCATTTATGAACCCGGTGTTATCCCGGAAGGTACCACACCCACCTTCTATGCCTTCAAAGGCCCGACAAACCCGGTGGCCACAGAAACCAGCGAACGGCCAGCAGATGCCTTCCAACTCATGCCCGGCTATCCCAACCCCTTCACCACCACCACCACCTTCACCGTACAAATGGCCCGTCCCGGCCCGGTGCGGGCCGAAGTGGTGGACTTGCTGGGCCGGGTCGTCCGCGTGCTGGCCGACCGGGACTTCCCGGCGGGGATCCACCCGCTCGTCTGGGACGGGCGCGACGCCACCAACACCGCCGTCGCCCGTGGGTTGTACCTCGTGCGGTTTCAGACGGCAGGGGCCAGCGCCACGCAGCGGGTGGTGAGAAAATAGCTGTTGGCTATTGGCTATTGGGAGCTTGGGAAAACCCACGATCCCCTTTCTTGAATTATAGTCAAATTGACGATATCGTCAATTTGACTATAATTTCTGCGTATTTTCTCTACCGTTCGTGGTGGGGGGCACCTTCGGCTGCGGTCTGACGGATGGCAGCGGCGAGCATCTCCATGCCCTCGTCGATCTCGGCGGACGTGATGGTGAGCGGGGAGCGGAAGCGGAGCGAGCGCCGCCCACAGCCGAGCAGCACCAGTCCATGCTGGTAAGCCACCTTGCGGACGCGGTCGCGGAAGCCGGCACAGGGCAGGTCGAGGGCACACATGAGGCCCCGCCCACGCACGTTGGTCACATGTGGGATTTCGGCGGCCAGTGCGTGCAGGCGCTGTTGCAGGTGCGCCCCCGCGTGCTGCACATGGTCGAGCAGGTGGTCTTCCTCGATCACCTCCAGGATGCGGTCGAAGCGCACCATGTCCACGAGGTTGCCGCCCCAGGTGGAGTTGATGCGGCTGGCGATGCGGAACACATGGTCGTCGATCTCGTCGAGTTTTGGTCCGGCGAGGAGGCCACAGACCTGCGTTTTCTTGCCGAAGGCCATGATATCGGGCTGCACGCCGATGGCCTGGTGTGCCCAGAACGCCCCGGTGATGCCCACCCCGGCCTGGACCTCGTCGCAGATGAAGAGCGCATCGTTTTCATGGGCCAGGTCGCGCAGGGCGTTGAGGAACTCGGGCCGGAAGTGGTTGTCGCCGCCCTCCCCCTGAATCGGCTCGATGATGATGCAGGCGATATCGTCCTTGCGTTCGAGGAAGAATTGCTTGGCCTGGGCCAGGGCCAGGTGTTCCCGACGAATGAGGTCTTCCACCCGCTCCTCAGTCAGAGGGAAGTGGATCATCGGGTTGGAGACGCGCGGCCAGTCGAACTTGGGGAAGTGGGCGGTCTTGCGCGGGTCGGCAGTGTTGGTCATGCTGATGGCATAGCCACTGCGCCCGTGGAAGGCCTGGTCGAAGTGCATCGCCTGGTGCCCGACTTCGCGGCGATAGCCCTTGTGGAAGTTTTTGCGCACTTTCCAGTCGAACGCCGTCTTGAGGGCATTCTCCACGGCCAGCGTTCCCCCGGCCACGAAGAAGGCATACTTCAGGTAGTCCGGAATCCCCACCCGGCTGAAGGTCTGCACGAACCGCGCCATGTGGGGGGTGTAGACATCCGAGTTGGTGATGTTGTTCAGGGCAGCCTCGGTCAGGCGCTGCATGAAGGCGGCATCGCCGGCCAGCTTCGGATGGTTCATGCCGAGGGCATTGGTGGCGAAGAAGCCGAAGAAGTCCAGCAGCCGGCGTCCGGAGAGGGCATCATAGAGGTACACCCCCTGGCTGCGGGCCAGGTCCAGCACCATCTCCATCCCGTCCGCGAGCATGTGTTTGCGGAGGGTGGCATGAACCTGGGTGGGCGCAACCGTCTGGGGCGTTTCGATCACTTGCATAGGTCACCTGTAGGGAAAAAGCGCTTCTTGGCGCAGAGGACATTTTCTGAAAGAATCTTCACGGGGGCAGGATGCGTCCGGCGGGATCATTCAGGCGCTTGCCGGGTTGCCGGGGGAGTTGCTTTCCCTGTGTGCGGGGCAGCCGTCCCGGTCGATGTGCCGCCCGCCACGTGCCAACGCCTGTATCTTCATGGCTGATCCTGCACCGACCTCCTCCACGACACCCGCAGGGGTGTCTGGCCCATTAAAGCCCGGAGAAATTACGCTTTCGACAGTTCGGAAAGAACCCCTGCTGCCTGCGGGCGACGGAGATCACGGTTTCTTCGAACTGCCTGTGGTCGAAGCCCCTATGGCCGCCCTTGGACGCGGGCAGCGCCCGGACTGGCTGCGCGTGAAGCTACCCTACGGCGAGAGCTACCAGCGCCTTGTCCAGATCATCGATACGCATCGGCTGCACACCGTTTGCCAGAGTGCCCGTTGCCCGAACATGGGCGAGTGCTGGACGGCAGGGACGGCCACGTTCATGATCCTGGGCAACGTCTGCACCCGCAGTTGCGGGTTCTGCGCCGTGCTCACCGGTCGCCCGGAGGCGGGGCTGGACTGGGACGAGCCGCGCCGCGTGGCCGAGGCCGTCCGGCTCATGGGTCTGCGCCATGCAGTGGTGACGAGTGTGAACCGGGACGAGCGGGATGACGGCGGCGCCCCCATCTTCGCCGAGACCATCCGTCTCATCCGACAGTACCAGCCAGGCTGCACGGTAGAAGTGCTCATCCCGGACTTCCGCGGCCAGTGGGACGCGCTCCAACTGGTGCTCGATGCCCGTCCGGAACTGCTCAACCACAACGTCGAGACGGTGCCGCGCCTGTACCGCCGCGTCCGTCCGCAGGCCCACTACCAGCGCTCGCTGGAGGTGCTGCGCCTCGCCAAGGAGCAGGGCCTGCGTACCAAGAGCGGCATCATGGTGGGCCTGGGTGAGACCGAAGAGGAGGTGCTCGCGCTCATGGACGACTTCGTCCGAATCGGCCTCGACGTGATGACCATCGGCCAGTACCTCCAGCCCACGAAGATGCACTTGCCCGTCGAGGCGTTCATCCACCCGGACGTGTTCCGCTGGTACAAGGAGCAGGGGGAGGCCAAGGGGATCGGGCACGTGGAGAGCGGGCCGCTCGTGCGTTCGAGCTACCATGCCGAGCGCCATGTGTGAGAGCGTCGCTCTTCAAAACTGTGCGGCTACCCCTACCCTGGCGACGCCCACGACCGGGCGTACCTGCACCCGCCCCGCCGTTGCCTGCTGGTGGCGGCGGCTGAGCCAGTAGGCGGTGGTGGTGCCCAGGGCTGCCCCGGCCACCACGTCGGTGAACCAGTGGACGTTGCTCATCATCCGGGTGAACGCCGCCACCCCGGCCAGACCATACAGGACCGCCGTGCCATAGTGCGGGAAGTAGACCACCCAGGGGGTGATCAGGGCAAACGCCGTCGTGGCGTGGCCGGAAGGGAAGGAGGAGTTGCCCGAAAACGGCACCAGTACATCGGCCCCCTCTTCCTGGTACGGACGTGCTCGCCCGTAGAGCAGCTTCAGCGTGTTGGTCATCAGGTTGGCATAGACCACCGCCTCCAGCGAGGTGAAGGCCGCATCCTGCACCCGGTGCTCTCCACTCATCAACGCTCCGAACACCACCAGGACAGCCATCGGGCGGATGGCCTTTGCGTTGCCCAGTTCTTCGGCCACCTGCAGGAACAGCCCCTCTTCCAGCCCGGCAGTCTGCTCGTTGAGCCGGCGGTCGAGCGGGTGCAAGGCCAGCAGCACGGCGCTGGCCCCACCGGCATAGAGCGTGCGGGGGGAGGCGATGGCCTCGACGAGGGCACGGCCATCCTGCCCCATCCAGCGGACGAACCGGATGGGGTCGTCGCTCGGCTGTGCAGCCAGCAGTCCGGGCCAGCAGCAGGCCCATCCCAGCATCCAGTGGTATCGCATCGGTCTAGCCCCGTGTTTTCCGGATCAGCCAGTGGCCCACGCCGGGCACCTGGCGCAAGGCCCGGAGTGCCCATCCGGCCAGCAAGGGGTGAATATAGCCATAGTGGAGCCACCGCCCCAGCCGCAGGCGGAGCGTGAACGCTGCCGCCCACGCCTGGGTGTAGTGCTGGCGGAAGGCTTCGGACGTGTGCCGCCCGTCGAGGTAGGCCAAGGCCAGCGGGGCCGCCAGCTCAGCCGAGCGGAGTGCCATCGCCATGCCGTCGCCACAGAGCGGGGCGATGGTCCCGGCAGCATCTCCCAGCAGGCACAGGTCTCCGCAGAACGTCTCTTTCCGGGCAAACCGCACCTGGCTGACCGCGCAGAAGCCGGTGACCCGCTGCAACCGGTCGAGGCGCTCGGCCAGGGCCGGGTTCTGCTGAAACGCCCCTGCCATCATGGCCTCCGGACGCCCGCCATCGGCCTGCAACACCGTCCGATGGGCAATCCAGCAAGCATTCACCCGTCCGCCCTCGATGGGCGAGAGGCCGCAATAGCCCCCCGGGAAAGCATGCAGTTCGATCCCGTCGCCGAGGTCGAGGCCCTCGAAATGGGCCTTGAAGGCTACAAATGGACTCTGCTCCTGCATGAACGGACGGTGCAGCTTCCGGTCGAGGGCTTCCCGCTTGCCC
>CAZLRO010000150.1:0-9423 GCA_964561865.1 uncultured Rhodothermaceae bacterium | reverse complement strand
CCAGCGCCTTCGGGCGAAAAGCTTTGGTGCCGTGGTTCCGGAGCAGTTTTATCACGGCCAGACGAATTTCAGGGCGAGAAGGCATAGGAGAATTAGGCGCTTGGTGCTTTGTACTTGGTGAAGATAGGCGTGATCTCGCCCTTTCCACCTGGCAGCAGCATTGAAACAGCCCTCGCCGTCGAGATTGCCCCATTCGCCCCAGAAGGAACTATAGTCAAATTGACTATAGTTCCTGATTCGCTGTCGAGATTGCCCCGTCGCTACGCTCCTCGCAATGACACGGAGGAAAGGCGGCACCTACAAGCTCAAATCCGAGATCTGCACTCCGAGATCCGCAATCCATCATCTCCGGCTCACGGTTTCCCGGTCTGGTCGCATCCAGCCGAAGAGGCGGTGGAGGAAGCTGCGCCAGGTGGGAAACTCGGTCTGGTAGGAGATGCCGGCCCCGGTGGTGTTGGTCAGGGCGGTGTTTTCGGCCAGCACGTCGCCTTCGCGGCGGTAGAACACCTGTACGGAGACGCGGGGGTTGAGCTTGACCTCGACCGTGAACTCGCCCTGGAGGTCGGGCTGGGCCGCCCCGGCGCTGGCGTTGGCCCCGGTATAGACCCCCTCGCCCCGGATGATGAGCCGTTCATCGAGCAGGCGGAGCGCCACGCCGTAGGTGACGTCCAGGTCCTGCGTGCTCTGTCCTTGCAGGCCGAAGTTGAGGTCGAGGTTGGGGATGGTAGCGCTCAGGAAGCGGTTGATCTGGCTGGCAACGATCTGTGAGACCGAATGGAAGGCCAGGTCGCCGCCGGTTTCTGGGGAGAGGCTCTCGGTGGTCAAGCGAAAGGAGTTGGTCAGCAGCACGCTCGTGGCGTATTCAGCGGCGCGTTCGGGCTGGTTGAGGACAGTCTCGATGGCCTGGTAGTCGTTGAGCACGCCTTCGGTGAGGTTCTGCCGGTCGATCATAAGGCGGAGGCTGACTTCCGGCGAATACACGCGCCCCTGGATGTCGAGGTTGACGAGAAGGGGGATGAGGGTCTGGTCGTTCTGCGAGATGGGCAGCCCGGCCGTGGAGGCGCGGGTGCGGTAGGTCGCCGGGATGTTGAGCAGGGCGTTGATGGGGTCGCCGTCCCAGGTGATGGTGCCGCCGGGGTCGAGGAGGAAGCGCCGGTAGAACACCTCGGTGGCCGTGAAGAGGTAGTCGCCGCTGGCGATGTCGATCTGGCCGTTGGTGAAGAAGTCGCCCTCGTCGCGGCTGATCTGGACGCGCCCGCTCCCGACGGCGTTGATGACGTCGCCGAGCAGGGGGTCGATGACGAGGTGGAGCGTGGAGCCGGGGGGAGCATGGAGGTTCAGTTCGAGGTCGAGGCCGTCGAGGAAGAGCCGCTCGCCCTGGGGCCGTCCGGCCAGCACGTTGGCCCGCCGGGTGAAGCGTTGCAGGTCGGGCACGTTGCCGGTGGAGTCGGCAAACAGGATGAAGCTGCGGTCGGTGCCACTGGCCGTCTCGACGACGGGGATGAAAATCTCGCTCTCCGGCGTGGTGACGGCGTTGGGACTGCGCAGCAGGGCGGCGTTGAGGGGGCCGGTGAGCGTGGCGTCGCCGCTGGCCCATATATGTCCGTAGAACGGCAGGTCGTCCGACCGGGCTACGTTCATAATCCGGAACCGGTCGAGGGTGCCCGCCAGGTTGAAGGTGAAGAACCGGTAATCGTTGAAGAGCACATCCCCGCGCAGGTGGGCCTGCCCTCCAGTGTCGTCGCGGACCCGTGCTTCCTGGAGGCGCACGCCCTCGGCATCGACCTTCACCTCGCCTTCGAGGGTGTAGTCCAGGTTGAACTCCGGGATGCGGAAGGCGCCGTCATGGGCGGTGAGTTCCGCGCCGAAGACAGGCCGGCGGAAGGTGCCGCGGATGGTGCCCTGCCCGGCCAGGTAGCCCCGGATATCGGTCAGGACGCCGGGGATGATGTAGTCGAAGAAGAAGAGGTCGGCCCGGGTGGCTTGCAGGCGCAGGTCGAGCATGCCGTCGTCGCGCAGGCCGCTAGCGGGGTCGGTGGCGGGCAGGCGGAAGGTGCCGCCAAGGCGGAGCTGGTTTTCGACGACAGCGTAAGCTTCGGCCTTGTCCGTGGTGGGAGAGAGGGTGAGGGCCAGTCCCACCTCTGGCTCGCCGGGCACATAGGCGCTGGTGACCACGAGGTCGCCGAGGATCCGCTGGTCGAGGGCGAAGGCCCGGACGAAGAGTTGCCCGGTCAGTTCAGGCTGGCGGCCGATGCCGGTGAAGGCGAGCTGGCCGTTGAGGCTGCCGTCGAGCCGGGTCTTGCGGAGCAGCAGGTCGGCGAGTGGGCCAAGCGCCAGGGCGTTCACCTCGGCAAACAGGGTGTCCTGGGGATGGGGGGAGAGGATGCCTTGCAGGCGCAGCCGTTGTGGCGGAGCGTCTGGCCGGGCCTGCTGCTCCAGGCGCAGGTCCGGGATCACCAGGACATCGGCAAACAGGTCGAGGGCAGGGCGGTCCGGGTTCGACCAGGTGTCCTGGCCCAGGTGCAGGCGCAGGCTGTCCAGGTGCAGGCGCAGGCGGTCGGGCAGCAGATCGAACGTCGTGGCGAGGCGAGACAGCCCCACCGGGCCGTCCGGCGTGGTCGTCAGGTTCAGCGTGCCGTGCCGGTCTCCCAGTTGCAGGTCCAGGACAGGGGTGTGTACCTGCTGCGTGCCGAGGCGGATCGAGTCGGCCCATACCTTCAGCGTGGCCTGCGCCGTCTGGGCCATCGGGCCGTCCAGCGAGACCCGTCCGTGCCAATCCCCCCGCACCCGATGGGCTTGTAGTGGTGGGGTGAATACATCCCCTTGCAGGGTGCCGGAGAGGTCCAGCGTCCGGGTGTCGGCCAGGAGGTGGAACCGGGTGGCAAGGCCTGGCAACTGGACCGGCAGCATGGGCAGGAGGGTCGCCAGCACATCGGGACGGTGGATGTGCAGCGTGCCTTCCAGGGCCAGGGGTGGCTCGTTTGCAGGAAGGGGCGCGGCAGTCAGGGATGCTGTTGAGGGGAAGGAAATGCTGTCGGAGGGGAGGACCTGGGCGTGGCGGTGCGCATCCATCCGGTCCATCTCCCGCTGAAACGCTGCCACCCAGTGCCGGGTCAGCCGGAGTAGGGATTCGGGACGGGCATCCCCGGTCAACTGGAGCGTGAGCACGTCGCCGCCAATGCGCACCTGCGCCTGTCCCGCTGCGGTGGGGCCAGCGGAAAGGGTGATCTGGTGGGGCGAGAGCTGCCGCTGGTCCGCGCCGTACTGCCAGAATCCCTCGTCCACAAACACGGTGGCGTCGCCCGCCCAGTCGGTGAGGGTGGTTCCCTGCCCGGCGAGGGTGAACCGGGTGGTGAGGCGGGTGGTGAGGGAGTCGCGGCGCAGCAGCGGCCCCAGGTCCAGGTCCTGGGTCGTGCCGTCGAAATGGTAGGTGGGAAGGGGTTCGCGCAGGTCCAGCTGGGCCGTAGTGGCGAGCACCCCGCCCTGCTGCCGGAGCAGGACGGTGCCTTCGAGCAGGGCGGCATGGAAGGTGCTCTGCACGTGCAGCGAGTCGATGCGCCGCTGGGCCAGCGTCGAAGGGCCAAGGCGCAGGTCGAGCGTGCCGTCGATCTCCTCCAGCGATTGCCCGCTGCCCTCGACCTCCAGGCGACCGTTCCAGCGGCCTGCCAGCGGTTCCTGCCCGGAGAGCCGCCCGGTGTCCAGGCGGTCGAACTGTAGTGCAGCCGTCCAGGCCAGCACCTGGCCCGGATGCTGCACGGTGGCCGTGCCCGCCACATGGCCGAGTTCGCTACGGGCCTCCCCCTCGGCAGCAACATACAGCCCGGCCAGTCCGGACGTTCGGGGGAGACGCCCCTGCGCCTTCAGGGCGAAGTGCAGGCTGTCCGGCAAGGCACCGGGCGGCCAGGGCACAGTCGGCAGGGCGCGGCGCAGGTCCGTGCCCAAGGCCCGGCTGTCGGGCAGCGACAGGGTGAAGGCGAGGGCGTCGGCGGTGCGGGTAAACGTGCCCTGGCCCGCCAGGCGGGTCGCACCCGTTTGCAGGGTGAAGTCCTCGACGGCGATCTGGTCCAGCCGTCCCTGTATATGGGTCTCCAGTTGTAGCACCCCGGCCAGGGGCAGGGCCGGGACGAGACGGCGCAGGACATCGGCGTCGAGGGTGCTGGGCCGCAGCGTCAGGTCGAACGCCCCGCCGGTGCTGTCGTCGGTCCGCAGGGTGGCGAGGCCGCCGAGCGAGGCGTCGAGGCGCAACTGGGTCTGCCCTGCTCGCAGGTTCAGGTCGTTCAGGGCCAGGCTGTCGGGGAAGAGCACCAGTTGTCCCTGTACGCCGTCGAGGGCGAAGGCCGGGTCGGCCAGCCCCGCCGCCAGCCAGTTGACGTCGATCTGCCGGAACTGCGGCTGCCAGTCGAGGCCCAGGCTAGCCTGGATCGTGTGCAGTTCGGCCTGGAAGAAGTCGAACACCTGTCCATCGGCGATGACCGCGGGGCGGGCGGCGGCACTGCGGGTACGGAGCACTCCGTTCTGGATGTGCAAACGGGTGGCGTTGAACGACCAGCGGGCGGGAGCACGGGTGATGTCGGGGGCGCGGTCGCGGAAGGCAGCGGCCAGGTTCCACGCCCCGCTGCTGTCCTGCACGAGCGTCAGCACAGGGTGCTGCAAGGTGAGCCTGGCGAGGGTGATCCGTTGCCGAAACAGATCCCGCCAGCGCGGGTGGGCGGCCACACGGTCCACCTGCAACACCAGGTTGCCTGCCGGGTCATACAGACGCACCCCGTGGGCAAACAGGCTCCCAACCAGGTTACCGGTGAGTTGCTCCATCTCCAGACGCCCGGCATACGCCTCGGCAAACTGCTGTTCGATCTGCTGGCGCAAGGCGTCGCGTCCCACCTCCGTCCGGGTCAGCGCCAAGAACAGCACGGCCCCCAGGGCTACGGCCCAGAAGAACAGCCGGACCGTGTGCCGGGGCAGGTGGAACAGGAAGCGCATCGGACGGGGGAGGAAGATGGCTATTGGCTATTGGGTGTTGGCTGTTGGGTTCTTGGTGCTTGTGAGAATCCGAAACCCCCTCTTGAGAACAGGAGGGACCAGGGGAGGTAGATCCGCCGGAGACGACCTTAGCACCGACATCCTCACGAGCAAATGGCCGTTTTTCCCAAAGGCCGGAGGTGACTCCGGAGCGAAGTGTCGTCCCGGTTTGAACGTTGCGTCGAAATCACCCGTTCCGGATGGCAATCCAGGCAGCGGTGATGGCAGCGGGGGAGAGGCCGGTCTCTACGCGGGCCTCGCCGGGCTGGCGCAGCAGCACGAAGCGCAACTGCCCCGCCTCGGCCTTCTTGTCTACCTGCATGGCGGCCATCAGTGCTGGCAGAGGAAGGGTAGCCAGGGTGTCGGGCACGGGCAGTTGCCGGACGAGGGCGTCCAGGCGGGGGAGGTCGAAGTCGGGAAAACGGTGGTGGGAGAGGTGCAGGGCGGCCCGCATCCCCAGGGCCACCGCCTCGCCATGGGTAAACTGTCCATACCCCGCCACCTTCTCGATGGCATGGCCGAAGGTGTGGCCGAAGTTGAGGAGGGCGCGCTGGCCCTGCTCCCGCTCGTCGGCACTGACGATGGCGGCTTTGATGGCAGCAGCACGGGGGACCATCCGAAGCGTGGCTTCCGGGTCCCGGCGCAGCAACTGGCCCAGGTGAGCCTCCAGCCACACCACAAACGCCGCGTCTGCAATCAGTCCGTGCTTGACGACTTCGGCCAGGCCGCTCGTCCACTCCCGGTCGGGCAGGGTACGCAGGGTGGACAGGTCTGCACAGACGAGGGTGGGCTGATGAAACGCACCGATGAGGTTCTTGCCCGCCGGGTGGTTGACCCCGGTCTTGCCGCCGAGGGCACTGTCTACCTGGGCGATGAGGGTGGTGGGGAGCTGGACGAAGGGCAGGCCTCGCAGCAGAGTGGCGGCTGCGAACCCGCCGATGTCGCCCACGACGCCGCCGCCGAGGGCCAGCAGCGGGGTCTTGCGGTCTAGGTGCAGGGGCAGTGCCCAGTCGTAGAGCGCGGCCAGGTGGTCGAGCGACTTGGTCGACTCCCCCGGCGGCAGGACGAACGCGGCGGGTGTCCATCCTGCCACCTCCAGGGCCGTTTCCAGCGGCTTCAGGTAGGAGGAGGCTACGTGGGCATCGGTCACCACCAGGCACCGCCCCTTGCGCAGCCCCACCTCCTGCATCCGGGCGGGCACCTCGGCCAGGGGTGCAAACACGATGGGATAGCCGCGCCCATCCGGCAAGGTGATCTGTAACGCCGCTGGAGGCATGGGGGAAGCGGGTGCTTGGTACGGTCTTCGGTCTCTGGGACGCTTCGCCTTCGGCTACGCTTTGGGCAGGGCATGCCCCTACAATAACCTTCGTTTTGGTTGAAGGGTGGGCTTGCCAAAGGCCGCATCCAGTGCCCCTCCTGGGAGGGGTCAGGGGTGGTCGATCTCTCCTCTTTAGAACAGCGCCTGCCCCCTCACACCACCTTCACCACCATGCAGGTCAGGTCGTCGTGGGGTTCGGCGTTGCCGACGAAGCTGTCGAACGCATGCCGGAGGGCGTGCAGGGCTTGCTCGGCGTTGCCGTCGGCACCGGTCCGGACGAATTCCCGCACGCGGTCCTCGCCAAACTCCTCGCCCTGGGGGTTGCGGGCCTCGGTCAGGCCGTCGGTGTAGAGCAGGATGGTGTCGCCCGGCTGGAGGGCGAACGTCTCCTCGCGGATGATCCGGTCGAAGACCCGCCCGCTCTCGAGTCCGATCCCCAGCCCCGGCGGTTGCAGCAGGTAGAGCGACTGGTCGTCAGCGCGGTAGATCACCACCGGATTGTGCCCGGCACGGGCGAAGGTGAACAGGCCCTGCTCCAGGTCGATCACCCCGAACAACAGCGTGACAAACGTGCCCGGATCGGCGCTCTGGCGGAACTTGCGGTTGACGTGGATCAGGATGTCGCGGGGGGAGACCGTCTCGTCGGCCTTCGACTGGAGGAAGCCCTTGAGCATGGTCATGTAGAGGGCCGCCGGCATCCCCTTGCCCGAGACGTCGCCCACCGCAATCCCCAGCCGTCGCTCGTCGAACCGGAAGAAGTCGAAATAGTCGCCACCCACCTCGCGGGCGGGTTCACAGAAGGCAGCGATGTCCAGCCCTTTGGTCTGCGGGATATGCTGGGGCAGCATCCGGAGCTGTGCCTTGCGGGCGATGTCCAGTTCCAGCTTGAGCCGTTCCCGCTCGGTGATGAACCGCGTATAGGCGGGCTGGACGGCTTGCTCGTCGAGGGCCACCCCGCGCGTCCGGGCCAGGTACCCGTAGACCAGCAGCCCCAGCACGAAGGCCAGGTCGAGGCCACCTGCGACCTGGAAATACACATTGGGCTGGTAGAGCAGCATTAGCGACAGCGGCAGCATCCCGGCCACCAGCTGCATCACGAACGAGGCCAGCAGGCTGTACCGCAGGGCGAAAGAGTAGGTCACAATGCCGGACAGAATGCTCACGAGGCCACCCGCCCAGCGGTCCAGCAGGATCGTCGTCTCGGAAAAGAGGAAGCCAAATGGGATCAGCGTCAGGAGCATGGCCAGCCCGGTGTTGCGTAGCCGGCGTTTGAGGAACGGCAGCATGAAAAGGAATGCATACGCAGTGCCCTGAAGCGCGCCGAGGCTGGCTTGAAGGGCATTGATGCCGACGGGGGTGTAGGCCGAGAGCGTGAAGAGTTCTCCCTGACTGGGGATGGCCCATACGTCGGGCAGTTGTCGGAACACCAGGGCCAGCATGTACCAGGTGCCGAGGGTGGCGAAGCCGCCGCTGAGGCCGTGCAAGAGGTCGCGACCCAGGCCGGGGAAAAAGAACCGGCGGGCAAAGAGGCCATCGAGTGATTGCAGCTTCTCCGGCCAGACCTCGCGCGAGATCGATTCGCCGCTGTTCCAGACGCAGAACAGCATCAACGTGATGAAGAGGGTGTTCAGGCCAATCCCGGCCAGCCGGCTGAACTGGGTGAAGGGGTTGGGATCGGCCAGGCCGTCATGGCGGATGAATGGGAGGATCAGGCTGAAATACGCCACCAGGATCAACAGTGTGACCAGGGCCACGACAAGGCCGTTGCGCACTCCGATCTCGCTGGCGCGGAACCGGACGGCGAACACGATGAGGGCAACGATGAAGACCACCAGCGCCAGGACGACCTGCCAGAACGGAAACAGGTCGCTGGTGCCCATGCGAGCCGCCGAGCGGGTGTGAAACGCCTCCGGCAGGTCCACCCATTTGCTCCAGGTTCCAATCCGATCCCCCTGAACCACCATTGTCAGGCGGGCCGTGAGCGAGTCGGGCAACGCCTGTTCCCAGACCAGCGTATGGTCGATACGCCGGGGCTGCTGCTGGCTCTCGGCGTTGACCAGGGCATAGTCCGCCAGGCGCAGGCCGAGGCTGTCCTGGAGGAATACCTCCGCAAGCACCTGGGCCTGGGCCAGTGACAAGGCCGCCCCCTGGACGTCATCCGGCAGACGGCGCTCCAGCCTGAACACCTCGCCCGTCCGGCTGACTTGCACCAGCACCTGCTCGCGGGTCTCCGGGTGGACGTAAACCACGTCCCAAAACGCCAGCGGGCCGAAGGTTTCGATGTGGGCCTGGGTGTCGGGCGGGATGTCACGGGCCTGGTAGAACGACAGGAGCGATCCCCGCACCGTCAGGCGCATGTTGCGCTGCGTGTACTGCTCCGGGTGCAGTCCTGCCTCCTGGACGGCAGTATTGGCAACCTGCCAGGCCTGTCCCCGGTCCAGCCGCAGCCCCAGATGGGCCATCGGCTGCACCTGTGGGAACAGTAGCCAGAACACCCCCGCCCCCACCAGGCCAATCACCAGCAGCAGCACGTTCTCGCGGGTACGGGGGGTGGACGAACGGGAAGGCATGGAGGTGAGGGGATACTGAAAAAGGCGTTGCGGCTTGAGGCAACGAAAGGTACTGGATTTGTCCCGTCCGGAAAAGATCATCTGGCGGTCTGGAAGCTGTATCCGGAAAAAGCATTTGCCGTAGATTGGCACCGTTCGTCTGCTTCAACCTTGCCCGGATCCCATGAAACCCTCTCGCCTGCTGCTCACGGTTCTGCTTTCGGTGCTGGCCGGTTGTGCCACCACCAAGCCCGTCCCGCCGCCCGCCATCGTGGGCACCTGGAACTATGTTGTGAAAAACACGCCTTCCGGCGATGCACCGGGGCAGTTGCGCGTCTGGATGGAAGACGGCACGCTCAAGGGCGAGATGACCAACAGCTTCGTCACCCAGCCTGTCGTCCCCACGCGCCTGGAGTTTCGCAACGACTCGCTCTTCGTCAATGCCACTTTTCCGACGCCCGACGGCGTGTTTCCCACCCGCACGACGGGCGTGCGGGTGGGTGATGTCATCAGTGGGCGGACGCAGGTGGAGGGTGT
>CAZLRO010000149.1:0-9461 GCA_964561865.1 uncultured Rhodothermaceae bacterium | reverse complement strand
CATCTTCGAGCCGCTGTTCACCACGAAAGGCGAGCGCGGCAACGGCATGGGCCTGGCAGTGGCCTATGGCACCGTGCAGGAACATGGCGGCAGCATCTACGTCGCCTCCCGGCTCGGCGAGGGCACTACGTTCACCCTCACCTTCCCCGTGGGCAACTTTGGCGACCAGCCCCGCCCGGAGACCCTGCACCAACCCCCGTACCTGCTGGGTTCCCCGGAGGTCGTGCCGCCTGTGGCCCCGCTGGAGACAGCAGCCCCTGCCCTGGTTGCCCGGCTCCTGGTGGTGGACGACGACCCGCGTGTGCGCACCATCCTGGCCCGGCTCCTGCGCCTGCTCGGCCACGATGTCGTCGAGACGGCCTCGGGGCCGGAGGCCCTGGCCCGCCTGCCCGAAGCTCCCTTCGACCTGGTCTTCACCGACCTGGGCATGCCCGACATGAACGGACGGCAACTGGCCGAGGCCATTCGGGCACAACGCGCCGACCTGCCCATCGTCCTGCTCACTGGCGACACCGAGGTGGGGCAACCCGATAGGGTGATCAATGCCATCCTGTCCAAGCCCTTCAAGCTCATCGACCTCCAGACCACGCTGGCCCGCTTGCTGAACCCGACACCTTGACAGGCGTTCTGTCCTGGCAAGGGATTTGTTGAAACCAACTGCCACCGCCTGGCGGTAAGAGGATGCGTGGGAAGGTGCCTGCGAGAAAACAAGCCTTTTCCATATCCAGACCCCTTTTTTCCGTATCCACACCCTTGTTTCCCCGGAGGGGACGCACGGCCTGCCGCCCCACCATCGAACCCTGATCGCACCGGCTGTATGACAGAACGTCGCTTTTTCTTGCCTGAAGACCCTGAACAAAGCATCCCACTCCCAACCCCGGACGAAGAGCTGGCGATGAGTACAGCGCGGGTGCCCGACACCCTGCCCATCCTGGCCCTGCGCAACACCGTGCTCTACCCCGGCGTGGTGCTGCCCATCACGGTCGGGCGCGACACCTCGCTGAAGCTGGTCAAGGATGCCTTCAACGGGGACCGGCTCATCGGCGTGGTGGCCCAGCGCAGCAGCGAGGTGGAAAGCCCCGTCCCGGACGACCTCTACCAGTACGGCACGATGGCGACCATCCTCAAGCTCATCAAGATGCCGGACGGGTCCAAGTCGATTGTGATCCAGGGCAAGCGCCGCTTTCGCGTCCTCGAATATGTACAGACCGAGCCGTACTTCCGCGCCCGCGTCGAAGGCATCCGGGAAGAAGGCACGGCCAGCAACATCGAGCTGGAAGCCCGTATCCGCTCGATCAAGGAGCTGGCGGTGCAGATCGTGAGCCTCTCCCCCAGCCTGCCCAGCGAGGCGGCCTATGCGATCCAGAACATCGAATCGCCCACCTTCCTGATCCATTTCATCGCCTCCAACCTCCAGATCGAGGTGCCGGACAAACAGGAGCTGCTCGAAACCCAGCCGCTGCTGGCCCGTGCCGACCTGGTCATGCAGCACCTGCAACGGGAAATCCAGGTGCTGCAACTCTCCGAGGAGATCCGGTCGAAGGTCAAGAGCGACGTGGACCAGCAGCAGCGCGAGTACTACCTGCGCCAGCAGATGAAGGCCATCCAGGAGGAGTTGGGCGAGGGCGAGGGCAGCAGCGCCGACGTGCAGGGTCTGCGGGAGAAGGCCGCGAAGAAGCACCTGCCAGAGCACGCCCTCAAGACGCTGGAGAAAGAGCTGGACAAGCTGGGGCGCACCAACCCAGCCTCGCCCGACTATGCCGTCACGCGCAACTACGTGGACTGGATTCTGGACCTGCCCTGGGGTGAGTATTCCGACGACCACATCAACGTCCGCGAGGCCGATCACATCCTCAACGAGGACCACTACGGACTGGAACAGGTCAAGCGGCGCATCCTCGAACACCTGGCCGTGCTCAAGCTCAAGGGCGACATGAAGGCCCCCATCCTGTGCTTTTACGGGCCGCCTGGCGTGGGCAAGACCAGCCTCGGCAGGAGCATCGCACGGGCGATGGGCCGCCAGTTCGTCCGCATGAGCCTGGGCGGGGTGCGCGACGAGGCCGAAATCCGCGGGCATCGGCGGACCTACGTGGGCGCGTTGCCCGGACGCATCCTCCAGGGCATGAAGAAGGCCGGAACGGGCAACCCCGTCTTCATGCTCGACGAGATCGACAAGCTCGGCTCCGACTTCCGGGGGGACCCCTCTTCGGCCCTGCTCGAAGTGCTGGACCCGGAGCAGAACGTCGCCTTCAACGACCACTACCTGGAACTGGACTACGACCTCTCGAAGGTGCTGTTCATCGCCACGGCCAACTACCTCGACCAGATTCCAGCCCCACTGCGGGACCGCATGGAGATGATCGAGATCACCGGCTACACCCTCGAGGAGAAGAGCAACATTGCCCGACAGTACCTCGTGCCACGCCAGATCGAGCGCAACGGGTTGCAGCCGCACCAGTTGACCCTGACGGACGACGCCCTGCGCCTGGTCATCGACGGCTATACCCGCGAATCCGGCGTGCGGCAACTCGAACGGATGATCGGGGCCATCGCCCGCGGCGTGGCGAAGAAGGTGGCGATGGAAGAGGTGACCACCGCCACTGTCGCTGCGAAGGACGTCCCGGAGTACCTGCGCACGCGCCGCTTCGACTCGGAGGTGGCCGAGCGCACCGAGGTCCCTGGTGTGGCTACTGGCCTGGCCTGGACCCCCGTCGGCGGGGACATCCTCTTCATCGAAGCCTCGGTCTCGCGGGGCACCGGGCGCATGATCCTCACCGGGCAACTGGGCGAGGTGATGAAGGAGTCGGCGCAGGCGGCATTGTCCTACCTCAAGGCCCATGCCGAGGACTTCGGCGTGCCGCAGGACGCCTTCCGGTACTGGGACCTGCACGTCCACGTCCCGGCCGGGGCGGTGCCCAAGGACGGCCCGTCGGCGGGCATTGCGATGCTCTCGGCCCTGACGTCCATCTACACCCAGCGCCGCGTCCGGCACACCGTCGCCATGACGGGCGAGGTGACCCTGCGCGGGATGGTCTTGCCAGTAGGGGGCATCAAGGAGAAGGTGCTGGCCGCCAAACGGGCAGGTATCCGGCTGGTGCTCCTGCCTGAGAAGAACCGCAAGGACATCGACGAAATCCAGAAGGAGGCCCTCAAGGGGTTGAAGATCACCTACGTCAAGCGGATGCAGGAGGTCTTCGACCTGGTGCTGGAGCCGGAGGCCGACACGATCCCCTCCGAGTTCTTCAAGGTGCCGGAGGAGGCCCGGCGGGGCGAGACGACCACCCCCAACGGGTCGGCCCTTGTGGAACAGCCGCTCGTCAACTGAAACGGGTAGGGGCTATCGGCATTTTTCTGCGGAAAACCGTGCTACCGAAAGGGCTGTCGGCTTCATCCTTAAGAATTAATGCCCTATATTGCCCCGGAGAAGGTCTCTCACCCACCTCTGGAGGTTGCCATGTTTCGCATCCTGCGTTGCTCATGGCTCGTGGTGATCCTGCTGGCCGCGTGCCAGCCCGTACCGCAGAGGGGACCGCTGGAAGGAGCCTGGGAGATGGTATCGGGGCGCTACACCACCACGAACCCGGACACAACCATCGAGGTCACCCGCTCACAGATCAAAATCCTCACCGCCACCCACTTCGCCTTTGGTCGCCAGAGTGAACTGGGGGCCTTCGCCGGGGGAGGACGCTACACCCTCCAGGACTCGACCTACACCGAGATCGTCGAGTACCACTCGGACACCCTGGCGATCAACCAGACGTTGCCGTTCAAATACCGGCTGGAGGGCGACTCCCTCTGGTACCACAGCGGCAACATCGGCCCTACGGTCTACCTGGAAGAGGTCTGGCGACGGATCGAGCACTGATCCGATCACCGGTCGGCGGTCTCCGGCGTTTCCCCCTCCAGCACATACCCGGCCTGGCGGAGGACGGTACAGGTATGCGGTAGCTGTTCCTGCCGGACGAGCAGGTAGTCGGTGTCGTAGGTGGACAGGGCAAATACGCTGATCCCGGCTTCGGCCAGGGGGCGTAGCACTGCCGCGAGCACGCCCGTCATTGAGAAGGCGAGCGGCCCCTGAAACCGGAAGCCACGCCACCCCTGCACCTGCTGGATGTGGGCGGGCACATGGGCCTCCTCGCAGACGACCGACAGCTCGTCGAGGGTGCGGGTCACGGCGCAGAAGCGGCCCTGCCAGGCCCACGCCGGCGGCGGCGCGCCCGTCTCCAGCCGACAGATCGCCAGCCGTTCGGGCATCAGGGTCAGCACCGGAGACACGTCAGAGGCCTGGAGGTGGGAGCGTCGCAGGCGCCTGTACCTGCTGGCGGCGGATCATCTCGGCCACGTTGGCAGCCCGCTGGTAGACCGGGTCCTGGGGGTTGTTGACCAGCCGTTTCACCTTCTCGAACTGGGCCAGCGCCTGCTCGACCCGGTTCACCTGCATCAACAGGATGCCCCGGTTGAAGTTGGCCTGGATGTGGGTGGAATCCTTCTCGAGCACCATGTTGGTTTGCTGGATGGCCTGCATCGGGTTTTCCGGGTCGTACATGTAGGCAATCGCCATGTCGGTGCGCACGTCCAGGTTGTCGGGGTTGAGGTTCAGTGCCCGCTGATAGGCGGCGATGGCCTTGCGGGCGAAGGCGGCGCGGGCGTTGTCGTCGGTCTGCTGGGCCATCCAGTCGTAGTACAGGTTGCCCGCGTCGATCCAGTCCTGCTCGGTGCTTGCCAGTTGGGCCATCACGTCGGCCCCCAGGTCGAGGCGGGCGCTGCGCACGTACAGCGCCACCAGTTCGCGCAGCTTCGCCGTCCGTTCCGCCCCTTGCAGCCCGGCGATCACCTGTTGCAGCGAGTCGGCACGGGCGGCCAGTGCCGGGTCGAGGGGCACGACGGGGGGCGGAGGTAACGAGGCTGCATCGGTCGTGGCCGGGGTTGTGGCTGCGGCGGTGTTCCCCGCCAGGTCGCGGCTGACGAGGTTGACCAGGTAGATCGCCACGACGAGCAGCACTGCAGCCCCCACGATGACGGCCACCGGGCGTTCGAGGCCCGTCAGGCGACTGGCGTCGGCAGCGTGGGCGGTGACGGGTGGCGGCACGGCTGCCGGGAGCCGGGTCCCGCACTGGCTGCAGAAGCGGGCCTCCGGCGGATTCGCCCAGCCACAGGCAGCACAGGCCCCCACTGCCGGTGCCGGAGCCGTCTCCGGGGATACGTCGGGTGCAAGCCCGGCCTCCGTCAGCACCTCCGCAGGCAGGGGGGCATCCACCAGGCTCCCGCACAGGTCGCAGGCCGTAGCCCCTGCCACCAGACGGGCACCACATTCTTCACACGTTCGGGCGATCATGGCTTGCGCAGGGTCTCATGCACCAGGTGACGGAACTCCTCGGACGGTTTGAACGACGGGGTATACTGCGCTCCGATCTGCACGACCTCGTTGGTGCGGGGGTTGCGGGCCACACGGGGGGCACGGTGTCGGACCTCGAACACCCCGAAGCCCCGGATGTCCACCCGTTCCCCTTTCTGCAAGGCGGACTTGAGCAGGCTGATCAACCCGTTCACCACCGCCTCGGTCTCCACACGGGTCAGCCCTGTTCCAACCGCCAGTCGGTCGATGATCTCGGTCTTGTTCATACAACCATCATTCAGCCATCGTTTCGGTAAACTCGTTGGTGGAGCGGCTTGCTCCCTGTCTCACTTCAAAGATACGTTGAAGCCTGGTGTAATGCAGACCGGCCGGGCCGGATTCCGGAATTTGATGCCAGCGGTGCTTTCGGGTTTGTTGCTGGTCGTTCGTAGTTTGTTGTGTGCAGCTTGTCGCCCTTGCGTCCACCGGCTATTTTGACCTTGATCCGTCGACGCTTTCCCGTGTGTATGCCCATGTACCGTCTTGCATTCGTCCTCCTTCTGTGCGGGCTGTCCCTCCCCCTGATGGGGCAAGGCTCCCCTGTGTGGCAACAGCAGGTACAGTATGAAATGGACATCACGCTGAAGGCGGACCGGCACCAGATGCAGGGGTTCCAGCGCCTGACGTACACCAACCATTCCCCCGACACGCTGCGCTACGTCTTCTACCACCTGTATTTCAACGCCTTCCAGCCCCAGTCGATGATGGCCGAGCGGAACCGCCACCTGCCCGACCCGGACGGACGGGTGGTGCCCCGCATCTTCAACCTGGGGCCGGACGAGGTGGGCTATCACCGCGTTGCGACCCTTACCCAGGACGGACGGCCCCTCCCGTTCGAGGTCCACGACACGGTCCTGAAGGCCACGCTGGCACAGCCCCTCCTGCCGGGTGCCCGCACGGTGTTCGAGATGCGGTTCGACAGCCAGGTGCCCCTCCAGACCCGCCGCAGCGGGCGCGACAACCGCGAGGGCATCGACTACTCGATGAGCCAGTGGTACCCCAAGATGGCGGCCTACGACGCACGCGGCTGGCACGCCGACCCCTACATCGGGCGGGAGTTCTACGGGGTCTTTGGCACCTTCGACGTGCGCATCACCCTCCCCGCAACGTACAAGATCGGAGCCACCGGCGTCCTGCAAAACGCCGCCCAGATCGGGCATGGCTATGCCGACGTCCCCACCCCCGCGACGGATTCGCTGACCTGGCACTTCCGCGCCGAAAACGTCCACGACTTCGCCTGGGCCGCCGACCCGGACTATGTCCACGAGCGTATCGAGCGCGGCGGGATCACTTACCACCTCCTTTACCAGCCAAACGTCGCCCAGGGCTGGAGCCGGATGAAAGAGTGGGTGCCCACGATCATCGAGCACTACAACGAACGGCTGGGGCGCTACGCCTGGCCGCAGTTCACCGTCGCCCAGGCGGGCGATGGCGGAATGGAATACCCGATGATCAACTTCATCGTCGGGCGTGGAAACCCCCTCGGCGTCACCGCCCACGAAGCCGCCCACGAGTGGTTCTACGGCATGCTCGGCTCGAATGAGGCCGACTATAGCTGGATGGACGAGGGCTTCACGGAGTGGACGACGACGAAGGGGGTGGAGGCCGTCATGAAACGCCCCGGCAGCCATCAGGGCGAGGTGCTGGGGATGCTGTTCCTGTACAACGCGGGCGTGGCCGACCGTCTGAGCACCCCGGCAGACTGGTTCGAGACCAACACGGCCTTCGGCATCACCTCCTACTCCGGCGGGGCGATGCTGCTCGAACTGATGGCCTATGTGCTGTCCGAGCCGGTGCGCGATGCGTTCCTGCGGGCCTACGTGCGCCGCTTCACCTTCCGCCACCCCAATCCTTACGACGTCGAAAAGGTAGCCGAGGACGTGAGTGGGTTGCAACTGGACTGGTTCTTCGAGCAGTTCACCAACACCACCCGCCGCCTGGACTATGCGGTGGAGGGCCTGTCCTCCCGGCGCAGCGCCGACGGCTGGAAGACGACGCTGACCCTGGAACGGGAGGACGAGGCCGTCCTGCCCGTCGATGTGCGGCTGCGCCTGGCCGACGGCACCGAGCAGTGGGTCCACATCCCGACCAGCCTCACCGAAGGCCACAAGCCGGTGCCCGACGGCTGGATCGTGGCGGCCCCCTGGTACTGGACGAGCGAGGCCTACACGCTGGACCTGACCCTGCCGCAGCAGGCCCTGCACGCAGCGGTGGACCCGCTGGGCTACACCCCGGACCACAACCGGCTGAACAACACCACCGGCTTCCCGGTCACCACGGCGTTCCTGAAGCCGCCGGCCCAGGACTGGTTCCGCTACGGGGTGGGCTACCGTCCGCTGCTGGCCTATGCCGAGGATTTCGGCCCCTGTCTGGGGATGCAGGCCCGCGGGGCGTACCTGTTCGGCCAGCACCAGGCCCTGTTCACCCTGAAGCTCTGGCCCCAGGTGCTCCTCTCCGGGGGCGAGGACCCATCGCTGGACCCGACGCCGACGGGGGTCTCCTTCGCCGACGGGATCGACTATGCGCTCGCCTACACCGGACAGGTGCCGGCCCTTGGCCCGCAGTTCACCCTTCAGGCCAGCGCCCGCAAGCACCTGGGGGTGCTAGAAAACGATCTCCTCCTCACCAAACGCCTCGGACGCTTTGCGGGGCTGAACCGGGGGACGGACCGCCGCCTCAGCGTGGCCCTACAGCACCAGTGGAACCCCACCGACCGGGCGCTCCGCCCTGACGGCTTCAACCCGTTCCTGCGCGACCACCTCCTCTCGGCACGGGCGGGTGTTCGGATTGCCCGCCGGGAAGACCTGCTTGAGGTCGTAGTCGAGACGGGCAGCTCCCTCCGAAACCTGCTCACCTGCCGCGACGAGATGGGCGTGGCGCGTCCCTGCCCGGCGTTCCAGGACCTGCGCCAGAGTGCCGCCCGTCTCACCCTCGACGCCCGCACGTCCAGGCCGGTGGGGATGTTCACCGGCAACGCCGCCGTGCGGGTTGGGCTGGGGGCGGATAACCTGGCCTTCCACAAGCGCTACCGCCTGGGAGCTGGCACTTTCGAGGAGGTCTGGCGCCACGATGCCTTCCGCAGCCTGCTGGCCCTCTCGAACGAC
The DNA here is from genome assembly GCA_964561865.1 of uncultured Rhodothermaceae bacterium. Classification (GTDB taxonomy): domain Bacteria; phylum Bacteroidota; class Rhodothermia; order Rhodothermales; family CAZLRO01; genus CAZLRO01. Next base: position 962 of record CAZLRO010000149.1, on the reverse strand, counting down.
CCAACCTACCAGCAGCACCTGGTGTTGCCGGGCATGGCCGGGCCGGTGGCCTACCTGCTGGGCGACAACGACCCGCAGGACGGGGTGCGCACGGTGGGCCGCACGCCCCTGGGCACTAAGGTGGTCGCCGCCAGCCTCACCCTCGTGACCCCGGCCCTCACACAGCAAAAATGGCTCCAGCCCCTGCGCGTGGAAGTCTTCGCGGGCACCGGGACGACCTTCGGGACCTCCTCGCTGGGAGAACGACGGCTGGCGCTGGACAACCTGCGCCACGACGCCGGGCTGGGCCTCCGGTACGACGTGCAGGCCCTGCCGGTCTTCAACCGCTGGCGACCCCAGTCCGACGTGCTCTCCGGGCTGCGCCTCGTGGCGAAGTTCCCCCTCTGGGCCAGCGACCCGGACCTGATCGAGGTGGGCAGCGAGGCGTTCGCCTTCCGGTGGCTGATCGGGGTACAAGCCCGTTAAGGCGCCGGGACGGACTGGGTTTAGCCCCGGCGGACAGGGTAATCAGGTCGCCCTCTCCTTCCAGTGACGCACGGCCTGCACAAACACCGCCACGGCGGTCCGGTGCTTCCGCTTCGTCCGGAGTTCCACCTGCGCGACGTGCGAACCAGGGAGAGACTTGAGCAATTCCAGGTTCCGCGTGTCGATCCAGAGCCGATCCTTCCACCATCGCTGCTCCGCCCGAATCCCGTCGATCACCCCGCGCTCCACTTTTACCGTGGTGGTCTCCCCTTTCGAGATGCCCCAGTGGAGGATATACCATTCGAAGACCAGGTATTCGCCTTCCAGGTACAGGAACCCTGCGGCCTCGTCGATGTCGCTGTCCGTCTTGATCTCGAAGGGGATGCGCATGGTCGTCGCTGAAAGGGAAGGTGCCACTCGACAGCCGATCCGGCGGGAGGCCGCCCAAGATAACCCCCTCCTGCTCTCGGTACAACGCCAGGGTTTCTCTCCCGTCC
>CAZLRO010000148.1:0-9542 GCA_964561865.1 uncultured Rhodothermaceae bacterium | reverse complement strand
GGGAGGGGGGTCGGACGGTAGGTGCCGGTGTGGTGACCAAAATCCTCGACTGAGGCAACCTCTGGAGGGAAGCTGTCACAGGCTCCACAACCCCATCTCACTTCCACATTCAGAACACGGGTGTAGCTCAACCGGTAGAGCAGCGGTCTCCAAAACCGCAGGTTGCGGGTTCGAGTCCTGCCGCCCGTGCCATGCGAGTCTGTTTCATGCGATAGGTGTATATGGACAAGGTTGAAAAGCCCGGCCTGCTGGCGGGTGTGCGGAACTATGGGGATGAGGTGGTCAAGGAGATGCGCAAGGTGAGTTGGCCCACCCGCGAGCAGCTGGTTGCCAACACCGCCCTCACGCTCATCGCCACGCTGATCATCTCTGTCATCATCTTCGGCTACGATCAGGTGGTGAGCGGCCTGCTCAACTTCATCTATCGATAATCCGGTTTCCGGGAACGCTGCTATGCCCGCAATCAAGGTTAATACGGTCCTCAGATGGTATGTGCTGCGTACCTATTCCGGGCATGAGAAGAAGGTCAAGGGCTACCTGGAGCGGGAAGCGGCCCTGCACAACCTGGGCGACAAGCTCCAGGAGGTGGTGATCCCGACGGAGACGGTCTTTGAAATGCGGAGCGGGAAGAAACGCACCCGTGAGAAGACCTTTTTTCCGGGCTACCTGCTCATCCATGCGCTGCTCGACAACGAGTTGCAGCATATGATTGCCAACGTCCCTTCGGTTGTCGGTTTCCTCACCACCGGCGACCGGCCGACGCCCCTGCGTCAGGACGAGGTAGACCGCATCCTCGGCAAGATGGTGGAAGCCCGCGAGGCCGGGGAACAGCCGGAGATTCCGTTCAGGGTGGGCGATGCCATTAAGGTGATCGACGGCCCGTTCAACAACTTCACCGGCTTCGTCGAGGAGGTCTATCCGGACAAGATGAAGCTGAAGGTGATGGTGTCCATCTTTGGACGCAAGACCCCGCTCGAACTGGATTACCTCCAGGTCGAGCACCAGGATTAGGGGGATCCTCCGAAAACCTGTTCTTTTGAAACCTAGGAGGCGGGAGCCTGCTTCGGCGGGCGTTTGCACCGCAAACGATCATGGCAAAGAAGATCGACGGCTATATCAAGCTGCAAATCAAGGCAGGGCAGGCCAATCCGGCACCGCCTATCGGCCCGGCGCTCGGCCAGAAGGGCGTCAACATCATGGAGTTCTGCAAGCAGTTCAACGCGGCGACGCAGGATCGGGTGGGGCTGGTGCTGCCGGTGGTCATCACCGTCTTCAGCGACAAATCCTTCACGTTCATCGTCAAAAGCCCTCCTGCGCCGGTCTTGTTGCTCAAGGCTGCAAAGATCGAGAAGGGCTCGGCTGAACCTAACCGCAAGAAGGTCGGCAAGGTCTCCTGGCAGCAGTGCCGTGAGATCGCCGAAGTGAAGATGGCCGACCTCAATGCGTTCGACCTCGAACAGGCTGCCTCGATGGTAGCTGGCACTGCCCGCTCGATGGGCATCGAGGTGACCGGGAAGCCGTAAAGGACTTTGGATTGCGGATTTGGGATTTCGGATTGTCCAAGTCCCCAACGGGAGATAGCTAGCCGCTAACAGCTATTCGTTAACCGTTTTCTTCCACATGCGGGAGCTTGTTCCTTCAGGCGTTTGCACCGCACAGATCGAAACGATCATGGCAAAAAAGGGAAAACGCTATCGCATTGCCCAGGCCGTACTCGACCAGGCCGGAGGGGGGCCGTTCGCGATGAACCAGGCCGTGCAGTTGCTCAAGCAGACTGCCGGAGCCAAGTTCGATGAGTCCGTCGACATCGATGTGCGGCTGGGGGTAGATCCCCGCCACGCCGACCAGATGGTGCGGGGCACGGTGGCCCTGCCGCATGGCACGGGCAAGACGGTGCGTGTGCTGGTGCTTGCCAACGAGGGCCGACACGCTGAAGCCCGCGAGGCCGGTGCCGACCATGTGGGCCTGGACGACCTGATCGAGCGCATCCAGAAAGACGGCTGGACCGACTTCGACGTGGTCATCGCCACGCCGGACGTGATGGCGAAGGTCGGGCGGCTGGGTAAGGTGCTGGGGCCACGCGGTCTCATGCCCAACCCCAAGAGCGGCACCGTCACGATGGAGGTCGGCGAGGCCGTGCGCCAGGTGAAAGCCGGGAAGATCGACTTCCGCGTAGACAAGTTCGGCAGCCTCCATACCGGCATTGGCAAGGCCTCGTTTGCTCCGCACCAGATCCAGGAGAACGCCGAGGCGTTTCTGCGCGAAGTGCTGCGCCTGCGCCCCTCGGCGGCGAAAGGGGTCTACGTCCGGTCCGTCACCCTCTCGACGACAATGGGGCCGGGCATCCCGATCGACCGGACCGAACTGCTCAACGCCCTCCGGTAAGCAACATCCACGGATTCCCGCCTCCGGGTACAACCGGAAGGGTGACGATAGCGAGGTAAACCATGCCATTGACCAAAGAACAGAAGGCGGTGTTGCTCAAAGAGATCGCCGACAAACTCAAGAATAAACCCACTGTCTACCTCACCGACTACATGGGGATGACGGTGGCGCAGTCTACCCAGCTCCGCACCAAGCTCCGCGAGGCCGGGCTGGATTTCATGGTCGTCAAGAACACCCTGTTGCGCCTGGCAATGCAGCAGCTGGGGGGGTACGACGAGGTGTTCGACCACCTCAACGGCCCCACAGCGGTGATCTTCAGCCAGGAGCCATCTACTCCGGCGCGGGTGCTGAAGAAGTACCTGCAAGACTCCAAGGCCGAACTGCCCCGGCTGAAAGGGGCCAGCGTCGAAGGGGCCGCCTATCATGGGGACGTGCTGGAGGTGCTGGCAACCCTCAAGTCCAAGGAAGACCTTCTCGGCGAGATCATCACGCTGTTGCTGTCCCCGATGGCAAACGTCGTCGGGGCACTCCAGGCCCCCGGTGGCACGCTCGCCGGGGCCGTGCAGACCCTGGCCGAACGCGAAGGCTGACCCGACGGCGTCCGGTAGTGGTCTTGCCGCGTCCGGGGAGCCGTTCCTTACCTGGAAAAAAAACCAACTCCGGGAGGAGAAGGTGGTGGGCTGTTGGCCTGCTGCCCTTGTCTCCCGACCTTGATAACCCTTAATCGGCAGCGTAGCCCTGGGCATAGACCGCTGCAGGAGAAAGACACCATCATGGCCGACATCAACGCCCTTGCAGAACAGCTGGTCAACCTGACCATCAAGGAAGCCAACGAACTGGCGAAAGTCCTCGAAACCCAGTATGGCATCAAGCCTGCGGCCGCTGCCGTGGCTGTCGCTGCCGCCCCGGCCGGGGCCTCCGGCGATGGCGCTGCCGCTCCGGTCGAGGAGCAGACCGAATTCGACGTGATCCTCAAGGCCGCCGGCGCGAACAAGATCAACGTGATCAAGGAAGTGCGCGCCATCACCGGGCTGGGCCTGAAGGAGGCGAAAGACCTCGTAGACGGCGCTCCCAGCACCGTCAAGGCCGCCGTCTCGAAGGCCGACGCCGAAAAGATGCGCGAGCAACTGGCCGCCGCCGGTGCCGAAGTTGAACTGAAATAAGGCGTTCGGGTACCTACGCCCCGGTACGTCCAGTCCAGGGCCGATCCCGTCGGAAAGCGGGGTCGGCCTTGGCTTGTTCCTGGAACCTCGCAGGTGAAAGGGCGTAGTAAATCCGATTTCGCCCACCTCAGGCGTTCTGTTCATCTCGTATTCATGGATGTAGCGCCCACATCTACCGTTTTCTGAGGGCACGACGTGTCCTTCTCCTCGTGTCTTCCACCCGAATCCCGCAACGTATGTCACACACGAACGGTCAGGCAGAGCGTCAGAGCTTTGCCCGGATTCGCACGCTCCAGGATTATCCTGACTTTCTCGACATCCAACTCAAATCGTTCCGTGACTTTGTGCAAGACGATGTGCCCCCTGAGGAGCGCGAAGACATCGGTCTGCATTCGGTCTTTGAGGAGCATTTTCCGATCCAGGACAGCCGCGAGCGCTACACGCTGGAGTTCATCCACTATAGCCTCGATGCGCCCAAGCACGGCATCGACGAGTGTATTGCGCAGGGGCTGACGTACTCGGTGCCGCTCAAGGCGAAGCTGCGCCTCTCCAGCCGTGAGGACGAGGACGAGGATGAGGCTGAGGAGGCCATCGAGCAGGAGGTGTACCTGGGCAACCTGCCGTATATGACCGAGCGGGGGACGTTCATCATCAACGGGGCCGAGCGCGTCGTCGTGTCGCAGCTCCACCGCAGCCCTGGCGTGTTCTTCGGGCAGAGCGTCCACCCCAACGGCACCGAGCTGTACAGCGCCCGTGTGATCCCGTTCCGGGGTTCGTGGATCGAGTTCTCTACCGATGTGGGCAACACGATGTGGGCCTATATCGACCGCAAGAAGAAGCTGCCCGTCACCGCGTTGCTGCGGGCACTGGGATACTCGACCGACGCCGACATCATCCGCCTGTTCGACCTGGCCGACGGCTTCGACGTTGAAACCGGGGATCAGTACCAGGCGGTGATCGGCAAGAAGCTCGCCGCCCCGGTCACCATCGACAAGATGACGGAGATGGTGGATGAGGATACGGGTGAGCTGCTGGGGGAACGGATCGACCGAGAGGTTGTGCTGCCTGCTGGTCATGAACTGAAGGAGGCGGACTTTGCCATCCTCTACGAGGCCGGGGTGACGCGCGTGTTCTGTCTGCGAGAGCAGCAGGAAGAGGAGGCCATCGACACCAGCACGCTGCTCAACACCCTCAAAAAGGATCCGACACATACAGAGGAAGAGGCCCTCCGGTACCTCTACGAACAACTGCGGGGCACCGAGGCCCCCGACCTCGAAACCGCTCGCGGCGTGCTGGACCGGCTCTTCTTCAGCGAGAAACGGTATGACCTCGGTGAGGTAGGCCGCTACCGCATCAACAAGCGGATGCGCCTGGATGAGTCGCTGGAGACGCTCACCCTCACCAAGAACGACATCGTGGCGATCATCCGGGAACTGATCCTGCTCCAGAACGGCAAGAGCACGGTGGATGATATCGACCACCTCGGCAACCGCCGTGTCCGGACCGTAGGCGAGCAACTGGCCGCGCAGTTTTCGTTGGGACTGGCCCGCATGGCCCGTACCATCAAGGAGCGGATGAACCTGCGCGACGCCGAGAACTTCACCCCGCAGGACCTGGTCAATGCCCGCACCGTGTCCAGTGTGATCAACACGTTCTTCGGCACGAACCAGCTCAGCCAGTTCATGGACCAGACCAACCCGCTGGCCGAACTGACGCACAAGCGCCGCCTCTCTGCCCTCGGTCCCGGTGGCCTCACGCGTGAACGTGCGGGCTTTGAGGTGCGCGACGTTCACTACACCCACTATGGCCGCCTCTGCCCGATTGAGACGCCTGAAGGCCCGAACATCGGCCTCATCTCGTCGCTGTGCGTCCATGGGCGGGTCAACGCCTTCGGCTTTATCGAGACGCCCTACCGCGTCGTGAAAAATGGAGTGGTCACGGACGAGCTGCACTTCCTCACGGCTGAGGAGGAAGACTATGCGATGATTGCCCAGGCCAACGAGCCGCTGACTGCCGACGGTCACTTCGGCAACAAGCTCGTCAAATGCCGCAAGCAGGGTGACTTCCCAGTCGTCGGCCCGGAAGAGGTCCAATACATGGACATCTCGGCTAACCAGATCGTCTCCCCTGCGGCCAGCCTGATTCCGTTCCTGGAGCACGACGACGCCAACCGGGCGCTGATGGGATCGAACATGCAGCGCCAGGCCGTCCCGCTCCTGCGGGCAGAGGCTCCTATTGTGGGCACTGGTCTGGAGGGCCGGGTGGCGCGGGACAGTCGGGCCGTCATCGTCGCCGAGGCTCCTGGGGTGGTCATCTACGTCGATGCCACGAAGATCACCGTGCGCTACGACCAGGGCCAGACCCAGGCCGACCTTGCCTTCGACGAGCCGGTCAAGACCTACTTCCTCACGAAGTTCCGGCGGACCAACCAGGATACGAGCGTCAACCAGAAGCCGATGGTGAAAGTCGGGCAGCGTGTGGAGGCGGGCACGGTACTCACGGAAGGTTTTTCCACCGATGAGGGCGAGCTGGCCCTCGGCAAGAACGTGCTCGTGGCTTTCATGCCCTGGCGTGGGTACAACTTCGAGGACGCCATCATCCTCTCGGAACGCCTCGTGGCCGAGGATGTGTTCACCTCGGTCCACATCGAGGAGTTTGAACTCCAGGTGCGGGACACCAAGCGCGGCGAGGAGGAACTGACCCGCGAAATCCCGAACGTCTCGGAAGAAGCCACCCGCGACCTCGACGAGCGCGGCATCATCCGCATCGGGGCCGAAGTGTCCGCTGGCGACATCATCGTCGGCAAGATCACGCCCAAGGGCGAGACCGACCCCACACCCGAAGAGAAGCTGCTCCGGGCCATCTTTGGCGACAAGGCTGGAGACGTGAAAGACGCCTCGATGAAGGCTCCGCCGGGCATGAAAGGGGTGGTCATCGACACGAAGCTGTTCAGTCGCCGCAAGGTGGACCCTGTCGTCAAGAAGAACGAGCAGACCCGCCTGTCCCGGATCGACGCCGACCTCGACCGCCGCATGGCCGACCTGAACCGCAAGTTCTGGGCGAAGCTGATGAAGCTGATCGAGGGGCAGGAGTCCATCGGGCTGGAGGACCGGGAGGGCCGTGTGCTCGTCTCGCCCGGCGTGCGCTACAGCCGTGAACTCTCCGGCACCGTCGATCCCCTGAAGCTCAACCCCCGCCTGCCCTTCGTCGCCGATGAGGACCTCAACGACAAGGTGCGCACCCTCTACCACAACTACGAGAAGGTGTACCGGGACATCCAGGGGGAGGCCAAGCGGGATAAGCACCAGGTGCAGATGGGCGACGAGCTGCCTCCGGGCATCGTCCAGCTGGCAAAGGTCTACATCGCCCGCAAGCGCAAGATTCAGGTAGGCGACAAAATGGCCGGTCGGCACGGCAACAAGGGGGTCGTGGCGAAGATCACGCCGGTCGAAGACATGCCGTTCCTGGAAGATGGCACGCCGGTGGATATCGTGCTCAACCCGCTGGGCGTGCCCAGCCGTATGAACCTTGGACAGATCTACGAGACCCTGCTCGGCTGGGCAGGCAAGAAGCTCGGCCTCAAGTTCGCCACCCCCATTTTCGACGGAGCCACCTACGGAGATGTGGCCCACTATATGGCCGAGGCCGGCATCTCCCTCGATGGGCGTACCCAGCTCTACGACGGGCGCACCGGCGATGCCTTCGACCAGACGACGACGGTGGGCTACATCTACATGATGAAGCTGAGTCACCTGGTCGAGGACAAGATCCACGCCCGTTCCATCGGCCCCTACAGCCTCATCACGCAGCAGCCGCTGGGGGGCAAGGCCCAGTTCGGCGGCCAGCGCCTCGGCGAGATGGAGGTGTGGGCCATGTATGCCTACGGGGCCGCAAATGTCCTGCAGGAGATGCTCACCTACAAGAGCGACGACGTGCAGGGGCGCTCCAAAGCCTACGAGTGCATCGTTAAGGGCGACAACATGCCCGAACCTGGCACGCCCGAGAGTTTCAACGTGCTCGTGCGTGAACTCCAGGGGCTCGGACTCGAAGTGAAGCTGGAGTAGGAGAACCGTCATTCTCCAGGGGCCGTTACGCAGGACGTTACGCAGGAAGAAGCGCCACCGCTACCGGCCCACCATCCACCCCCAGCAGCCAATCGCCAACAGCCGCATCACACCATGTTTCACAACAAGACGCCTAAAGTCAAGAAACACTTCGGTGGGATCACCATCAGCCTCTCGTCTCCGGAAGCCATTCTGGAACGGTCCTATGGCGAGGTGCTCAAGCCGGAGACGATCAACTACCGGTCGTTCAAGCCGGAGAAGGACGGGTTGTTCTGCGAGAAGATTTTCGGGCCGGTCAAGGACTGGGAGTGCCATTGCGGCAAGTACAAGCGGATCCGCTACAAGGGCATCATCTGCGACCGGTGTGGGGTCGAGGTGACGCAGAAGGCTGTCCGCCGGGAACGCATGGGCCATATCTCCCTCAGCGTGCCAGTGGTCCACATCTGGTATTTCAAGACACTGCCCAACAAGATCGGGCACCTGCTGGGCATCAAGTCGAAGGACCTCGAACAGGTCATCTACTACGAGAACTACATCGTCATCCAACCCGGCATAGCGACCCGGTTCGGCCTGGAGGAGAACAGGCTGCTGACCGAGGATGAGTATTTCAACATCCTCGACCAGATTCCACCGGAGAACAGCCGGCTCGATGACGATGACCCGGAGAAATTCATCGCCAAGATTGGCGGGGAAGCGGTGGAGATGTTGCTGCGGCGCATTGACCTGCCGAAGCTCTCGAACAGTCTGCGGAGCCAGGTGCGGACGGAGACGAGCCAGCAACGCAAGGCCGAGGCCCTGAAGCGGCTCCAGGTGGTGGAGGCCTTCCGCGAGGCAGGTCGCAGCATGGAAAACCGTCCCGAATGGATGGTGATGCGCGTCATCCCGGTCATCCCGCCGGAGCTGCGCCCGCTTGTCCCACTCGAAGGGGGGCGCTTTGCCACAAGCGACCTGAACGACCTCTACCGCCGCGTCATCATCCGCAATAACCGCCTCAAGCGCTTGATCGACATCAAGGCGCCGGAGGTGATCCTGCGCAACGAGAAGCGCATGTTGCAGGAGGCCGTCGACAGCCTGTTCGACAACAGCCGCAAGGCCAACGCCGTGCGTTCGGACTCGAACCGTGCCCTCAAGTCCCTCTCCGACATGCTCAAGGGCAAGCAGGGTCGCTTCCGCCAGAACCTGCTCGGCAAGCGTGTGGACTATTCAGGCCGCTCGGTGATCGTCGTCGGGCCGGAACTGGAACTGCACCAGTGTGGCCTGCCCAAGGAGATGGCCGTCGAGCTGTTCAAGCCGTTCATCATCCGCAAGCTGATCGAGCGCGGCATCGTCAAGACGGTCAAGAGCGCCAAGAAGGTGGTAGACCGCCGCACCTCGGAGGTCTGGGACATCCTCGAAAAGGTGATCGAGGGGCGCCCGGTGCTGCTCAACCGTGCTCCTACGCTGCACCGCCTCGGCATCCAGGCCTTCCAGCCTGTGCTCGTCGAGGGCAAGGCCATCCAGCTCCACCCGCTCGTCTGCGCGGCGTTCAACGCCGACTTCGACGGCGATCAGATGGCCGTGCACGTGCCGCTCAGCATCGAGGCGCAGATGGAAGCGCGCGTGCTCATGATGAGCACGAACAACATCCTCTCGCCCGCGAACGGCAAGCCGATCATCGTGCCGTCGCAGGACATCGTCCTGGGCCTGTACTACATGACCCGCGAGCGGCCGTTCGGCAAAGGCGAGGGCAAGCTCTTCGCCTCGCCGATCGAGGCGCACTTCGCGTTCGACGCCGGCGTCGTGGGCTTGCAGTCCAGGATCCGCTGCCGCGTCCAGGGCAAGGTCCATGAGACGACCGTGGGCCGGGCGCTCCTCTCCGAGATCGTTCCGGAGGAGATCCCGTTCTCGGCCTACAACAAGGTCCTCGGCAAGAAGGACCTCGCCGAGCTCA
>CAZLRO010000147.1:0-9551 GCA_964561865.1 uncultured Rhodothermaceae bacterium | reverse complement strand
ACAGGGGCTGTGCCCAGCAGACCAAGGAAGAGGAGCAGGAGCAGCATCCATGAGCGTTTGTAGCTTCGCATTCGCGCTACCTCCGAAGAATATCGATCGTTGAGAGTGAAACTTCTGGTCCTTTCCGGGCAGCCATCCGGTCCAGCGTGGGACACTGGACCGGACGGCCGTTTCACCCCGGTGTGGTTAGAAGTTCAGGCGCAGCCCGACACGGGTCTGGCGCGGAATGCCGTAGTTGAACGGCGACTTCAAGCGGAAACTGTAGTAGTCCCGCCCGATGCTCCCGACGGGGAACTCCGACAGACCGAGGGCAGAATCCAGATACCCGTCTTCATCCGGTGCACCGGTAAACTGGTACACGTCGATCACATTGTCCTGGTCGAGCAGGTTCTGCACCCAGACGTATGCCGTGACGGTGGCCTTGTCGGTGATCTGGAAGGCGCGGTCTACGCGCAGGTTGATCAGCGAGGACGAGGGCAGGTTGTTGCCGTTGATCTGGCCCTTCAGCCCGGTCAGGCGCACTGGCGAGTGCCGGGCGTAGGGGGCCACGAGGGCCGAATACGGCTGCCCGCTCTTGAACGAGCCGATGATGTTCACCCCGAAGTTCTCTAGGATCGTCGCGCCAAAGACCATCGGGCCTTCGCCCTTACCGAGGCGATAGTCCAGCGTGATGTTGGCCGTATGGCGACGGTCGAAGTCCAGCGGGCTGATGAAGTTCGGCACGAAGGGCGAGGCTTCGCGCAGCCAGAAGATGTTGCCGGTGGTGTTGGCATCCGAGCCAGTGCCTTGTGCGAACGAGAGCGTGTAGTTCACGTTCATCGACACGTTGTTGGTGCGGCGCAGGTCGAACTCAAACTCGGCCCCCTTCACCGTCCCGAAGTCCACGTTCTGCCACGTGGTGTAGTTGTTCGGGAACACGTTCTTGAGGGCACGCAGCTGGATGAGGTTCTGGATCTGGCGGTAGAAGCCGCCGATCTGGATGGCCGCATTGCTGCCGAGGCGCTGCCGGAAGCCCAGTTCGTACTCGATGGTTTCCTGCGGCTCCAGGTTCGGGTTGCCCAGCCCACCCGACCCCTGGAGGCGGTCGCGGTAGTTGAGCAGCGTGGCGAACTGGTTGACCGTCGGGCGCTGCGAGAGCACGTCGTAGTGGGCGAAGAACAGGGCCTGGTCCGTCACCGGGAACGTCACGCCGATGCGCGGCTGCACGTTCACCTTTGGCTCGAAGTCCTCGAAGGCTTCCTCGGAGATACGGTTGGCGGCAAAGCCATCGGCCACGACCACGCTACCGGCGGTCGTCACGGCGCTGGGGCTGACCACCTGGCCGTTCTTGTCGTAGAAGATGCCATCGAGGTCGCGGAAGCCTACGATGTTGCTGGCGCTGGAGCAGTCGGCGTTGGCGCAGTAGACCGCGAAGTCACGCCCGATGATGCTGGAGGTACCGCCCACATCCCCGGCCCGCTTGATGGGCACCAGGGCGAAGGGGTCACGCAGTACGCGCTGGTTGCTGTCATACAGGTCGAGGCGGACGCCCACCTGGAGCACGATGTCGCGGAACTCGATCTTGTCCGAGATATAGCCCGCATAGTAGATCGGCTGGAGCGGGGCCACGTTGAAGGCAGCGCTGCCCACCTGGTTCTCGTCGCCGTTGACGAAGCTGTTCAGGTTCTCGTCGTCTACTTCCTCGGTGCCAAGGTAGTTGTACCCGAAGTAGCCAGCAAAGTCGTCGAGCACCGAGAACTGGAGCTGGTTCCAGTTGGTGACCGCCTTGTCGGCATCCCCTTCGATGTTACCGTCGTCGAAAAAGCGGGCCAGCGGCGTGCCGTTGACGCCGAAGTTGCGCATCGTCTGCTGCTCGTACTCGCCGCCGAACTCAATCTGGTGGATCCCGAGCTGGGTGGTGGCGTTGGCCGAGAACCGGATCTGTTCGGTACGGCCCTTGCTATAGCCCACCCCGGCGCTACCGATGTCGGCATACTGCGAGAACACCGCGCCCAGGCCGGGCAGGGTGCCGTCCTCGAACCGGTTGGTGTAGAAGACCGAGTCGACCAAGCCATCATGGTCGAAGTCCGAGGTCCCAGTCAGCAGGGCATAACGGGTCGCAGCGGCGTTGGCGGGATGGTCGAGGTCGCCGTAGAAAAGGGCATCTTCCACGTTGTTCGAGAACGCATTATGATGGTTGAAGAACTTGAAATTCGACCAGTCCGCCTGAAGCTGGTAGAACGTGTTCCCGGAGAGGTAATGCGTCCAGTTGACAAACGCCCGCGTCGTGTTCTGCTCGCTCGCACCGCCGTTGAAGGGATTGAAGATCGAGCGGATGATGCTGTAGTTGTTGAAGTCGCGGTCGGCATACTGCCCACCAACGCGCAGGCGCACCTGCTTGAACGGGTTGACCGTGATGTTGCCGGAGATGTCGAACGCCTTGCTGTCGTTGTTCGGCTTGGCATCCTCGAAGGTGAAGTCGCTCGCCTTGAGGAATTGGGTGGCCGAAGCCGGGTTGAACGACACGACCGAGCTGCCCTCCGGGATGTTCAGCGCCGAGACCGGAAGCCCGACCGTAGCCCCATTGGAGGCCCCCACCGGCGTGAAGGGGATGGTGCTGCGGTTGCCGTTGGCATCCTCGACCTGCAGGATCTGCGGCTGGGCGAGCAGGCGGTTGAGCAGGCTCTCGCTGATCTGCGGCGTCGATACGGCGCGCGGGTCGGAGTCCAGCACATCCTGGTACTCGACCGACAGGAAGAAGCCCGCCTTCTCCTTGATGATCGGGCCGCCGAGCGTGGCCGAGGCCAGGTTGTACTCGAACGCGTCGAGGGCCTGCGAGGTGATCCCTTCGAGGGAGCCGAAGAACTTGGGCGTGCCGGACTTGGTCGTCACCGAGATCACGCCGCCCATCGCGTCGCCGTACTTGGCCGGCAGCCCGCCGATGAGCATCTCCTGCTCGGCAACGGACCCCTGGGCCACGCCCAGGTTGCCCACCACCTTGACCCCATCCACATAGAACGTGACTTCCTCGCCACGACCACCGCGGATGTTGAGCGTGCCGGACCCTTCGTTGTTGACCACGCCCGATTGCAAGGCTGCCACGCTGGCAACCCCGCGCACCGGCAGGTTCTGGATCTCTTCTCCCGTTACTACACGCGGCGCGCCGAGGGCGTCCTTCTGGATCAGCGGACGCTCGTACTCGACCACCACCTCCTCCAGGGTCGTCCCCGGATCGAGGGTGAAGTTGATCTCACGCGTGTATCCGGCGTTGATCTCGACGTTCGACACCGTCTCGGACTGGTATCCGACGAACGAGGCCGTCACATCGTAAATCCCGACCGGAACACCGATGACGAAGTACTCGCCATCGACGTTGGTGACGGCGCCGCGCTGCGTACCGACAATCACCACGCTGGCCCCTGGCAAGGGTTCGCCCGTCTCGCCATCGAGAATGCGACCTGCCAGTTTACCCGTGTTCTGGGCGAGAGCCAGCATCGGCGTAATGAGCAGCAGCAGTGCAAGCGTGCCCCATTTACGTAACATAATGCTACCTCCTCTGGTTGGATGTGTGGCTGAAAGCTATGTACACGGAGCACCTCCGGCACATAACCCTGCGGTTTTTGCTGAATGTGGGGGACAAAAAAACCGGTCTTGCCGCAACAGGGCCTCTCCTCAAGGCCAGCATCGGACAGAATCGCCGGGGATCACAACCCGGGGGTGCGTCCACGATTCTGCCACATCACATCGGGTGGGACGGAAATGCTGTAGCGGTTGCGCAAACCCGACTTTTGTTGTTTCGGTTCAGTGACTTTTTGATTCGGCGACTGAATATAGAGGGGCTGTCTTCCAATGTCAAGGGATTATAAAGCCCCCATGCCATAGGGCATCCCATTTTACAGGGGCGCTGGAAGCGCTTCTTTGGCTGTTTTTCGCCTTCACCGAATAAAAATTGGCTTCGGGGGTTCATACCCAAAGTTGCCGAACGCCTGCCACGCCCTCCAGCAGGTTCATTTCGTGCAGCACAGCAGCGGGCACCGGCTCGTCCACACTGATGACGGTGAGGGCCATCGCCCCCTTTTCTGTCCGCCCCAGGGCCAGGGCACCGATGTTGACCTCGGCCTCGGCCAGCAGCCGCCCCACCTGTGCCAGCATCCCCGGACGGTCGATGTTGCGGTAGACCAGCAGCCAGCCTTCCGGGCGTACCTCCAGCGGGTAGCCGTCGATCTGCACGATGCGCAGGTCGTCGGTGCCAAAGATGGAGCCACCTGCCTGCTGTTTGCCAGCGTGCGTGGTCAGTTCCACCTCGATCAGGTTGGTATACGGGGTGTCGCGGGGGTTCGCCACCTGCGTATCCACCCGCAAGCCGTGCGCCGCCGCCAGCACCGGGGCGTTGACCAGGTTGACGGTTCCGCTCTGGAACAGCGACAGCAACCCCTTGACCGCAGCGACGGTGAGCACCTCGGCATACCGCTGCGGCACGTCGCCCTGGCACCGCACCAGCAGGCGCTCCAGCGTACCCTCGCCCAGTTGCCCCACCATCAACCCCAGCTTCTCGGCCAGCTTCAGGTAGGGCTGTACTTCCCGGTGGGCCGCCATCCGGATGGCCATGCCGTTGACGGCGCTCGTGACCGGCTCGCCCCGCAAGGCATGGATGAGTTGCTCGGTGACATGGACGGCCACTTTCCCCTGCGCCTCGTCGGTGGAGGCGGCAATGTGCGGCGTCGCCACCACCTTCGGATGCCGGATCAGGGCTTCCAGTCCCGGCGGAGGGGGTTCGGTCGAATAGACATCGAGGGCGGCACCCCCCACCTGCCCGCTGTGGAGTGCCTCCAGCAGGGCGGCTTCGTCTACAATGCCCCCCCGGGCGCAGTTGATGATGCGCACACCCCGTTTGCACCGGGCCAGCGTCTCCGGCCCCAGCAGGCCCCGCGTGGCCTCGTTCAGCGGGGTGTGCACCGTGATGAAATCCGCCCGCTGCCAGATGTCATCCAACGGGACGAGTTCGACGCCGAGCCGCTCGGCCACATCGCGAGAAAGCACCGGGTCGTAGCCCAGCACCGTCATGCCGAAGGCCCGCACCCGCTCGGCCACCGCCTGCCCGATCTTGCCCACGCCGATGATGCCAATCGTCTTCTCGTACAGTTCCGAGCCAGTAAACGGACTGCGCTCCCACCGACCCGCCACGAGCGAAGCATTGGCCTGGGGGATATGCCGGGACACCGCCATCAGCATCGCCAGCGTGTGCTCGGCCGTGGACAGGGTGTTACCGTCCGGGGCGTTGATGACCAGCACCCCCCGCCGGGTGGCTGCTTCCAGGTCTACATTATCCACCCCCACCCCGGCCCGCGCGATCACCTTGAGCCGGGGCGCCGCCTCGATCAGCGAGGCGGTGATGCGCGTGCCGCTACGGATGATCCAGCCCTCGGCCTCCCCCGCCAGCGTTGCCAGTTCCTCGGGCGTCCGCTTCAGATGCACCGTTGCTTCCAGCCCGGCCGCCTCCAGCAAGGACACACAGACCGGGTCCACGGCATCCGTAATCAGGATTTTCGATCTCATAAACTCCCAGGACGTTTCATAAGGATTCCCCAAAAAGCTACAATGGTTCCCCGGCCCCGGTGTGTGATGAACCGGTTAATACGCTGGGGCTATACTAAACAGGAGAGGAAAGGCGAATCCAAGAAAGAATATAGTCAATTTGACTATATAGTCAAATTGACTATATTTTTAGTTTTCTCTGGCAATCACGATGGTCTCGATCCATTGGAGGATTTCGTCCCGTCCCCGCCCGTCGGTTGCTGAGGTCAGCAGGACAGCCCGTTCGAGGCCGAGGCTGTGCAGGGCGGCTTCCGTCTGTTTCACGCTTTGGATACGTCGGTTACCGGAGAGCTTGTCGGCCTTGGTGAGGAGGATGACCCCGACGGCGGGGCTGTCCTTCATCCGTAGCAGTACCTCCTGGTCCAGTGCCGTCGGGGGGTGGCGGCTGTCGATGAGGTGGAAGACGAGGCGGAGCGTCGGGCGCTCGGTGAGGTAGCGCCCGATGAAGCGTTGCCAGCGCACCCGTTCGGCCTGCGCAACCTTGGCGTAGCCGAAGCCCGGCACATCGACGAGGTAGAGTGCAGGCTCCTCGACCCGGTAGAAGTTGAATTGCTGCGTCTTGCCGGGGGTGCTGCTCGTCCGGGCCAGTTGCTTCCGCCCCACCAGCCGGTTCAGCAGCGAACTCTTCCCCACGTTCGAGCGCCCGATGAAGGCCACTTCTGGCAATCCGTCTGTGGGCAATCCCTCCCAACGCGCCGCCCCCATGACAAACCGGACGTCGGTGAAATTGGGCATGATGGGATAGCTTGGGGAATGGCGGAGCGCTACTAGCCGTTAGTTTGGGATACCCGGGGCTTGGGAAAACCCAGAATCCGCAATCCCAAGGTTCCTCACCCAGCCATTGCCAGGTGCTGCCGGACGGTTGTGCCGATAAGGGCGGGGTTGCGAACCACCACGGCTCCGGCATCTTCGAGGGCAGCGAACTTGTCCGCCGCGGTGCCTTTGCCGCCGGAGATGATGGCCCCGGCGTGGCCCATGCGACGGCCCGGCGGCGCGGTACTGCCTGCGATGAAGACGAAGACGGGCTTGGTCATCTCCGCCTTGATGTAGGCGGCGGCCTCTTCCTCGGCGGTCCCGCCGATCTCGCCGATCATCACCACCGCTTCGGTCTGGTCGTCGGCCTGGAACAGCCGCAGGATGTCGATGAAGCGGGAGCCGATGACCGGGTCTCCGCCGATGCCCACGGCGGTGCTCTGCCCGAATCCCTGCCGGGTGAGCTGGTCGACGGCCTCGTAGGTGAGCGTGCCCGAGCGCGAGACCACCCCAACGCTGCCGGGGGTGAAGATCATGGCGGGCATGATGCCCACCTTCGCCTCACCGGGTGTGAGTACACCGGGGCAGTTCGGCCCGATCAGTCGCGCTCCTTTCTTCCGGATATAGTGGTACACCGGGATCATTTCGTTGGCGGGGATGCCCTCGGTGATGCAGACGATCACCCGAATCCCGGCGTCTGCGGCTTCGAGCACGGCATCGGCGGCATAGGCCGGGGGGACGAAAATGACGGAGGTGTTGGCCCCTTCCTGCGCCACCACATCGGCCACCGTGTTGAAGACCGGCTTGCCCAGGTGCAACTGCCCGCCCTTGCCCGGCGTGACGCCCCCTACCAGCGGGGTACCGTAGGCGATCATCTGTTCGGCATGGAACGACCCTTCCTTGCCCGTGAAGCCCTGGACGATCAGGCGTGTGTGTCGATCAACGAGAATGCTCATACCCGGTGTGGAACAGGTTTCAAGACAGGTTACAACGTTCGAGGCCCTCCACGCGGTGCGCAGTCGGGGCGCATCACAGGGCGGGCAAGTTATACAATTCGCGGGAAAAACCCCAACGGCCCCCCTGTCAACTTTGGATCAAGCCTGGACGAAGTGCCCGACCTGCAAGAGCCGTTCCTCGTCGAAGGGCCGTCCGAGGAGTTGTATTCCCACCGGCAGGCCGTTCGGGTGGGTGCCCATCGGTACGACCAGCCCCGGAATCCCGGCCAGGTTGGCCGTGACGGTATAGACATCGTTCAGGTACATCGCCAGCGGGTCGTCCAGCTTCTCCCCGACCCGGAACGCGGGCGTGGGGGTAGCCGGGGTCAGCAACACATTCACCTGTTCGAAGGCCCGGTCGTAGTCCTGGCGGATGAGGGTACGGACGCGCTGGGCCTTGCCATAGTAGGCGTCGTAGTAACCAGCGGAGAGGACGTAGGTGCCCAGCATGATCCGGCGCTTGACCTCCTCGCCAAACCCTTCGGTGCGCGTCCGGGTGTAGAGCTGGGTCAGGAGCGACTCCGAACGCCGGGGCCGGGTGCGGACGTTCTGCAGGTCGGCGCGGTATCCGTACCGTACCCCGTCGTAGCGGGCCAGATTGCTGGAGGCTTCAGCGGTCGTCAATATATAATAGGTGGCGATGCCATATTCGGAGTGGGGCAGTGAAACCTCCTCTACGATGGCCCCGGCATCCTGCAACCGGGCCACCTGCGCCATGAGCATCGTGTGGATGGCTGGGTCCAGCCCCGTGCCGAAGAATTCGCGTGGCAACCCGACCTTCAGCCCTTGCACGCTCCCGGTCAGGGCCGCCCGGTAGTCCGGCACGGGCACCGGAGCGCTGGTGGCATCCGACGGATCGACCCCGGCCATCACGTGCAGCAGGGCGGCCACGTCCTCGACCGACCGGGCCAGCGGGCCTACGGTGTCGAACGACGAGGCATAGGCCACCAGCCCGTACCGGCTGACGCGCCCGTAGGTAGGCTTCAGGCCCACGACCCCGCAAAATGCGGCGGGCTGCCGGATCGAACCGCCGGTATCTGAGCCGAGGGCTGCATGGCACAGCCCGGCGGCCACCGCTGCCGCCGAACCACCCGATGAGCCGCCTGGCACGTGGTCGGGCTGGTGGGGGTTGCGCACCGGGCCGAAGTACGAGTTCTCGTTCGACGACCCCATGGCGAACTCGTCGCAGTTGGTCTTGCCGATGAAGATCGCCCCGGCGGCCCGCAGCTGTGCGACCACAGTGGCGTCGTAGAGCGAGCGGAAGCCCGTCAGGATGCGGGAGCCGCAGGTGACTTGCTGGCCCTGGATGCACAGCACATCCTTGACGGCCAGCACCAGTCCTGCCAGCGGCGGCAGGGCCTCCCCCCGGTCCCGGCGTTCGTCCAGCGCCTGTGCCTGTGCCAGCGCCCCGGCAGCATCCACGTGCAGAAATGCATTGAGGCGGGGCTGCTCTGCCTCGATCCGCGCCAGAAACGATGAGACCAGCGCCGTGCAACGGGTCTCGCCCCGTTCCCAGGCCTGCCGGTCTTCAAGATAGGTGCGAGCGGTCATCCGGTTCGTGCTTCGAGCAGGGCTTCCAGTGCAGGAAGGATCAACAGGTCCTTGGGCCGCCCGGCAGCTTTCTTGGCGGCAATCAACTGCTTCAGCGACAGCACGAGACATTCGACACCGAACACAGAAACGACCAGGGCATCTTCCTCTGCCTGCTTGTAGGTTCCAACCCCGGAAACCTCACCCAGGATATCCAACTCGCCGAAGTCTGTCCACAAGGTAAAATTCAGCCCGTTCTTCAGGGTGTATGCATCCCAGATAAACGGCAGGTCTGCGGGGGCATTCCGCAACCGGGGATGTAGCGGAGCCAGGCAGGTTGCCAATCGGTTCAGGTTTTCACGGTCCCGTGCATAACAGATATTCAGGTCCTCGGTAACATAGGCGGCTCCCTGCATCGAAGCCACGAGTCCGCCCACAATCACAAACGCAACCTGGTGATGTGCCAACTGCTGAATCGAGGCGGGGAAATCGGTCATACCGCTGCCGACGAGATGGATTTCCGCATGACATGAAGAAAGTGCAGCACCTGCATCATCTGCCCGACCCGTTCTTCCGGGGATAGATGCAGCCGTCCGATGAGCAGGGTCAGGTCCACGCCGAAGTCGCGGGCAGCCGCGATCTTACTGCCCGGTGCGGGGTTGCGCAGGCGGCGCTCGGCCTCGGCCAGTTCCTCTGGCG
>CAZLRO010000146.1:5616-9555 GCA_964561865.1 uncultured Rhodothermaceae bacterium | reverse complement strand
CGCCCACCGTTCTGGTACCAGGTGGCACTGGTAATGCTGGTCGTCCCGGCCACCACCCTCGGCGGTGTGCTGGCGGTGCGGCCACCGGTGCCGGTGGTGCCAGCGTCGGTGCCGCCTGTGCCCAGGCAGACGGCCTCTGCCCGGCCTGCGGTGGAACGCCCGGTCTTCCGTTCGCTGGCCGAACTCTGAGGGGTTGCGGCAGCGCCATTGGGGTCAGGTAGACTTCATAAGATCGACCAAATGTGCCACCATCCCGGAAAATCTTTCGGGGGTGCGGGGTGCAATGGGCCAATGCGATTCCTATCGGGTTTGGTATTGACTTTGTCAGGAAGCGGACGGTCTGCACCGTTTCCTGTACCGTTTCCATGACCCTCGCATTTACGAAGCACCCCCGTGCCCGGTGGTGGCAGGTGGCCCGGAACCATGCCAGCCGGGTGGGGCTGTTGACCGGGGCCTTGCTGCTCCAGGTGGTGTTGTTCAAGCTCATCAAGTACATGGTGCTCACGACCGGGACGGCACAGGCCGTCTCCAGCGAGGATCTGGTGACCGCACTGTTCCTGCAACATACCCCCGTACCGTTGCTGCTGCTGACCCTGCCGCTGCTGGTACTGGTGGCGTTACGGATGCAGGGGGCATTGCCCGGCCTGCTTTCGATCCCGGTGTACGGGATGGCGGTGGCCATGCTGGTCGGGGTGGCCCGTGCCGTGTTGCCGTTGAATCTGGCCTGGTGCTCGTGGGAGTTTGTAGCCCTCCTGCGGGACGATGTGCTGGGTCTGCTCCTGCTCGGCGGTGGCTTCCTGCTGGCGCTCGAACACAGCCGGGGTTGGGGGTATCGGGTCGTCTTGGGTAGCTTTCACGGGCTGATGCTGGGGCTGATGGTGCTCTCCGGGCTGGACTTCGGGTATTTCGTGATGACCGGCTCGGTAGCCGATGCCTACCTGTTGCGCTATGCGCTGACGAACGCCCAGGACCTCTCCTACGTCTTTCTGCATGAACTGAGCGGTGGGAAGCTGGCGTTTGTGATCCTGCCGTTCCTGTTGCTGGCACTACCCCGGCTACGGATGCGGTTCGGTGGACTCCAGGGGCGCAGTGCCAGCCTGGGGCCTGTGGCTGCGTTGTCGGTGATCTTGCTGCTGGTACCGCGTGCGGCGGTGCCCGGTGCGGTGCAGCCCCTGGCCGGTAACCTGTTCGTGCGGCTGTTGGTTGACCTGTTCACCCGCCCTGCCTGGGAGTCGGAAGCAGTGCAGCAGATGGCCCGGTCCAACGCTCCCCTCTTCGATGCGGATTCCCTGGTGCTTGCTGAGACGCCCCGGACGCGCCCGATGAACGTGGTGTTGGTACTGCTGGAGTCGCAACGCAGCCCGGCCCTGTACCCGGAAGGGATAGCTGCTTCTCCCACACCCTTCCTGGATTCACTGGCCCGGCACTCGATGGCAGCGTCGGAGATGTATGCTGTGGTGCCCCATACGAACAAGGCGCTCGTGCCCATCCTGTGCGGCTTCTACCCGCGCATCAACCAGGGGGAAGAACCCCATGTGCCAGGGCGCTGCCTGCCCGCCATGCTTGGGGCACATGGCTACGCCACCGCGTTTTTCTCGGCGGCGACTCTGGTGTTCGAGAACAAGGGGGCGATGCTGCGCAACATGGGGTTTGTCGAAGCTTTCGGCGACGGCCACTTCCCTGTCCAGGGGTTCGAGCGGATCAGCTATTTTGGCTATGAAGACCGGATCGTACAACAGTCCCTGCTGGAGTGGGTGGACCGGCAGGTCGCGGCCAGTACGCCGTTTCTCCTCACCTGGCTGACCCTGGCCCCGCACCACCCCTACAAGCTGCCCCGCACGGTGACGCCCTACCCGTTTGTCGAGGGGGGCCGGGACCTGAACCACTACCTCAACGCGCTAAACTACGTGGATACCCAGGTGGAAAACCTCTACCGGGCCTTTGCCGCACGGGGCTTGCTGGAAGAGACCCTGTTCGTGTTCGTGGGCGATCATGGCGAGGCCTTTGGCGAGCACGGACGGCGGTATCACAGCGCGGTGGTCTGGGACGAAGGGCTGCGCGTACCGCTGGTGCTACACCATCCTGGCCTGACCCCGCAGGTCATCACCGGTGTCCGCCAGCAGCTCGACCTTGTGCCGACGGTGGCCGACCTGCTGGGCTATCGACTGGAGGGGGGCACCCTGCCGGGGCAGACGCTCCTGCAACCGGTACCCCTCGACCGCAAGCTCTACCACGCTGCCTGGATCGAGAACCAGTCGATGGCCTATCGGGAGGGGCACCGTAAGTACCTCTACCATTTCCGCAGCCAGCCTATTGAGGTCTACGACACGGCCCGCGATCCCTATGAACGGCACAACCTCGCTGCCACGCTCTCGCCCGCACAGCACCAGCAGATCGAACTGGAACTGCTCCTCTGGCGTCAACGCGTCAACCGGATGTACGAGTAGGGCAGCAAAGGGCTATTGGGTGCTTGGTACTTGGTACCTGGGACGCTCACTGCGTTCGCTTTGGTACGGCCTGACGGCCTTTGGTACGGCCTGTGGCCTTTGGTACGACCTGTGGCCTTTGGGAAACCCCATGCGTCAACCAAAGCGAACGTTTTGTAGGGGCAGGGCATGCCCTGCCTGAGCGTCCCAAGCGCCCCACCTACACCTTCTTGAGCTTCCACCAGCCCTTGCGGAAGGCCCAGACGCCGGCGATGCCATAGAGAACCTCGGCGGCGGAGACGGCCCAGAAAGGTCCATCGGCTCCCAGGCCGAGCGGGTAAGCCAGCAGCCAGGCCACGGGCAGGCGGAAGGCCCAGTAGCAGAAGATGCTGATGATGGTAGGAGTACGGGTGTCGCCGGCCCCGTTGAACGCCTGAAACGTCACCATCCCGAAGGCGATGGCCGGGTAGCACAGGCTCACCAGTTGCAGGCACATCACCCCGTAGGGCACGACGGCATCAGCGGCGGTGAAGAGCCGGATGAGCGGCTCGGCCAGGGCGTAGAGGGCCAGTCCAAACACGCTGAGCAACACCAGGTTGCACCAGGCTGTCACCCACACGGCATGCTCGGCCCGTTCCGGCTTCTCCGCCCCCAGGTTCTGTCCTACGAGCGTAGCTGCCGCGTTGCCCATGCCCCAGGACGGCAGCAGGGTGAAGACGAACAGCCGCACGGCAATGGTGTAGCCTGCCACCACGTCGCTGCCGAAGCGTGCCACCAGGCCGATCAGCACCACCCAGCTCCCCATGTCCAGCAGGTGCTGGATCACCCCGGGGATAGCGATTTTCGTCAGGCTGCCCATCACCGGAGGGTCTACGCGGAACGAGGCCCGGTGCAGACGGATGCGGCTGCGGCCCCGGAAGAGCATGTAGCACTGGTAGCCCACGCCCACGCCACGCCCGATGACGTCGGTCCAGGCTGCCCCGGCAACGCCGAGTTCAGGGAACGGCCCGATGCCGAAGATGAGCAACGGATCGAGCACGCAGTTGATGATGTTCGCCAGCCACAGCGCCCGCATGGCGAGCGTAGCATCCCCGGCTCCCCGGAAGATGGCGTTGATCAGGAACATCAGCAGCATGGTGCCGCTCCCGCCGAAGAGGACGCGGCAATAGCCGGTACCCGCCGCCACGGCAGCAGGTTCGGCCCCCATGAGGCGGAGCAACTGCGGCGCGAAGGCGACGCCGATGACCACCATCGGGAGGGCCACCAGCAGGCCCAGCAGGATGCCTTGGGCAGCAGCATGGGCAGCAGCAGTGGGGTCTTTTTCCCCGACGCGCCGGGCTACAGTGGCTGTCACCGCCATACTCAGGCCCATTGCCAGGGCATATACGATGATCAGCAGCGAGGCCGACAGGCCCACACCCGCCACCGCGTCGGGGCCGAGTTTGCTCACGAAGAAGATGTCGAGGACCTCAAACACCGATTGCATGACCATCTCCAGGGCCATCGGGATAGC
>CAZLRO010000146.1:0-5606 GCA_964561865.1 uncultured Rhodothermaceae bacterium | reverse complement strand
GTTCGGCGGCGCCCTGGCGTCGGGCAAGGAAGATGGCGCGGCGGAGGGAGCCGGTGGTATAGTCCTGTTCGGCGTCACCCCGCAACGCAGCGCGCAGGTCGGTCCACAGCCGACGATGGGGTGCCGAAACGAGGGTTTCGTTGGAAGACATGAAGCGAACCGTCTGAAGGATACACGGGAACCCTGCGTGCGGAGAAAGGAACCACGAAAACAGCAGGGCGGGGCAGGCGCGACACCGGGCCGCAACGCCGGTGACGACAGGCAGGATACGCAGCCGACATGACACCCCTGTGTCTTACCAGCCTGCACAAACCTGCACAAAGGCCCGTAAGCCGGAGGAGCACGTCAACGCGTGGCGGAGACCAGGACAGGCAGACGCATCGACATCCCAGACGGTTGGGTGAAAAGTAGCCTGTACACGTACCAGTCGCTGTTCGGTTTCGAGATGGGAAAATTTTTGTGCAAGGGCCTTTGGTACGGCCTGCGGTCTTTGGGAAATGCATGCTTCAACCAAAGCGAACGCAGTGAGTGTCCCAAAGCGAAGCGCCCCAAGCCTCCAACGCTTCCCATGACCCTGCACTTCCATCTCCCCTTTCCATCTGCTATCTTGCACCCTCCACACTTCTTCCTCCTGACCCCACCGGTATGCCACACGCACGGACGCTCTGGATTGGGCTGGGCCTGATGACGGGTGCAGCAGTGCTCTGGGCGCTCGACGCCTACACCCCGGTTGCCCTGCCTCCTGCCTTGCCGATGACCACCCGCTGGCTGGCCGTGGCCGGGCTGGTGTTGTATGCCTTTCAGCGCCGGTCGCTCACCACCTGGATCCTCGTCAGCATGGTGGTGGGGGCCACCTTCGGGTACGACTTCCCGGAGATCGCCGTCAATGCCCGGCTGCTGAGCCAGATTTTCCTGAAGCTCATCAAGACCATCATCGCGCCGCTGCTGTTTGCGACGCTGGTGGCGGGCATCGCCGGGCATTCGGACCTGAAGCAGGTGGGACGGCTCGGCTGGAAGTCGCTGCTCTACTTCGAGGTGGTCACCACCCTTGCGCTCTTCATCGGGCTGGCGGCGATCAACATCAGCCAGGCCGGGGTGGGCATCACGCTGCCTGCCCCCGCCGAGGGTGACCAGATACAGGCCCCACCGCAGCAGTCGGCTTCGGACATCATCCTGCACGTCTTCCCGGAGAACATCGCCAAGTCGGTAGCTGAGGGGCAGGTGTTGCAGATCGTGGTGTTCAGCGTGCTGTTCGGGATCGCCCTGGCGATGCTCAGCGACGAGAAGCGCCGCCCGATGCTCACCTTCTGCGAAGGACTGGCCGAGACGATGTTCAAGTTCACCAACATCGTGATGCTGTTCGCCCCCATCGGCGTAGGGGCGGCCATCGCCTACACGGTGGGGCACATGGGGCTGGGCATCCTCCTCAACCTGTTCCAGTTGCTCGTCACGCTCTATGTGGCACTGCTGGCGTTCATCTTCCTGGTGCTGCTGCCGGTGGCGCTCATTGCCCGCGTGCCCCTCCGGGCATTCCTGAAAGCTGTGTCCGAGCCGGTCTCGGTTGCGTTTGCTACCACCAGCTCGGAGGCGGCGCTGCCGCTGGCGATGGAGAACATGGAGCGGCTGGGGGTGCCGCGCCAGATCGTGGCCTTCGTGATGCCCACCGGCTACAGCTTCAATCTCGACGGCACCACGCTCTACCTCGCCCTGGCGACGATCTTCGTGGCGCAGGCCGCCGGGATCCCCCTCAGCTTCGGGCAACAGGTGGTGATCCTGCTCACGCTCATGCTCACGAGCAAGGGGGTGGCTGGGGTACCCCGCGCCGCGCTGGTGATCCTGCTCGGCACTGCCACCACGTTCGGCCTGCCCGTCGAGCCGATCTTCATCATCCTGGGCATCGACGAGCTGATGGACATGGGTCGGACGTCCGTCAACGTGCTGGGCAACTGCCTGGCGACGGTGGTGATGGCCCGCTGGGAAGGGCAGTTCCAGGCCGTCGAATCCGCAGCCTTGTGAGCGCGCCTATATTGGCTGGATGAGGTCCCGCCCCATCCGCATCGGGTGCGACCACCACCCAGCGTTTGCCGCCCCCCATCGGCGTGTCCTCGCGGAGCTGAAACCGCAGCACCTGATGAAGAAGTCGAGGGCCTCCTCGTAGTCGCGGACGAGCAGGCTGACGGCGGCGAGGGTGCGGGGCGTGGCGAGGATACCACGAAGGGTTGTGCAGGTGCAAGTCAGGGGGCGAACAGCTCGTCCGTTAGGGGCCGGGTAGAGGCGTTCCGTCGCAGCACAATCGTTCACCTTCCGCCAGCGCGCCTTCGACAACGCTGGGTCAGGCAGGAACCTCTGGTGCCCGGTGAAACCGTACCACCCAGACGAAAGGATTGTCGGCCCACCGCGTCCCGGTACGGTGATGGACCGCATCCCACCAGGCTGCAAACGCGGCGCGCGTATGGGTGTCGGCAGGGCATGGGAAGACGTGGCCTGCTCCTTCCTCGACAATGTTGTCGTCGGAGAGGGTGTGCAGACGTTCACGGTGAACCGATTCGACCACCACTGTGACGGTGTCGGGCATGTCGTTTTGGGGGGCATGGACCACCAGTCGGTCGCCAGTCTGCCCGAAGGGGCTGGGTTCGTCGTCCGAGCGGACCACCCGCCGTGCCTGATGCTTGTATCCGCTACGGATGGCTCGAACGCAGGCTGCCGTGAAAATCACCTCGATTGGAGGCACCTGAACGGAAGGGCTTGCCATGTGGATTGTTGCGGGCTGAAGCGTCTGAGGGAATGCCCGGATCTCGTTGTTAGAGCGTTGTCGGATCTTCGGTGTAGGTGCTTGCGAGGACGGCTCCGTTGGGGAATGTACGATAGCCCGCATCAAAGCGAGGACGTGGGATAGGAACTGGTCGCGGAACGGTCGCTGCGAGGCATCGTCTTGCCCACCTCCACGCTATCGCTATCGGAGGCGGGTATGCAAAAGAGGCGGCGAGGACAGATTCCGCGAATCATAAAATATAGTCAAATTGACTATATTTCTCCCGCCCATAACCGCCCTCTTTATGCAGGAGGCAGGGCGTTTGGCCGAAAATCCTGCTGCCGCCGACTGATCCCGATGCCGGACTGGAAAACTTAACTGGCAATTCCAGTCAGCGGGTTGTATGTTATGGGAAAATTGAGGGTTATTGTCAAAAAAATGGGAGAGTTGCCATGAAACGCGGACGGAACATCATCGGGGTGATACTGCTGGTAGTGCTGGTGTGGCCTGGGGGGGTCGAGGCCCAGATTCTGCGGCGCCTCAAGGAGAAGGCCCAGGAGCAGGTGCAACGCGAGGCCGACCGCCGGGCGGGGGAGGCGGCCCAGGATGCGGCGCAGAACGCCGCCAGCAACATCCTGAACCAGGACGAGGCCGCCCCGCTCACCTTTGGCCCCAACGCTACCGGCCCGGTGAACGCCCCGCTCGTACGCTACCACATGACCACGTCGGCCCACCTCCCTGGCCTGAGCCGGATGACAAGCCTTTTGGGTGTACCCACCGACATCGTCCAGACCATCACGATGGATGCCCACCGGCAGCGCACCGACAATGCCGACGGCAAGGGATCCACCATTGTCGATGCTGCTGGCGGACAGCTCATCATCCTGGACCACGAAGCGCGTACCTACCGGGTGATGACCTTCGAGGAGATGATGCAGGGCCTCCAGTCGCAGAAGACCACACAGCCTCCCCGCCAGGATGTGCCCAACCAGGTGCAGGGCGAAGCGCAGTTCGACCTCAAGGTGGAGCGCACGGGCAAGCGGGAGGAAATCCACGGCACGCCCGCCGAGCAACTGATCCTCATCATGGAGTCCCGCTACACCGTCACCGACGCACAGTCGCAACAGACGCAGAATGGCAAGTTCTACGTGGTGGCCGACCTGTGGATGACCGAACAACTGGGCGGCTACCAGACGATGCAGGCCTACCAGCAACGCCTGGGCCAGGAGATGCGGCAGGCCCTGGGTGCCCAGCATCCCGGCCTGTCGATGCCGGGCATGGATGCCCGCATGGGGGCTGCAATGGCGCGGCTTTCCGAGGAGATGGCGAAGGTGCAGGGCCAGCCGGTGCGCACCACCACCTGGATGGTGCTGGTGCCCGTGGACCAGGAGCTGGACCTCGAACAGGTGATGGCCCCGCCTGCCGATGGACAAGGCGGGCAGGGTGGGTTGGCCGGGCTGGCCCAGGGGGGACAGCGCGGCACCGTCACCCGGCAGACGACGCTCATGAGCGGCATCTCCAACCTCAGCGACCTGACCGTGACGGGCCTCGACCCCAACGTCCTCGACATCCCGACGGGCTATACCCGGCTGGATTGAAAGGGACGGTGGCATACCCGTCAGGTGGTGCGCGGCCTCCTGGCTGTCAACACCCTCGCGCTGATGCAGGAGGGCTTGAAGGCCCGAACCCATCCGGCATGTCGTGACCGGTCCGGGACCTTCCTTGCGCTACTCCTGATAAAGGGGAGACGAGGCAGAAGAACCATCCTGTCGTCTGCACGAGGTGCGCCATGCCAGACCAGCCTGTCATCTACAACTGCCACATCCACCTCTTCACCATCGACGACGTCCCGGACCGTTTCCTGCCGATGGGGTTGCCTACACTGATGCGGTTCCGGCCCTTTCGGTCGTCACTGGTGTGGCTCATGCGTCGGATGAACCCGTTCGAGGCACGGGACCTGGTGGAACGCTATGCCAACTTTGTGCAGGTGAGCTACACCGCCGGGCGAGAGGAAGGCATCCTGGCACGGGTGCGGGGCTATTATCCCTCCGACACCCGCTTCGTCGTCCTGCCGATGGATATGGCGTGGATGGAAGCCGGGAAGGTTCGGCGTCCGTACCGGGAGCAGTTGCAGACGCTCGCCAAATTGCGCGATGAACATCCGGAGCAGGTACTGCCGTTCATCGCCGTCGATCCCCGGCGCGAAAGGGTGCTGGAACTCGTGCAGGAGTTCGTCGAGGTCCACCGGTTCAAGGGGGTGAAGCTGTACCCGTCGCTGGGTTTCTTCCCGTTCGACCCGGCCCTGTACCCGGTCTATGCCTATGCCCAGGCCCATGACCTGCCCGTGCTGGTGCATTGCAGCCGGGGCGGGGTCTACAAGCGGCGCGTGACGCCGGAGGACCCCGCGCACCATCCGAAGACAGGCCAGCCGCTGGACCGCAGCCATCCAAAGCACTACAGTGGCCACTACGCCGACCCGGACAACTACGTCGAGGTGCTGCGGGATTTTCCCAACCTGCGGCTCTGCATGGCCCACTTCGGCGGCGATGCGGAATGGCAACGCTGGCTCCGGGACGAATGGCGTGCCGACAGCCCTCCGGCGGCCAAAAGCTGGCTCGCCAAAATCCTGGACCTGATCCGCTCCGGCGACTACCCCAACCTCTATACCGACATCTCCTACACCATCTTCCAGATCGACGACCACCTGCCCATCCTGAAGGTGCTGCTGGAAAACCAGCAGGTGCGGGAACGGGTGCTCTTCGGCTCGGACTATTACATGGTGGAGCAGGAAGCGCTGCCGGAGCGACAACTGGCCCTGCGGATCCGGGCCGCCCTCGGAGAAGATCGGTTCTGG
>CAZLRO010000145.1:325-9564 GCA_964561865.1 uncultured Rhodothermaceae bacterium | reverse complement strand
CGCCATCCCGACGCAGCGGAAATCACCCTCTACCTCGGCCCGGAAGGCGGATGGCGTGGCGGGTTCATCGTCGCCGAAGGGACGCCAGAGCAACTGGCCGCCCACCCCGAAAGCCACACCGGACGCTTCCTGCGCGAGGTGCTCTAGCCGGAATGATGTCAGGGAGAAGTATCGATTATTTCGCCTGTTAAGTGGAATGTTTTGAAGATTTCTCTCGCGTTCGTCCTGGCAACTATGGTTTGACTGAATGGACCGATGCGTTTGCCTGGTATGACATGCAAGTCTATGGTGCCAGTTTGCCTTGGCGCGATAGGGTCCCTTTCCCATCGCAGGATACTTGATCCACAGGAGCTTTTTACATTCTCAATGATCAAATAGCCTGGTCCATGATTATAGATGCTGATTTGTTTTGAGATGGTGTCTTGTATAGCAATCCTTCCCAAGCTAATTTCTTCCTTCTGCATCATTAAATTTGGAGTCTCTGAAGCAGCTGAAAAGCATCCGGTTGACAAAACCGAGACTAATAAAAGATTTAATATCTTCATGGCACATGCCGTTACGAATATGGTTCTTCTTTAAGCTTTTTAATCAGCGAGTATGTATTCTTAAAAATATTGTGCCATAAAACGTTCAGTCCTCCGACATGTCGAATCTTTCCTTGCTTATCTAATACCATCGCCAAGGGAACTGCCCGAATCCCCAATTGCTTCCACGCCTCTGGGTTTTGTGCATACAGCTTTGGGAATTTATATTGGTCAAACCCATTAATCCGCTGTAGCTGGTCACGGTGTTCCCCCTCGAGGGGAAGGTTAACAGCTACCACAAAGATATCGGGATCATTCTTCATCTCGTTGTAGAATGCCTCTAGGGTGGGGAATCCTTTAAAGCAAAGACCACAACTTGTACTCCAGAAGTCCATGACCACAATTTTCCCTTTCAGATCGTTCATATTAAATATGTTTCCATGTTCATCCTCCAGTACAACATCTTGTGAGAAATGGGTATTCAACAGGGTAGTATAAGGGCTTTCCCAGATATGCGTAGAATAATATGATGACCAAACAGGAAAGCCATACACTCCCAATAGGTACACTAACACAATATACCCGACGCTAAACCACTTTCTCTTCGACTCGGACATTTTCAGAATAACATAACACGCCCCGTTACTGACAGGGATTATCATCAACCAGATAGGTGCGGAATGAAGCGGGATTTCGCCGCGACCAAACAGTAGCATCCCAAAGATAAAAATAAATGTTGGGACAAGTGATGCCATGATCAGGTAAATCAGCCTGGCTTTCTGATCTTTCAGAAACTGGACACGGATATACGAGACCAGGAAGAAAAGTGCTCCGTATGCAATGAGCATGTATCGAAATTCCCCGTTCACAATCCAGGAGACAAGAATACCTCCTAGAAAAGCCAATAATATCCACAACATATTGCGAAGAAGAGTTTTCATGGTATGTTTGGTAGAATGAAGCATTTCGTGATCTTCATTTGTTCATGATTATATAATGTTTTATTCCGCAAAACAAGCAGTACAAATCAATCATTATCACAATCGCCGCCATCACAATCCTGAATCCAGGCAAACCCACAACCAAGGCTACAAGTCCCCGTTTCACTGCAAGGACAACCACTTGGATAGCAGGTTCCCCATGTAATGCCGATGATAACCTCTCCTCCGATTGAATAATCGGGGCAGGTAAAATCTGATCCTTGACTGCAAATACAATTGTTCCCAGGAAGCGCCGCAATATCTTGATGGATATCTCCACTCAAGCTGTATGCCAGCTCATAAATCTCGGTCGGCGTCCAGATTTCCTTTGCACGAGCAAGCCACTTGTCTTCAAAGCCGTTGATCTTCTCCGTTTCAGCGGGAGGCCGGTTATCCTCATACGTCTGTAGCGCTACAAATGCGCGAAGCTCAGCCAATAGTTCCTTCTCCAGCAGGGTTAACCCTGAATCCTGCATTCGCGTGTCAATTTTGCTCAGCCAAAGCGATTTGCGCTCTGTAGGGGTGAGGGTCTGGAATGCCAGGCGCTGTTCTCCTCCCCGCATCTCCGCAACCATTTTCGCAGCAGAAGGCTCCGGTGCGGATGGGGGAGCAGATACCGGGTCATTGAAACATCCGGTTAGAACCACAAGCAGCAAGAAGGGAGCTACAAAGGGTTTTCATGGCTTTATAAGTGCAAGGTTTAACGTTTACGTCCAATCTAAAAAAAGGAACCGAGGAACTCAAGCCCGCATGAAAAAGTTCAATATAATCCATAAAAACAATATATTACAGCCAGCTTGCTTTGCGTTCTGTGTGTCGGTTAAGTGCTCTAGCCCGGCAGCACCTGCCTCGACGGTCCTCGTGCCCGGTTCGGGCAGCGGGTTGCACCTGGATTCAGCCTCCTCTTTGCTTTCGACGCTGCAAATACTGAGCTATTTGCACGCCGAGGACGACGATTCCGCTTAGCAAAGCGATTTGAAGAGTGCCTATAAGGACGAGGGCTATGATTTCAGAAAACGACATCTTGGTGTTCAACCATTTAGGTTTAGTGCGCTTTCAATATTCAACTTGCTCCTAAACATTATTCTTTAATGCATGCAAAACCACGAGCAGTACATGCGCAAAAATAATCTTGAAATCCACAAACGCAATCACAGCCAATAATTTCCTGACAACCAATACAAAGAGAATTTGAACATTCAATATTTAATTCATCTGTTGCGTAGTAACACCCTTGAGGCTGAGTCCACCCATAAACAGTTACATATAACGGATCGTCCGGAAGATTAATTTCTTTGGGTTGATCACAGCTTAATGGTGAAGGATCAATCTTATGTGAATTTTGACTCTTTCTGCCAACATCTTCACATGTCCTGATTAGAACATTTAGATCGTTGGTATATGCAGATAGAATTTCTTTTTGCTTTATGAACAACAAACTATCAACATGGTTTTTTGGGTTTAAATGTAATGAATATATTTTATTGTCCACCAAAAAGCTGATCTTGTCTTCTTCCTGATACCATGATATACTAGAAATTATCGAACCTGTCACTTCATCGTTGGCAGTTATAGACCAGATGTGATTGTCATTATCGTTAGAAGAAGATACTATCACGCCATCATATTTGGGATTCATGTGAACCAGCTTAGCGGAAAAACCGTCATTTTGAAGTATTACATCGGTATAACCTATATTACCAGAAAGCTTGAATTTATTGCTGGGCTGCAAGGTTGTAGTAGAGTATATGTCGCATCCAGCACTATTAATCAACACAAGCATAGTAGAGGTTAGCAGTAAAGTTTTCATAGATCTAAAGCAATTTGAGTTAAAGAATAAAGTGTTAATGCATAGGTCACAAGTTAAGGCGCAAAGGACTTTGTCAAGTGCAATAACCGCTGCTCTGATGAGCAGTAGGCACTCCGAAATCGGGCCGAGGTGTCTGCTTCAGCCCGCACAGCGCCTCTGCTACAGCCCTGGAAGGCGTCTCACCATCCTTTTCAAGGCATTCGGTTTCCACTTGACAGGCTGGTTTGAGCTTAACTTGTGCCTAATGGTAATTATGATAAAGAAAAGACTGAGAATGTCAAGCCTGCATGAAAAAAGTTCAATATAATCTATAAAAACAATATATTACAGCCAGCTTGCTTTGCTTTCTGTGTATCGGTTAAGTGCTCTAGCCCGGCAGCACCCGCCTCGACGGCCCTCGTGCCCGGTTCGGACAAGGGTGTCCGCTCGGCCTGTCCTGTCTCAGGTGAAAAGGTGCTCACCAGCGGTGCGGTGGGGAGGGTTCGCTGCCGTTTCCATAAAAACAGGCCGGTCGGACGGGAAATTCGGATGTGGATGGTGATAATTTGCCAACCCGAACGAGCGTTGCCGGACGATACCAGATGCCATCCCCACCCTCCCATGCTCTCCGCCTGGCCCTGTTCACAGGCGCGTACAACCACATCGCCGATGGGGTGTCGCTCACGCTGAACCGGGTCGTCGGGTATCTGGAACGCCAGGGGGTGCCGGTACGGGTGTTTGCCCCTACCGTCGATCCCCCCGCCCTGCAACACGCCGGTACCCTGGTGCCGCTGACGTCCATCACCGCACCGGGACGACCCGACTACCGCGTCTCCCTGGGGGTGTCGGCGACGGCACGGGCGGCGCTGCGGACCTTTCAGCCGACGCTCGTCCACATCGCCACGCCGGACCTGGCCGGGCTGCATGCGCGGCGGCTGGCACGGCGGATGGCCGTCCCACTGGTCGCCACGTACCACACGCATTTCACCTCATACCTCGACTACTACCGCCTGGGCCTGCTCGAAGCCAGCGTGTGGCGCTACCTGCGCTGGTTCTACCAGCCGTTTCGGCAGGTGTACGTCCCCACCCCGTCGATGGAGGCGGTCTTGCGGCAACAGGGGTTCACGGGGGTGCTGAAACCCTGGCCCCGGGGGGTGGAGACCGTCCTGTTCCACCCGTCGAAGCGGTCGCTGGCCTGGCGTGCATCGCTGGGCATTGGAGAGGCCGAGGTGGTGGTGGCCTGGGTGAGCCGCCTGGTGGTGGAGAAAGGGCTGGATGTGTATGCCGAGGTGGTGGCAGGGCTGAAGGCACAGGGGCTGCCCGTCCGGGCACTCGTCGTGGGGGAAGGCCCGGCCCGTGCGGAGGTCGAACGCCGCCTGCCCGATGCCCTGCTGCTGGGCTACCTGCGCGGCGAAGACCTGGCCCGCGCCTATGCCTCGTCCGACGTGTTCGTCTTTCCCAGCGAGACCGAGACCTTCGGCAACGTGACACTCGAGGCGATGGCCTCCGGGCTGCCCACCGTTTGTGCCGATGCCACCGGCAGCAATGCCCTCGTCCACCCCGGCGAGACCGGATTCCTCGCCCCGCCCCGCCAGACGGCGGCCTTCCTGGAGGCCACCGCCCGCCTCGTGACAGACGCGGCCCTCCGGCACCGCATGGGCCAGGCCGCCCGAACCCGGGCCGAAACCTACGACTGGGAGATCATCCTGGCACGCCTCCTGGCGTATTATCACGAAGCACAGGCCGGTGGGTAGCCGATGACGGTGGGAGTGGACAGGAATATAGTCAAATTGACTATATTACTGGATCTACTGTCGAGATTGCTTCGTCTGACCGATCTCATGAGATCGGTCAAGCTCCTCGCAATGACGCGGAGAAGATGGGCAGCCCCACCCACAATCCGAAATCCCAAATCCGCAATCGGAAGATCCGCAATCCCGGTGCGCTTGCTTTTTGTGTCCCAGTCCTTCCCGATGCCAGATCGCCCGCTCGAAAATGTGGGGGGGATGCAACGGGTGGCGACGGAGCTGTTTGAGGCGCTCGGTCGGCATCCCCGCGTTCACCTCACGCCGCTGCTGCTGCACAGCGACTGGGCGGACATCAACCGCAACACGGCCTTGTTTCTGCCCCGTGTGTGGTGGGCCATCCGGGAGAAGGCCCGCCGCCGTGCGGTCGATGCCGTGCTGTTTTCGTCGATGGTCACCGCAGCAACGGCCACGCGGCTCCAGCCGCTGCTGCGTCGCCGGGGGGTTGCGGCGGCCACCATCGCACATGGGCAGGATGTGACGTTGCCTGCCGCCCCGTACCAGTGGCTGGTGCCGCGTATCTTCCATGCCGTCGATGCCGTACTGCCGGTCAGCCGGGCGACGGGGGCGGCCTGCCTGCAACGCGGCCTCGCACCCGAAAAACTGCACGTGGTGCCCAACGGGGTGAACCTGGGCCGGTTTCGTCCGCTCGAAGCGAAGCCAGTGATGCGCCGGAGCCTGGAGGAGACCATCGGGCATACCCTCCCGCCCGGGGCGTTGCTGCTGTGCAGTGTGGGGCGACAGGTCAAGCGCAAGGGGTTTGCCTGGTTTGTCGAGGCCGTTATGCCCCGGCTGCCAGCGGACGTCCACTACTGGCTCGCAGGAGAAGGGCCAGAGGCCGAGCACATCCGCGAGGCCCTCACCCGGCACGGCCTTGAACACCGGGTGCGGCTGCTGGGCCGTCTCTCCGAGGCCCACCTCGAAGCCCTCTACCGGGGCGCAGACCTGTTCGTGATGCCTAACATCCCCGTTCCGGGCGACATGGAGGGGTTCGGGGTGGTGATGCTCGAAGCCGGGATGGGCGGCCTGCCCTCAGTGGCGGCCCGGCTCGAAGGCATCCTCGATGTGGTCGCAGAAGGCAGTAACGGCAACCTCATCGCCTCCGGTAATGCGGACGGGTTTGCAACGGCGATCCTGGCCTACCACTACGACCGCGAACGGCTGGCCCAGGCTGCCCGGTCCGCCTGTCAGTACACCCGCGACACCTTCGGCTGGGACGCGGTAGCAAACCGGTATGTTGAGACGCTGGAAGCGTTGTGCCGCCCCCCTCCTCCCGGCCAGTCTATTCCATGAAAACACTTCATTTCAAACACGAAGATACCCGTCGGCTGGTTGTGCTGGTCCTGATTGTGGTGGCTGGAACGGCCCTGGCCGGGCTGCATTCGGCCTTGCTGGCCGTCCTGGTCTGCGTTATCCTGTCGGTGAGCGTCGTGGTGAGCCTGCAACTGCACCTGTTTCGGGAAGCCGGGGTTGCGCGGATCCAGCAACTGCAAGAAATCCAGAGTCTGCTATACCTGCACACCAACCTGCCGCTGACAGCTCCGTTGTCGCCTCTGACGGACTGGTCGGCCACGCCCCAACTGGCAGGCTACCTGCACGCCCTGCTGCGGAGCCAGCAACCACGCCAGGTCGTCGAACTGGGAAGCGGGGCCTCGACGGTGGTGATGGCCTATGCCCTGGAACAGGTCGGGGGAACGGGCACGGTGGTGTCGGTCGATCACGATGCGGCCTATGGCGCAAAGACCCGGCAGGAACTGGCGCGCCACCACCTGGACCACCGGGCGTGCTTCTACGCAGCGCCGCTGGGGCCAGTCTCGCTGAACGGGCAAAGCTGGCAGTGGTATGACCTGCGGGACGTCCCGCTACCCGAACAGATCGACCTGCTGGTGGTGGACGGCCCTCCGTACCAGACGCAGCCCCTCGCCCGCTACCCGGCCATCCCGCTGCTCTTCGACCGCCTCAGCCCCCAGGCCGTCCTCATCCTCGACGATGCCTTCCGCCCGGAAGAACAGGCCATCCTGCAACGCTGGCTTCGGGAATACCCGGACTTTCAGGTCGAGTACCCCCCCCAGCCGCAAAGGGATCGCTGTGCTGCGGCGGAGGGCAGGATAGGGCACAGAAGGGAAGAAGAAAACGCGGCATGCAATGGTTCAACCTGGCTGCACCGCCAATGACCGGGACGGGCCTAGGCACTGGTCGAGCCTCCCAGAAGCTTCTCTCGCGCTTGAGAGAATTATAGTCAATTTGACTATAATTGGAGAAGTACGAGCAGCGCCTGTCCTTCCTGCATCATGCCCCGGCGTGGGGCGTGTGCTGAATCTTCCCCCGGCTTTCGAGAAGCTGGATCATGGCGGGCAGGAAGAGCAGGGCGGCCAGGAGGGTTGCGCCGATGCCGATCACGGCCAGCCAGCCGATGGAGCGCAGCCCTGGATGGAAGCTGGTGAGGAGGCCCCCGAAGCCCATCATGGCGGTGAGGCCGCTCATGGTGATGTGCTCGCCGGTGGAGCGGAGCACCCGCCAGATGGCGCCCTTGCCTTCTTCCTGGTAGCGGTGGACCAGGTGGACCCCGGCGTCATCCCCGATGCCCAGCACCGAGGGCAACACGATCATGTTGTAAAAGTTGAGCTTCTGCCCGAACAGTTCCATCAGCCCGATCATCCACACCACCCCCACCAGCAGCGGGATGAGGGCCAGGAGCATCCAGCGCCACGACCCGAAGTTGATCCACTTCATCATCACCACCAGCAGCAGCGTTGCCAGCACCATCCAGGGGGCCTCGCGTTGCATCAGCCGCAGCATGTCGGCGGCCACGAGCGAGGTGGAGCCGGCGTGGTAGACCTGCCCCTGGGCGGTGGTGATGGTGCCCACATCCTCCGAGAAGGCGATGGACTGCCGCCCGTCGGACAATCCTACGTCTGGATAGATGATGATGAAATTGCCGATGGTGCCGTCTTTGGCTGTGAAGTGCTTCTTCAGGAAGTCGGGCACCTGGTCGAGTGTGATAGGCGCGGTGGTTTGGGCGGCGCGGCGGAGCCGGTCAAGGTCCGCACTGGGGTTGGCTTGCAGGGCTGGGTCGGCCAGGATCGCCCGGATGTCCGCCAGCCGTTCGAGCCGGGCCTGTTGTCCTTCCGGGGTCATCGGAAAGCGGTCTTGCAGGCTTTCCACGCGGCGGATGGTGGGGGAAAGGGTGTCGGCGGCGATCCGGGCGCGCACGGCGGCTACCACAGGCGGCACGTCTTCCGGTCGGTCCACTACCACGTAGGCGGGGTTGCGGCTGCGGCGGTCGTCGTAGACCCGGCGCACGAGGTGGAGGCGGCGCAGGTATTCCTCGTAGCGGGGTTCGAGCGCGCCGAACTCGTATTCAAACCGGATGCGCGGGACGAAGACCAGCGCCACGGCAACGAGTACCAGGCTGCCCGCCACGATCCATCCGGAGGCGGGGTAGCGCCAGTCCCGCTGCGGGCGGGCTACGGTCCGTGCCGTTTCCAGGTGTAGCAGGTGCAGCCGCTCGGCCAGGGCGATGAAGGCGGGCATCACCACCAGCATCCCGATCATGGCGAAGAGGATGCCACTGCCGGCGATGAACCCGAACTCGCTGAACCCTTTGAAATCTGCCAGCAGCAGCACGTACAGCCCGGCGGAGGTCGTCAGCGCCCCGGCGAACGTGGCTTGCCCAGTGCTGGTGAAGGTGGTCTCGGCGGCTTCCACGACCGGTTTACCCTGCGCCCGCTCCTCCGAATACCGGGCATAGAAGTGAATCCCGTAGTCGATGCCCAGGCCGAACAGCACCAGCCCCAGCGTGGAGGTCATCAGGTTCAGTTCGGTGTAGACCAGCCAGGCAAGGCCAAACGTCCAAAGCAGGCTCATCAGCAGCGGCAGGCCGATGAGCAGGGCCAGCACGGGTAGGCGCAGCAGTTCCGAGAAGAAGATACGGGGGTTCCAGCGCCAGCCCATCCGGGCGTGGTAGGACTTGTAGAAGAAGTACAGCACGACCACCAGCAGCACGGCCAGCACGCCGGAGCCGAACGACCCCTGCACATCCCGGTTGATGGCGCGGAACTCGATGGCCTGGCGCAGCAGCCGCCCGGCGGTGGTCACCTGCATCTGGGGATGAAACGTCGCCGGCTGGAGGGCGGCGACC
>CAZLRO010000145.1:0-315 GCA_964561865.1 uncultured Rhodothermaceae bacterium | reverse complement strand
ACTGTCCAGCCGGGCATAGACCGCCTCGATGAAGCCGATGTTGGTCTGCGTATCCGACGGATAGAACCGGATCGCCAGCGTGGTGCTGTCCTCGGAGATGGGGTATTCCTGCGAGACGATGTCGCGGTAGATGCGTTCGAGCGAGTCGGCATCCACCGCATCGGGGTCTTCTTCTTCCTCTTCGTCCAGGTCGAAGAAGAACGGGTTGGCGTCGAGTTTAGCCTGGGTGATCTCGTCCTGGAGGTAGGTCGTCAGGGCATCGAGTTCTTCGTCGGTGGCGAATTGCAGGCGCACCTGGTTGCCCGTGACCGACGC
>CAZLRO010000144.1:0-9602 GCA_964561865.1 uncultured Rhodothermaceae bacterium | reverse complement strand
TGTTCGAGTCTTATCGGGTCGGAGAGGCCTGCTGCCTCGCGCAGCGACACCAGCAGGTTCGCGTAGAGCCGGGCCGCCTCGGTATCGACCCGGACGGGAGCGGCTTCCTCTTTGGTCAGGTCCAGGTCGATCTGTACCGTGATGCGACCCCGGGAGAGTTGCTGTTTGACGAGGTGCTGAATCTCCGCCTCGCGTTCTGCCAGGGTGCGGGGCAGGCGCACTACCACTTCGCAGAAGCGGCTGTTCACCGATCGCATCTCGACGGTGGCCGTGCTCCCTTCCTGCCGGGCGATCCCCCGCCCGAAACCGGTCATGCTGGCGATCATCGTCCCGGTGTTGGGTGAAAAAGGAAGAGCCGGGCTGCATGGGCCACCCGACTCCTGGTTGGGCGCGGCGGTCTCCCGCCGCAGGGCGGAGAGGGAGGGATTCGAACCCTCGGTACCACGGTAGCGGTACACACGCTTTCCAGGCGTGCCCCTTCAACCACTCGGGCACCTCTCCGTAAAAACGTTGTCTGTACGCCCGATCAAGCGGTGGGTTCGCCGTAGCGGACAGTTTGCGCCTCACACCTCCATGATCTCGGCTTCTTTCCGGTCGAGCAACTGGTCGATGGAAGTGATGAAATCATCGGTCAGCTTCTGCAATTGCTCCTCGGCCTCGAAGCGCATGTCTTCGGGCAGGTGCTCGTCCTTCTGCATGTCCTTGATGTGGTCCTTGGAATGCCGGCGGCTGTTGCGCACGGCCACCTTCGCCTCCTCGCCCCGGTTGCGGGCCATCTTCACCAGCTCGCGGCGGCGTTCTTCCGACAGCGGCGGTACCGGCAGGCGGATGAGCGAGCCGTCGTTGCTGGGGTTCAAACCCAGGTTGGAGGCCCGGATCGCCTTCTCAACATTGTTCAGTGCCGAGCGATCCCAGGGCTGCACCACCAGCAGGTCCGGACTGGGCGCACTGATGTTCGCCATCTGGTTCAACGGGGTGATGACCCCGTAGTATTCCACCCGGATGCTCTCCAGCATCCCCGGATTGGCCCGTCCGGCCCGGATCGTATGCAGTTCGTGGCGCAGGTGCTCCACCGTCTTCTGCATATGCTCCCGTGCATCCTCGAGCACGAGTTCAAGGCTTTCCGCTAACATCGGCTCCTGCAAACAGCTTTCGGTGAACGGAATAATCAGGCCTCTGCCAGGGTGACCATCGTAGACAGTTCGTTCCAGTAGACGAGCGTGCCCACGCGCTCGCCCAGTACCACCCGACGCAGGTTGCCCGGCACATTCATGTCGAAGACGATCAGGGGCATCTGCGACTCCCGACAGAGGGTAAACGCCGTCATGTCCATGACCCGCAGGTTCCGGGCAATGGCTTCACTGCCGTGCAGCGTTTCGAACCGGATGGCGGTCGGGTCCTGTTCCGGGTCGG
Organism: uncultured Rhodothermaceae bacterium; assembly: GCA_964561865.1. Classification (GTDB taxonomy): domain Bacteria; phylum Bacteroidota; class Rhodothermia; order Rhodothermales; family CAZLRO01; genus CAZLRO01. Next base: position 8,189 of record CAZLRO010000144.1, on the reverse strand, counting down.
CGGTGTAAATACCGTCCACGCGGGTCCCCTTGAGGATCACCTCGGCGTCGATTTCGAGCGAGCGCAGGGCCGCCGCCGTGTCGGTGGTGAAATAGGGGTTGCCCGTGCCCGCCCCAAAGATGACCACCCGCCCCTTTTCGAGGTGGCGAATGGCCCGTCGGCGGATGAACGGCTCGGCGATCTCTTCCATCTTGATGCTCGATAGGAGGCGGGTTGTCAGACCCTGCTGCTCCAGTGCATCCTGCAACGCCATCGCGTTGATCATGGTCGCCAGCATCCCCATATAGTCGGCGTGGGCACGTTTCATCCCGTCGAGGGCATTGTGGACCCCGCGAAAGATGTTGCCCCCGCCAATGACCACCGCTACCTCTACTCCAAGGGCCACCGTCTGCTGCACTTCCTGGGCATACTGGCGCAAGACCTCTTCATCAATGCCATACGGCTTCTCGCCCATGAGGGCTTCGCCGCTCAGCTTGAGCAACACCCGCCGGTAACGCAGGCGCAAAGCACCGGGAAGTTCAGCCATAGCCATCTGGAGAACAAGGGAAAGAAGCCATCTGGTAAAAGCTAAGGCGAGGTATGCCGTACATCAACCCCTACCTCAATCATGCCTGTTGAGGGGGCGTGAAAAAGGCGGAGGGGAGTTGGCTAATGGCTGTTTCGTACTTGGGGCGTGGGAAGAGAGTTATTAGCTATTGGCTGGTACTTGGGGAAATTCGCAAGAGATTGCCACTCCTGCTTACACGGGGGCAGGCATCTGACCGAACTCATGAGATCGGTCGCTGCGCTCCTCGCAATAACACGTTCGACGGGGACAGGTGGCAGCCCCAATCCGCAATCCCCTGCCGGGCCGGTCAGTCGCCCAGGGCGAAGCGGACGAAGCCCCGGACGGTGGCCCCGGCCTTGCGGAGCATCTCGGCCACGCTGATGGCGCTGTCCTTGACGAACGGCTGCTCGACGAGGACATAGTCCTTGTAATAGCGTTCGAGACGCCCCTGGGCGATGCGGTCCAGCATGGCTTCGGGCTTGCCTTCGTTACGGGCCAGCTCGCGGGCAATCTCCAGCTCCTTTTGCCGGACGGTCTCCGGCACTTCGTCGCGCGTGGTGGCTACCGGGTTGAGGGCGGCGGCCTGCATCGCCACATCGCGCCCCACCATTTGCGCATCCGGCGCCTCGATGTGGACGAGCACGCCCAGGCGAGCACCCGGGTGGATGTAGGTCACCACTTCGCCGGCCTGACTGGTGAACACGGCAAACCGGCGTACATCGATCTTCTCGCCGATCTTACCGGTCATGTCGGTCAGGGCCGTCTCGACGGTCGTCCCGTTGAAGCCGGTGGTCATCAGGGCCGTCCGGTCTGCTGGCTGCTGGGCCAGGATCAGGTCGGCCATGGCCTGGGCGAACCCCTGAAACTCCTCGTTCCGGGCCACGAAGTCGGTCTCGCAATTCACCTCGGCGATGGCGGCGGTACGGCGGTCGGCACTGGTGGCCGTGACGATCAGCCCTTCCTTGGCTTCGCGGTCGGCCCGTTTGGCCGCCACCTTCTGGCCCTTCTTGCGCAGAATCTCGATGGCCTTGTCGAAATCGCCCCCGGCTTCGGTGAGCGCTGTCTTGCAATCCATCATCCCAACCCCGGTGATCTCCCGGAGCCGCTTCACATCGTTGGCAGAAATGGACATGGCATCACGAAGTATTATCCTTTTTCAGAAATCATCCGCCGATCATGGCGGTGAACAGGGCGTTTTCAGTTGGCTTTGGCAGCCTTCTCTTCCGTCCGGCGTTCTTTCTCGGCCCGGTTGCTGGCCTCGGTCATCTCGCGCTCGCGCGACCCTTCGATGAGGGCATTCGAGATCACGGTCGTGATCAGTTCGATGGACTTGAGGGCATCGTCGTTGGCCGGGATCGGGTAGTTGACCAGTTGGGGGTCGCAGTTCGTGTCCACCAGGGCAATGATCGGGATACCGAGCTTGCGGGCTTCATCGACGGCGATATGCTCGCGGTGGATATCCACGACGAAGAGGGCACCTGGCAGACGGGTCATGTCTGCAATCCCGCCCAGGTCCTTTTCGAGCTTCTGGCGCTCGCGTGCCTTCATCAGCCGCTCCTTCTTCTTGAGCTGGGCGATGGTGCCATCCTCTTCCATCTTGATCAGGTCTTCCATCCGGCGGATGCTCTTGCGGATGGTCTGGAAGTTGGTGAGCGTACCACCGAGCCAGCGCTCGACGGTGTAGGGTGCATTGCAGGCCAGGGCACACTTGCGGATGATTTCGCGGGCCTGCTTTTTGGTACCGACGAACAGCACCTTCTTGCCCTGCCGGGCGAAGCGGGCAGCCGCATCGGCGGCCTTGTCGAGCAGCACCTGGGTCTGCGTCAGGTCGAGGATGTGGATGCCGTTGCGCTCCATGAAGATGTAGGGCTTCATCTTCGGATGCCAGCGGCTGGTCAGGTGGCCGAAATGAGTGCCTGCCTTGAGCAGGTCTTCGATCTGGGCACGGTGGGCACTGGTCGGGGCCGGTCCCGCCGGGGTTTCAAGCACTTCGTTCATACGGTTGTTGGGTTGAGGCCGCTACGACCCTCGCCTGCACTGCAAAACCGGCGTCCGATAGAACCGGCAGCCGGTCACCCTGCGGTGCATCAGGTCGTATGAGGGATGATGGGGTGTTGCAAAAATGGGGAGCCTCGGTAGAGAGACTCCCCAAAAGGGTGTGCATCGCTGGCAGGCCTACCGCTTCGAGAACTGGAAGCGTTTGCGTGCGCCGGGGCGACCGTACTTCTTGCGCTCGACCATGCGGGGGTCGCGTGTGAGCAGGCCCGCATCGCGGAGCGGCTTGCGGAAGCTGGCGTTGTATTCGATGAGGGCACGGGCAATGCCGAGGCTCATGGCTTCGGCCTGGCCGGTCTCGCCGCCGCCCTGGGTGTTGACCACCACGTCGAACTGCCCGGCGGTGGCCGTGGCGGCAAAGGGGCGGAGGATGGCGTTGCGCCGCCATTCGACCGGGAAGTAATCCTCCATGCCGCGCTTGTTGACGACGACATTCCCGTTGCCGGGACGCAGATAAACGCGGGCGACCGACGTCTTGCGCCGCCCGATGCCGATATATTGAACCAGTGTTGCCATGAACGTGTCAGGAAAGGGCGTGCGGGTCAGAGCGGAAGCGCCTCAGGCTGCTGGGCTTCGTGGGGATGGGTCGGTCCGGCGTACACCTTCAGCTTCTTCAGCATCTGGCGCCCCAGGGGGCCTTTGGGCAACATGCCGCGCACGGCCTCCGTCAGAATCTCGGTGGGTTTCTTCAGCCGCAACTGGCGTGGTGTGGTCACCCGCGAGCCGCCCGGATAGCCGGTGTAGGAGAAGTATTCCTTGTCATCCTCCTTATTCCCGGTGAAGCGTACCTTGTCGGCATTAACCACCACCACATAGTCCCCAGTGTCGGTATGCGGGGTGTAGTGCGGCTTGTGCTTGCCCCGCAGCACCGAGGCGATCCGGGTCGCCAGGCGGCCTACCACCCGGTTCTCGGCATCCACGATAAACCACGTCTGCGGTACATCCCCCGGACGGGCACTGTAGGTTTTAAAACTGTTGGCATCCATGAACGCATCTCCAGACCCGCAGGTCTCACCGGTAGCTACCGGATTTTCAACAGACAAAACGATCCGGCGTCGCTACACCGGATCCAGGACGTGCTTCCTTGCGCAAGCAAGGGAATAGCCTACGTCAGCCATTCAAATTACAGCACCTGCCGAGGGTTGTCAATCGGCTCCCCAATCCACACGCGGTCTTCACACGCCCTGGAGCGAAGGGGGTTTCGCGGCACAAATTCTTCCCCCAATCTTGACCTGCTTCCCTGCTTTATGTTGATTGGTTGCACAGGCGATCACCCTTCCTGTATCCAACCCGGTGAACGGCATGGCACTGAACATGGCCTTTCGGACCCTCGATACGGTAGCGGCGCAGTTGCCGTTCCACCTGGATGACACCCTGCAGGCCAACGAGGCGTTCCGGCGCTGGCGGGAACACAACGATCCGCACGCCCATCGCACCGTCCAGCTCTGGACCTATTGCTACATACGCCGTTACTTTACCATCAAGTTTCTGCGGGACGTGACCAGTACCCCTACCGATGTGGACGAGCTGGTGACGCAGGCCTGGGACAAGGTCGAGCAGGGCCATGGCACCATACACAATGTTTCGCGGTATGCCAGTTGGGTCAGCGTCGTCTGTCGCCGGAGCTTTATTGATTACCTGAAAGCCAAGCAGCGGCGTCCTTCCACCACCGTGCTGGACGAGCAGCGGCACGAGCAGGCCGATGAGGTTCCGGAGGCCCCCGACCCCGAAATCGTCCCCACCGTGCTGGCCTGTATCCAGCGGCTGCCGGACTTTCTGCGCCAGGTCACCCACCTGCGGCTGATCGACAACCTCAGCTATGAGGAGATCAGCCTGCGCACCCAGCGCCCGGTTCCCTCCATCCGCACTTTCCTGAGCAAGGCCTTGCAGCGGCTTCGGGACGACGAGCAACTGCGCCTGCTGCTGGATGGATAATACCCTGGAGGTTATGTTTGGCATCCCGCATCGTCTAACCAGCAACACCCAGCGCCGGAAGGCAGGCCCGATTCCTGGCAGCGCATCACACCGATTCGATGGATCCTATTGAAGAGCAGCTTTTCCTCTACCCGTACCTCTCCCCCGAAGAGCAACAGGCGGTAGCGGCTTATCTGGAGCAGCATCCGGAGGGAAAGGCCCTGCGGGACGAGGCCCTGGCCCTGGCCGCCCTCTGGGCACAGGCCCGGCGTGAACTGAACGCCCCGGACGAGGCCCTGCTGGCCTGGATGGTTGCCACCCGTGCCCTGCGCCACCACCCGATGTCGGAGGAAATGCAGTCGGTCTTCGCCCGGCTGGAGGCCCATCTCCAGGCCTACCCGGACGTGCCGGCCCAGGTAGCCGCGCTGGAAGCACGGCGGCTGGCGCTGGAATCGGCCAGCGACCCGTTGGTGCAATTTGAACGGCTCTCCGGCCTGCGCCTGGAGGGCCTGCCTGCCCCTGTCGTGCCTGCGCAACGGGAGGATCGACTGGCCCGTCCCCGCCTGCAACGGCTTGTCCTTCCCGCCTGGCACCGGTATGCCGTCGCCGCGTCGGTGCTGCTCGTGGCCCTCTACGGGGCGCTCTTCCTGGCAGGCCAACGCACCTTTCAACTGTCCATCCCGCCGGATGACCCCGGCCTGCAAGCCCCGATGCCCCGTGGCGAAGCCGTCGTCGTAGACGCGCGCTACCGACAGGCCCTGCAACAACTGGTAGCCGCGCGCTCAACAACGCTGGGGCTGTTCCCTCGTTATGACCGGGTGCAGATCAAAACCGCACAGGGGCTGCTCACGCAGGTGCTGGTCGCGCACGAACCGGGCACCTTTCTGCACTGCCAGGCCGCCTTCTACCTCGGACAGACCCACTTGTTGCTGGCAGAACCAGCGGCAGCCCGGAATGCGTTTCGGGAGGCTCTGCAACCCGATTGCCCCCGGCATGACGAAGCCGCCGAAGCCCTGCGACAACTCGAAACACCGTGACAGACGGGCGAACGCGGACGGGCGTGGGCTATACCCCGCCGGCTCAGGCGTAGGTGTTGAGCATCACCGGCATGATGAGCATCAGCATCTCCTCGCGCTCCTGCTGCTGTTCGGGCGTTACCACCCCGGCACGGTTGGGGGAACTGAACTCGAACACCACCTCTTCCCCGTCGATGTTGTTGAGCACCTCGGTCAGGTACGAGGCGTTGAAGCCGATCACGAGCGAATCCCCGTCGTATTCGCAGAGCACCGTCTCATGGGCTTCGCTGGAGCGCTCGATGTCCTCGGCCGAAACCTCCACCCGTCCAGGTTCGAGGGAGAGCCGGATCTGGTTGGTCATGCTCGACGAGTAGAGGGCCACGCGCTTCACGGCCGCCAGCATCGCATCCCGGTTCACCACGAGGCGACGGTCGTTCTCCACCGGGATGACTGCCTCGTAGTTGGGATAGGTCTCGTCGATGAGCCGGGCCAGTACGCGGCTGTGGCCGAAGTCGAAGGCCACGTAGCTCTCATTGATCGCAATGGTGCAGGCCGTGTCGGTGGCAATACGCCCGGCCAGCGTCAGCGCTTTCTCCGGCACGATGAAGCTCACCGGCGTCGGGCTGGTCAGTCCCCCCAGGTTCAGCTTGACGAGGCGGTGTCCGTCCGTTGCCACAGCCCGGCCCGTTTCGGGCAGGATCTGGAAAAAGATGCCCATCATGGCAGGGCGCAAAGCGTCCTTGCTGACGGCAAAGCTGGTCTTCTGGATGGCCCGGCGCAGGAGCTTCCCTTCGGTCTCGATCCGGGTGGTGCCCCCCATCTCCGGCAGCGCCGGGTAGTCCGCCCCGTCATGGCCTACCATCTTGTAGACCCCCTGGTCTGTGCGGAGCGTGACGTTGAACTGCTCATCCGAGGCAAACTGAATGGGCAGGTCGGGCAAGGCGCGCAGGGTATCGAGCAGGCGGCGGGCTGGCACGGCAATGCGGCGGTTGCCGTTTGTACCGTTGGTCTCGAAACGGACGTTGAGGTGCTGCACAATCGAGATTTCGAGGTCGGTCGCACTCAGGCGCAGGGTGTCCTGTTCCTGGTCGAAGAGGATCGATTCCAGGATCGGCAGCGTGCTCTTGGTGGGCACAGCACCCCCTACGGTCGTGAGCGCCTTGAGCAGTTCGGCACTGGATGCGGAGAACTTCATGGCTCCAATAGGCTTCGGGTTGGGATCAGGAAACGCAAGTTACGCAGAACCAACCCCTGCGTCCACCTGGAATCCGTTATTGTTGCTGTAAAATCCTATCAAACCAAACCCGGAGCAACAATCGGGCCTTTCCTGCATCGCACAGGTGGCGGTGCCCCGTTGCGTCCCGCTCAGTTGCGTCCCCGGATATCAATCCGGTGGCGGATTTCCTCGATGGTTTCGCGGAACTTGTGGTCGGTCTCGATCTGGTCTTCCACGCTCTGCACGCCATGGATGACGGTGGAGTGGTCTCGCCCGCCAAAGTTCAGGCCAATGCTCTTGAGGGAGTGCTGCGTGAGCTGCTTGCAGAAGAACATCGCCACCTGGCGGGCCTGGACCACTTCGCGCTTGCGGGTCTTGTCCCGGACCAGGTTCTCCTCGATATCGAAGTAGTCGCAGACGAGGCGGACGATCTCCTCGACGGTGAGGCTGACGCGGCTGTCCTTGATCAGGTCGCGCAGCACCTCCTTGGCCATGGGCAGGTCGATCTCGCGCTTGTGCAGCGTGGCATGGGCCAGCAACCGGATGAGCGCGCCCTCCAGCTCGCGGATGTTGCTCTTGATGTTGTGGGCGATGAACTCGACGACCTCATGATCGACCCGGATGCCATCGTCCTCGGCCTTGCGGTAGAGAATGGCGATGCGGGTCTCCAGCTCCGGCGGTTGCAGGTCCGCCGACAGCCCCCACTGGAAGCGGGAGAGCAGCCGCTCCTCGATGCCCTGGATGTCGCGGGGTGGGCGGTCTGCCGAGAGCACGATCTGCTTGCCGCTCTGGTGCAAGGCGTTGAAGATGTGGAAGAACTCTTCCTGTGTTTTTTCTTTCCCCCCAAAGAACTGGATGTCGTCGATGACCAGCAGGTCGATTTGGCGGTAGAAGAGCGAGAACTCGCTGACGCGGTTGTGCTGGATCGACTGCACGAACTCGGCCGTGAACCGCTCGCTCGAGACGTAGAGCACCGTTTCCGGACGGTGAGCCGCCTTGATATAGTTGCCGATGGCCTGGATCAGGTGCGTCTTGCCCAACCCCACCCCGCCGTAGATAAGAAACGGGTTGAAGCTGGTGCGTCCCAGTTGCTGGGCGATGGCAAGCGAGGCACTGCGTGCCAGGCGGTTACAGTCCCCTTCGATGAAGCGCTCGAAGGTATAGCTAGCGTTGAGCTGGCTGTCGATCTGGAGCTTCTGGATGCCCGGAATGACGAACGGGTTGGCAATAGGAGTATTGCTGGCCGACGCCGGCGGAACAGGGGCTACCGGACGCGGCGGCGCAGGCGGTTCCACAGGTGCTATGGCCCCCGGATGCTCATGTGGCGAGATCACCGGGGCAGGCAGCTCGTTCGCCGGCTGACGGGCGGGCAGGTGCATCGACGTGCCCTCGTACCCCCGCTCGGCATCGTCCCGCTCGATCAGAATGTCATAATACAACC
>CAZLRO010000143.1:6825-9639 GCA_964561865.1 uncultured Rhodothermaceae bacterium | reverse complement strand
CCTGTTCAAACGCCTGCTGGGCGCTGGCGTGCTTGCCCTGCCAGAGCCGGAAATACCCCAGGCGCATGTACAGGTCGTCGTCGTTGGTGTAGCGGCGCAGGGCACGCTCGGCGGCTTGTTCCGCCCCGGCATTGTCGCCCCCCCAGTTCGCCAGCGCGAGCAGGTGACGCTTGACGATGGCCGGCGACCCCTGGGTGCGGTCGAGGTATTGGCCGTATTGTTCGGCGGCCTCGCGGTACTGCCGGGCATCGAAGAGGGCGTCGGCATACTGAAGGCGGTACTGGAGGTTGTCCGGGTTGGTCTCGACGAGGCGGCGGCGGCTGTCGAGGGCATTGCGCCCGATGCTGCCCGTGCCGCCCTGGCGCTGGTTGATCCGCGCAAGGCCCTGCTGGGCGATGGTATTGCCGGGTTCGAGTTGCAGCACGCGCTGGTAGTCGGCCAGGGCGAGGGCCAGGTCGTTGCGTCCCTCCTGTGCCCGTGCGCGCAGGAGCAGGGCCTGGGTGTTGCGGGCATCCTGGGCCAGCACCCCGCGCAGGAGCGTCAGGGCCTCGTTGTAGCGCCCCTCGTTGACGGCGGTCTCGGCGCGGGCCTGGGCCGCACGGTCCTGGGCCAGCACCGGCTCCGGCAACCCTGCCAGCACCAGCAGCAGGCCCATCAGGAGCAGAGATCGGAAGAACGCCATGGTTCGCTTGCAAGATCAGGTTGGGAAGGGGATTCGCTGGGAACGCCTCGTCAGGCTTCGTCGAGGGCATAGCCCAGGAACTCTTCTGCCGTCTGGAACGGACGCCCATCCGGCACCACGATGGCCGAGACCGAGTGCAGCAGGTAGTCGGCCTGCTGCGGCGCATCATCGCGCAGGCGGCTCTTCAGCCGGGCGAAGAAGTGCTGGGCTTCCTCCGAACGGCTCTCGCCCAGGAGTACCACCAGGCGCTCGTTCTCCATCTGGGCCAGCATCGCATCCTGGGGCCGCAGCGTGGCCTGGACGACGTCGAGGATGAACTCGAAGTCGAAGGGGCGCACGGTCTTGCCTTCCGAACGGTCCATCCGCATCGCCAGGAGCAGGAACGGGGTCTCGTGCTGGTCGCGGGCGGTGAAGTGCTGTTGCAGGTGTCTGGTGAAACCGGCCCGGTCGGTGATGTTCATCTCGGCAGGCCGCGCTGGAGGTGTCTCGGCGGTCGCGGCGGACACCTCGCTGGTCGCCGCCGGGGCTTCAGCGGTATCGGCGGGTGCGTCTGCCTTGCGGGTAACTTCCCGGCCCTTGGTGGGCTTGGAGATTACCTCCTTCACCTTCACGGTGGCCTTGGGAGCCTCTGGGGCTGGCTCGGTCGCAGCTTCTGCGGGCTCGGTGGCTGGCTTCACGCGGGCGGCGGCTCCCGATGGCGCGGCCCCCGGCTTGTGGCGCGTCGGCAGCACCCGACGGGCAGTGGGCATCTCCATCTCGTTCCGTACAATCTTCTCCAGATCCCAGTCCACTTCCTGGCGGCGGAAATGGCCCTTGTTGGGCAGCATCGTCACCCGGCGCATCGTGGCGTTGAAGTCGTCCTCAAGCTGTTCGATATGAATGGCCCCGTGGAGTTGGCTGCTGACGAAGCCTACCACTTGCTGCGACATTGGGTTGTTCGGCTCCGACATGACCAGCATCATGGTGGTATCCAGCGGGTCAATCTCCTCCAGCAACTGCTGGAAGGCCGTACGGAACCAGTCCAGGGAACGGAACGCTGTCACGAACGGCATGAAATCGTTGATCACGAGGCGGGCCGGGCGGTTCTTGCGGATGATGTTGCCCAGCTCGGCCAACGCCTTCGTCACCTGCTCATCCCCTTGTCCGCTCAGGCTCGGCGGGATGCGCACCAGGCGCACCCACCCGTCGTCGTGGGCCTTCTTGAGGTCGAACCCGATGGCGGCAGCCTCGATCATCAGGTCTTTGGGGCGTTCGGGCGAGATGAACAGGCACGGCTCCTCGAGCAAGGCACCGGTCTGGACGAACATCAGCGTGAGCAGCCCGCGCCCGCTCGCGGCCCGGCCATAGACAAGGTAGGAGCCGCCCCGGTACAAGCCCCCCCAGGCCCGGTCCACGACCTCGATGCCGGAGATGATCTTGGGTGTAAACGTCGTCGTTTCCATTGCAAGTAGGCACAGAAGGTTAACGATGCTGGATGCCGGAACCCGGTTTATCAAAGGGTATGCCGAATGTCCAAAACCCCGGAAATTGACAGATTTTGCAGGTTTTCAAGGCAAATCTCGAAATAATCCCGGTGCCGTTCCTGAGACGGAATCCGGATCGGGCAGCCGTTCAATCCCTATTTGAGATTTTTTCGACAGCCGGACGCCTGTACGGGACGGGGTGGCAGCGACACGGCCTCCCGGCCAGGCCAGGTCGCTCCCCAGACGGATGCGTTCGGCAGGTCGCAGGGTCTATGCCTGCGCACCCACCAGGGCCTCGGCGCGCGGGCGGGCGAAGGTTGAGAATGCCCCTGCGTTTATAGAAGCGGTGCGGCGGTGGGCGGCCTATCCGGTACCCTGCACTCCATGCACGGAGGATCCATGGTGCGTTGCAGGCCGGGTCTCAAACGAAGATTCTCCGTCCGCGATGGGGCTTGTTGCTGTGGTCAAAACGCAGTTATTGAAGCAATATTGGGGCAAACAGGCGTTATGAACAGGATTGGACTGAATCTTGTTGCAGGGTTCCGAAAGGTACAACAAAACGGTGACGGGTACCAGTCCCCGCTTGCGATGGGCGTATTTTGTCACCAGCTGCTTCTAACGCGCAATGAACCCTCTGCGATTCTTCCGCCCTGCCCACCCGTGCCTCAC
>CAZLRO010000143.1:0-6815 GCA_964561865.1 uncultured Rhodothermaceae bacterium | reverse complement strand
CCTGGGCATCGGGATTGTGTTGCTGCTCGCCCTGCCCGGGTGCGATCTTTTCAGCGAGGTGACGGACGAACGGGCGCCACGCCTGGAAATCCTGCGCCCCCAGGACGCAGCTACCGTTGCGGGGGCCAACGTGCTCTTTACAATTGAGGCCGAGGCCCTGGGCGAGGACAACTTCATCTCCTTCGTCAACGTCAACCTCAACGGGGAGCGCCTGGGTGAGGCCGAACGGGTAGAAGACCACTACCTCTTCCGCTGGAACACGCTCAACACCGCCGATGGCGCCTACCGCCTGGAGGCTGTCGCCTTCGACCGGCGGCAGGCCCGCGGCCTCTCGGCCCCTGTGCGCCTCGTCGTTGCCAACCAGAGTACCGGCGATGGCCCCGCCACGACGATCCTGGCCCCCCGCGACGGGGAGGAACTGGAAGGTACCGTCCGCATCATCGTGCGCCCGGAGGTCGGGCAGCCTCTTCCCAGTCAGGTGGATATCCTGATCGACGGCATCACGGTGGCAACGATCACCACGCCGTCCGGGGACAGCTTCCTCTACGAGTGGGACACCACGGCGGACGTCCCTGGCCTGCACGTGATCGAAGCAAAGGCCTACAGCGATGCCACTGCGTTCCGCCTGGCCCCGCCCGTCAGTGTGACGGTGCTGGCGCCGCCGGACGACGCCCCGCCGGGCAGCGACACGACGCAGGTGCCGGGTCGTCTGCATTTCCGCAGCGCCAGCTTCACCGGGGAGGTCGATGGCGGCGTGGCCGTCGGGTTCAACAACAACCTGTACCTCGGTTCGGCCTCGGACACCCTCTACGCCTACACGCCCGACGGACGGCTGCGCTGGAAAGCCGCCACCCGGGGGCCGATCCGTTCGACCCCGGTGGTAGGCAACAACGAGGATGTGTTCGTCACCAGCGAGGACGGGCGGCTCTACGGCTTCACCTCTACGGGCACGCCCCTCTGGACGGCCTACAACACCGGCTCGCTGCTTCGTTCCACCCCCACACTGGGCGTGGATGGCACCCTGTACTTCGGGGATGCGGACGGGCGCGTCCACGCCGTCAATGCCTTCAACGGACTGAGCCGTCCGGGCTGGCCGATCCAGGTCTCCTCCAGCTCCATCGTTACCCCGCCGGTGATTGCCCGCGACCAAACGATCATCGTGGCCTCCACCGATGGCTTCCTCTACGCACTCAATACGTCGGGTGAGGTCATCTGGACTTCGGCCCAGAATATCGGCACCATCCAGGTGGGCATGGCCCTCGTCGAGCGCAAGGTGCAGGTGCCCTTGCCCAACGGCGATATCCGCGAGTCCGTGCAGACGGTTCTCTACGCCGTCTCGAACAACAGCTTCCTCTATGCCCTCGCGGGCGAAGACGGCTCGCTGCTGTGGAGCTACCCGATCAATGGCCCGCTTCGCTCCGGCCCGGTCGTTGGTCCGGACGGGACGGTCTACGTGGGCACGAGCACGGGCCTGATTGCCCTCAACGAGGAAGCCACCGCCTTCACACCCCGCCTGCGGTTCATCTTCCCGGCCTCGGACGTAGGCACTCCAGCCATCGACACGAACAACATCGTGTATTTCGTGAGCGGGCGCGAGGTGGTAGCCATCAACCCGAACAACACCCCCGTCTGGCGCTACCCGCTGGAGGCCGAGGGCGATGGCCCACTCACCATCAGCCGCGACGGGCTGCTGCTCATTGCCACGGACGACGGACTGCTCTATGCCCTTGAGACGGACTCGCAGGGACTGGCCCCGGAGAAGTGGCCCATGTTCCAGCGCAACGCCCGCCACACCGGCCGCCTCGGCATCGACGCTACCGACGGCTGAAACTACCGCCGCTCCTTTCGGGGAGGGTCGGGCATGCCTTTGTGGCACCCCGGCCCTTCTCCTTTTCTGGTCGGCGGGTTATTGCAACACGGGCAGATCGACAAGGACTGACGTCTCCACCACCCGGTCCCGCGGTCCCAGGGCTTCCACTTTGAGCAGCCATGAACCCGACGAGTGGGCACGCAGGTCCCGCCAGAATGGATGGGTCGCGTCTACCTGCGGGGTGGTCGTCTCGAACCGGATCACCCGCTGGACGGTCTCCGGCTTCCAGATCGTCACACAGTACCGTTCGGCCCCGGGGATGACCTGCCACTGCACCCGCAGCGGGTGGGTCGTCACCGCAACGTGAATCCCGCCCGTGTCGGGCCAGGGCGAACCCAACCCCAGCCGCAGTCCCAGGCCAAGGAGAAACAACCCGATGAACCCGGCCAGCCCCCACCCCATGCGGGTCTCTGCCGAAGCCGATGTTGGCAGCAACGGGGGATCGTCGTGATCTTCCGCACGCGCGGAACGGGGAGCTTCCAGCAACGTGCAGGCCATGTGCAGCACCTCGCGCAAGGCCTCGTCCTGGGCCAGCCGCACCACCACCGTCTGCCTGCGTTCGGCAGGCAAGGTACCGGCGATGAAAGCCGCCAGCGTGGCATCGTCAACGTCCTGAGGGAAGGGCGCCATGGGAGGGAAAGCCAGTGTCATCCGAAGGGCGCATATTACTTCGCAGACCGTAACGAGGATGTAAAAATTTGGAAAAGTCGCGGGGGTGGTGCTTGGAAAGATAGCTGTTGGCTGTTAGCTATGTGGTGCCTGGGAAAATTCGAGATCCGCAATTCTCCTCCTTGCGAAGAGCCTGCCCCGCGCAGGCGGGGGAGGGGACAGGAGTAGTAGACCAGCCGATAGCAACGTCGCAGTAGTCCCGCCGTCGAGATTGCCACGTCTGACCGATCTCTGAGATCGGTCAAGCTCCTCGCACTGACACGTTTGGGGCAGTAGCCTTCCCATAGGTGTCATTGCGAGGAGACCGCCATTCTTCCCAAAGACCGTCAGTCCGTACCAACCTCCAAGCCCCCATCGCCAACAGCTAACAGCTAACGGCCAACAGCTAACGGCTAACAGCCAACAGCTATTTGAACAGGCTTGCGGTGCGTTTAACTTGATGGCAGCACCGTCATCATGGCCCGGAGCTTCATGGACCAGGATCTTCGTTCCATCCAGCAGGCGCGCGACCTCCTTCGGCAGGCACGGGCGGCCTGGCACCAGTACAAGACCTTCTCGCAGGCACAGGTCGATGCCGTCGTGGCGGCCATGGCAGGGGCCGGGGCACAGGAGGCCGAACGGTTGGGCCGCCTGGCACACGAAGAGACGGGGTTTGGCCGACCGGAGAGCAAGACGCTCAAGAACCTGTTTGCCACGCAGGTGCTGCACGAACGCATGGCCGGGATGAAAACGGTGGGGGTCATCCGCAAGCGGGAGCACGATACCCTCTGGGAGATTGCAACTCCGATGGGGGTGGTGGGTGCCCTCATCCCCTCCACCAACCCCACCTCGACGGCGATGTACAAGGCCATCATCGCTGCCAAGGCCCGCTGCGGGATCGTGATGAGTCCGCACCCGCGGGCAAAAGCCTGCACCGCCGAAGCCCTCCGCGTGGTGGCCGAGGCCGCCTACGCCGCCGGTGCCCCGACGGGCCTCTTCGGCTGCCTCACCGAGGTGGACCTGGCCGGGACGAACATGCTCATGGAGCACCCGGACACCGACGTGATCCTGGCGACGGGTGGCATGGACATGGTGAAGGCTGCCTACTCCAAAGGCAAGCCCGCCTACGGGGTCGGCTCCGGCAACGTACCCGTCTATGTGGACCGCTCCGCCAACCTTGCCAAGGCCGCCGCCGACCTGTGCTACGGGGCCTCGTTCGACTGGGGCACCCTCTGCTCTACCGAGCGCAGCGTCGTCGCCGACCTGCCCATCAAGGGCAAGCTCATCGAGGCACTGAAACAGCAGGGGGCATTCTTCCTGGACGAGAAGCAGAAAGACCTGCTGCGCCGCGTCGTGGTGAAGAACGGTCGGCTCAACGTGGCCCAGGTAGGCCAAAGCCCGGCAACGATTGCGAAGATGGCGGGCTTCACCGTCCCGGAAACCACCCGTGCCCTGGTGGCCGAGGTGACGCAGGTGGGCAAGGCCGAGCCGCTGTCGATGGAGACACTCTCGCCCATCCTCACCTTCTACACCGAGGATGGCTGGCAGGCGGGCTGCGAGCGCTGCATTGAGGTGCTGCACTTCGGGGGGATCGGGCACACGCTGGGCCTGCACTGCACGAGCGAGCGGGTCATCGAAGCCTTTGCCCTCGAAAAACCGGCGATGCGGATCGTGGTGAACACGGTGGCGGCGCTGGGGTCGGTGGGCTACACCAACGCCCTGTTCCCGGCGATGACCCTCGGCCCCGGCACGCTGGGCGGCTCCATCATCAGCGACAACGTCTCCCCGCTGCACCTGCTCAACATCAAACGGCTGGCGTTCGAGACCAACCCCCTCAATCCGGCGCCGCCCTCGTCGCAGGTGTTGCTGGCTTCGGGCACAACCCCGGCAACTGCCCCCGCTGCACCCCCCGCCACCTGGATGGACCAGATCGAGGCCCACCTCCGTGCCCGTGCCGGCAATCCGCCTCCGGCCCCTGTGCCGCCCGCCCCGGCCTCGCCTGCTGCAACACCGTCTCCAACCCCGGCCCCCTATGCCGTCGCCGAGGAAGAGATCGAGCGACTGATCCGGCAATACCGCAAGGGTTGACAAGGTACCCGTTGGAGCCGGCTCAGGAGAGCAGCACCAGGGCCAGCCCGATGGCCGCTGGCAGCGCCTGGACGAAAAGGATCTTGCGGCTGGCCGTGGCCGCCCCGTACAGCCCTGCCACCAGCACGCACGTCAGGAAGAACACCTTCACGCTAGTGCCGTCTGCCCCCAGGACCACGCCCCAGAACAGCCCTGCCGCCAGAAACCCGTTGTACAGCCCCTGGTTGGCCGCCAGCACGCGGGTGGCACGGGCCGCCTCGAGGGTCTGGCCGAACGTCCGCAGCCCGGCAGGCTTGTCCCAGAGAAACATCTCCAGCACCAGGAAATACACATGCAGCACCCCCACCAGGGCGACTACCACGTTGGCAAGCGTAGACATGGCGATACCGGTGTCGAGGGAATGCAGGGGGAGAGTGGTTACGGGCAGGCCGGGGACCTCATTCGTCGTAGCGCAGGCCCAGGTGGTCCAGTACCTCCTGCGGTGCCCCGTTCCACTCGTGGACGAACGTGTTGCCGAGGTACTGCAAGTCCTTCACCCCCAGCTCGCTGGACCAGAAGCCGGAGGCGGTGAGGTTGCGGAACAGGGTGAAGAAGGCGACGCCGTGCCGCAGCACAGGGGGCGCCGCCTCCGGCCAGGCGATATCGTCGAGGAGGGCACGGCGGTCGGCGTCGGTGGCGTCGGCGAAGGGGTGACCGTACCGACGGCGGCTTTCGGCGTCGAGCCAGGCCAGCCCGACCCGCATCGGCACCTGCAACTCCGGCAGGTCGTTTACGATGAAGTCGATGAAGGCGGGCACCCCGGCGTCGGTGGCACTGCCGGAGCGGTCGTCGGCGGGGAGGATGAGGTTGGCCAGCACGCCCACCGTCTGTATCTCACGCTCGGTGAAGAACACCGGCCCCGGCGCGGCCCCTGCGGCGGCCCGCTGGGCCTGGGCATGCAGCACGTCCCCGGCAGACCAGGGCAGGCCAGCCGCCACCGGCATGGTGGCGAGGAAGCGGAGGCTTTCGCGACGGGTCATTTGGATTGCGGATTTGGGGTTGCGGATTTAGGATTGCAGGTCAACTCCCAAGTCCCCACTCCTGAGAACAGGAGGATGACCGATCTCATGAGATCGGTCATGGGGGAGGTCGATTCTCGGATTCGGGATTGCGGATTTAGGATTTCAGGCGGTACCCATGGTCCAACCGAGTGCCCTTCCTGGACAGGAGGGGTAGAGGGTGGTCGATCCCCCTCCTGAGAACAGAGCCTGCCTCCGCGCAGGCGGGGGTGGCAATCTCGACGGCGCAGGTCACGACGCCGTGCGGGTAGCTCCTCGGTTCACAACAACCGTTTGCGGCGCTGATCGACGATGTAGTCTGCCGTGCGCCAGGCAAGGGCGAGGATCGTCCAGGTCGGATTCTTGTGGGCCTGCGAGACGAACGGTCCAGCGTCGGCCACGAACAGGTTTTTGACCTCGTGGGCCTGGCAGTGGGCGTTGAGCACCGACGTGCGGGGATCATCGCCCATGCGCGTGGTGCCAACCTCGTGGATGATCCAGCCCGGCGGGGTGATGCCATAGCCCTGCTCGCGGGTGGGCATCTCGTCCAGCGGCTCGCCGCCCATGGCGCGGATGACCTCACGAAATGTCTCCTGCATGTGCTTCACCTGCTGGTACTCCTGCTCGCTCCATCGGATGTTGAAGCGCAGCACAGGGATGCCGTACTTGTCCACTGTGTGCGGGTCGATTTCACAGTAGTTCTCCTTGCGGGCGACCATCTCGCCGCGTCCGGAGAAGCCGACATAGGCTCCGTAGAGGCGGCGGTAGTCTTCCTTGAGGGCCTGCCCGTAGCCCCCTCCGCCTTTAGTGCGGTCCGTTTGGAACAGGTGGTTGCTGCGGTGAATATCCCAGCCGAAGCCGTAGCCCGGCATGCCACGTCCGCCCCAGGCTTCGATGTGGTAGCCACGGGCGAACTCCAGCTTGGCATCGCCCTCGCGCCACCAGGGGATGTAGATGTGCATCCCCCCCACGCCATCCTCGTTGGCGGGCGGCAGGTTCATCAGTTGCGGGATGAGGCCCATCACGTCGGTGCCGGTCGAGTCGGTCAGGTAATGCCCCACCACCCCGCTGCCGTTGGCGAGGCCGTCCGGATGGTGGCGGCTCTTCGAGTTGAGCAACAGCCGGGCAGACTCGCACGCACTGGCGGCCAGCACCACGATCCGGGCCTGGAC
>CAZLRO010000142.1:7342-9694 GCA_964561865.1 uncultured Rhodothermaceae bacterium | reverse complement strand
ATTCTCCAGGATCCTTGCACCATTCTGCAAGTCCTGGTGACAAGTGGCCTGGCGTGTTGTATTATCCTGCATGCCCGGTAGGCGGGCGGCATGGATCAGACGGAGGAAGCCGCATGGATGCGATGGACAGGTCGGAATGGACACGGGTGGCGTGGCAGGCGCAGGATCACCGGGAAGAACTGGCAGAGCACCTCACACGGATGCTTCCGGAAGACGGGACTGCTGAGCCGCTGAAAGGGCTACACCTCTACCGTATTTCCGCTCCTACGAAGCTGGTGCATAGTGTGCTGGCCCCGGCCTTCTGCCTCGTCGCCCAGGGCAGCAAGGCGTTCCTGGTGGGCGAGCGGTTCTACCGGTACGATCCCTATCATTATCTGCTTGCTACGGTCGAGTTGCCCATTGCCAGCCAGGTGCTCGAAGCGTCGAAGGCACAGCCGTACCTGAGCCTGCGCCTCGCGCTCGACCCCGCGCTCGTGGGTGCCGTCATGGTCGAGGCAGGGCATGCCTGGTCGCACCGCCGTGCAGACGTGTCTGCCTTCGATGTAAGCCCGCTCACGCCCGCCCTGCTCGACGCTGTGGTGCGGCTCGTCCGGCTGTCCGACACCCCTGCCGAAGCCCCGATGCTGGCACCGCTGATCACGCGGGAGATCGTCTACCGGCTGCTGCTGGGCGAGCA
This sequence comes from uncultured Rhodothermaceae bacterium, assembly GCA_964561865.1. Taxonomy (GTDB): domain Bacteria; phylum Bacteroidota; class Rhodothermia; order Rhodothermales; family CAZLRO01; genus CAZLRO01. Next base: position 9,018 of record CAZLRO010000142.1, on the reverse strand, counting down.
GGGCGCGCGGCTTCAGCACATTGCTCTCCTGGGGGGGTACCACCACCGCATCGCCCGGGCCGTCGAGCGGCTGCGCCAGGACTTCGACCAGCCGCTGCGCATCGAGCGCATTGCCGACGAGATGGGCCTGAGCGTCTCGGGCTTCCATCACCATTTCAAGGCCGTCACCGGGATGAGTCCATTGCAGTTTCAGAAGCAGTTGCGTCTCCAGGAAGCCCGCCGCCTCCTGCTCGGCGAACGGCTCGATGCGGCCACTGCGGGCTACCGGGTGGGGTACAACGACGCCTCGCACTTCAGCCGGGAGTACAAACGTCTCTTTGGGGAGCCGCCGATACAGGATGTGCAACGGCTGCGGGCCGTCGCACCCCTGAGCGCCGTGTAAACCAGGCCCAGGCCCGCGACCGTTTGCCGTACGGAAGGTCCCAACGCAGTTGCTGTGGAACCCGGTCCAGCAGGATCGGGTTTTGCCTTTCCTGACCTTGCCATCTTGTCCGACCCCTTATGCCCACCGATACCGCGCCAAAGACCGAGACGAAACGCACGGCCTACGATCCGCAGCAGATCGAGCCGAAGTGGTACCAGTACTGGGAGGCGCATGACTGCTTCCGCACCTCGCACGAGACAACCCGGCCTCCGCACGTCATCGTGATGCCGCCACCCAACGTGACGGGCCGCCTGCACATGGGCCATGCCTTGCAGGACACCATCCAGGACGCCCTCACGCGCATCCGGCGGATGCAGGGCTACGAGGCCCTCTGGCTACCTGGCATCGACCATGCCGGCATCGCCACGCAGAACGTCGTCGAGAAAGAGCTGAAGAAAGACGGCCAGACGCGCCACGACCTGGGCCGCGACGGCTTCGTGGAACGGGTGTGGGACTGGGTGAAGGAGTACGGCGGCATCATCCTCCAGCAGAAACGCCGCCTCGGCGACTCGTGCGACTGGTCGAAGGAGCGCTTCACCTTCGACGAGGCCTACGTCCAGGCTGTGCAGAAAGTGTTCGTCCAGCTCTACGACGAGGGCCTGATCTACCGGGGAGCGTACCTGGTGAACTGGTGCCCGGTGGACCAGACGGCGCTCTCGGACGAGGAAGTGGACAACGTGGAGCACGCGGGGCACCTGTGGTACCTGCGCTACCCCCTCGCCGACGGCAGCGGCTTCATCACCATCGCCACCACGCGCCCGGAGACGATGCTCGGCGACACCGCCGTGGCCGTCCACCCCGACGACGGACGCTACCAGCACCTCGTGGGTCAGGCCGTCCGCCTGCCGTTCACCGACCGCGAAATCCCCATCATCGCCGACGCCTATGTGAAGATGGACTTCGGGGCCGGGGCGCTCAAGGTCACCCCAGGACACGACAAGAACGACTTCGACCTGGGGCGGAAGCACGGCCTGGCCGTGGTCAACATCATGAACCCGGACGGCACGCTCAACGAAAACGGCGGGCCGTATGCCGGGCTGGACCGGTTTGAGGCGCGCCGCCGCATCGAGGAAGACCTGGCGGCGCTGGGCCTGCTCGACCGGAAAGAGCCGTATAAGAGCACCGTGCCCATCTCCAGCCGCTCGAAGGCCATCATCGAGCCGCTGGTCTCGCGCCAGTGGTTCGTCCGCATGCAGCCGCTGGCCGAACCCGCCCTCGCCGCCGTGCGCGACGGGCGCGTCACCTTCTTCCC
>CAZLRO010000142.1:0-7332 GCA_964561865.1 uncultured Rhodothermaceae bacterium | reverse complement strand
TGGAGAACATCCGGGACTGGACGATCAGCCGCCAGCTCTGGTGGGGCCACCGCATCCCCGTCTGGTACCACACCCATCCCGACGGCAGCATCGACGAGGACCGCGACTTCGTGGTGGCCGTCGAGCAGCCCGCCCCTGGCATGGTGCAGGACGAAGACGTGCTCGACACCTGGTTCTCGTCCTGGCTCTGGCCTTTCGCCACCCTCGGCTGGCCCGAACAGACGCCCGACCTGGCGCGGTTCTACCCCGGCACAGTGCTCGTCTCCGGCTACGACATCCTCTTCTTCTGGATCGCCCGCATGATCATGGCCGGACTGCACTTCACCGGACAGGTTCCCTACCGCGACATCTTCATCACCGGCATGATCAAGGACAAGCAGGGCCGGTGGATGTCCAAGAGCCTCGGCAACGGCATCGACCCGCTGGACATGATCGAGCAGTACGGGGCCGACGCAGTCCGCTTCTCGCTCACCCTCCTCTGCGCCCAGGGCCAGGACATCAAGCTCGACCCGACCCGGTTCGAGATGGGGCGCAACTTCGCCAACAAGCTCTGGAACGCCTTCAACGTCTTCGGTCAGTTCATGGACACCGACGATGAGGGGCACCCGCGACGGGACTACCGCCGCACGCGGGCCTTCTCCGACCTCGAACTCGTCGAACGCTGGATGCTCCACCGCCTCCACACCACCATCGCCGAAGTGGAGGAAGAGCTGGCCCGCTACCGCCTCAACGAGGCCCTCGGCAAAATCTACAACACGTTCTGGGGCGACTACTGCGACTGGTACCTCGAACTGATCAAGCCGCAGGGCAACACGCGCATGGACGACGAGAAAATCGCCCTCGCCGTCGAGGTCTTCGAGCAGATGCTGCTGCTGCTGCACCCGTTCATGCCCTTCGTCACCGAGGAGCTGTGGTGGAAGCTGCGCCCGCGCACCGAGGGCGCCGCGTGCATCCATGCCCGCTGGCCGGTGGCGAACCCCGCCGAATGCGACGCCGAGGCCGCCGCCGGGTTCGGGCTGATGCAGGAGATCACCACCGGGCTGCGCAACATCCGCAACCAGTACAACGTGCTGCCGAGCAAGGGCATTGCTGCCACCGTGAACCTGCCCGCCGACCAGCCAGCCCTGCAGACCCTGTTTCACGCCCATGCTGCCTACCTGAAACGCCTCGCCCGCGTGGACGACCTCACGCTCGGCAGCGGCCTGCCCCGTCCGAAGGCCAGCGCGCCCCTCGTCGTCGGGACCAGCGAGGTGTTCGTGCCGCTGGCCGGGATGATCGACCTCGCCGCCGAGCGGCAGCGCCTAGAAAAGGAGATCGCGCAGAAGGAGGGCTTCCTCAAGAGCGTCGCGGCCAAGCTCGCCAACGACCAGTTCATGGCCCGTGCCCCCGCCGACGTAGTGGAAAAGGAACGCCAGAAAGCCGCCGACGCTACCGCCGAACTCGAACGCCTCCGGGCGAACCTGGCTGAACTAGGCTAGTTGTACCCGTACCAGCCACCATCCCCCACCGACCATGACGCCGAGCCTCGAAACGCCAAAGCACCGCGTGAAAAGGATGACCTATGCACGTTTCCTGCGCGAAGTCCCCGACGGTGTACACGCCAACCTCATCGACGGAGAGGTCAAGCTCGAAATGCCCACCGCCACCCTGCATAAACGTATCCAGCGCCTGCTGTTGATCGTCCTCGGCGTATTCGTCAGCCGTCACCAGCTCGGAGAGGTCTTCGGCTCGCGCACGTCGGTACGGATCGACGGGTACAACAGCTTCGAGCCGGGTGTGCTCTTCGTCCACCACGAGCGCCGCCACGTCATCGGCCCGATGGGGCTGACGTGCGCGCCCGACCTGGCCGTGGAGATTGTCTCGCCCTCCTCGCGCATCGACGACCGGACGCGTAAGTTCCTGGGCTACCAGAAGGTCGGGGTGCGCGAATACTGGCTGATCGACCCGGAGCGCCGCCTGGCCGAGTTCTACCGGCGCGGCAGCAAGCGGGTGTTCCAGGACGTGACGCCAGCGGCAGGGCAGGTGTTTCGTTCGGAGGCAGTGCCGGGCTTCTGGCTCGACCCGGCATGGCTCTGTACCGAGGAGCCGCCCAACGAGTACGAACTCCTGCAACAACTCCTGGGCTGAGCAGGAGACCCAGAACGAGGGGGTGCGCGATGGTGATGCCGGAAGACCTCACCCAGTGGCTGCAACGCGCCGACGGGGCCGACCGGGCCGTGCTGGACCAGCTCTACCCGTTGCTCTACGACGAGTTGCACCGGATGGCCCATCAGCAGCTGCGCCGCAGCACAAGCGAGACCCTGAACACCACCGGGTTGGTCCACGAGTCGTTCCTGAAGCTGGTGGGCAGTGGCAAGGTGGCCGTGCAGAACCGCGCCCACTTTTTCAGCCTGGCCGCCCGGGCGATGCGGTTTATCCTGGTCGATTACGCCCGCACCTGCCACCGCAGCAAGCGGGGTAGCGGAGAAGCCCCTCAACCCCTGACCGACACCGTCCCCCTGCCAGATCGACAGGTCGAGGAACTGCTCGCCCTCGACGCCGCCCTCGACCGCCTGGGCTCGCTCAGCGAACGCTTGCGCCAACTCGTGGAACACCGGTATTTTGCGGGCCTCACCCTCGAAGAGACCGCCGACGTGATGGGCGTGTCGCTGGCAACCACCAAGCGAGACTGGGATAAGGCGAAGGCCTTCCTGGCCCGTGAACTCACGCATGGCTGACGCTGCACTTTCTCCGGAACGATGGGCGGTCCTGGAGCCGCTGCTGGAGGCAGCCCTGGACCTGCCCTCCACCGAACGGGCGGCCTACCTCGACCAGGCCTGTGCCCACGACGCGCCGCTCCGCGCCGAGGTGGAAGCGCTGTTGCGTGCCCACGACGCCCACCCGGAGTTCCTCGAAACCCCCTTCGACCTGGGGGTGCTGCCCGACCTGAACATCGGCCAGCCAGTGGGGCCGTACCGCCTGGTGCGGCTGCTCGGCGAAGGTGGCATGGGGGCCGTCTACCTGGCCGAGCGGGACGACCTGGAGTTTCACCACCCGGTGGCCGTCAAGCTGGTGCAGCGTGGACGGGCAACCCCGGCCCTCGTGCGGCGCTTCCGCGAGGAACGGCGTATCCTCGCCTCCCTCGACCACCCCCACATCGCCCGCTTCCTCGACGCCGGGACCACCGCCGAAGGGCTGCCCTACCTCGTCATGGAGTATGTGGAGGGCACGCCCCTCACGCGCTACTGCGACGACCACGCCCTGGCCCTGCCGGAACGATTGCGGCTGTTTATGACCGTTTGCGAGGCGGTGGCCTATGCCCACCAGAACCTCGTCGTCCACCGCGACCTCAAGCCCAGCAACATCCTCGTCACCCGGGACGGGACGGTCAAGCTGCTGGATTTCGGGATCGCCAAGCTGCTCGATGCCCCCGCCGAGGCCCAGACCCTCACCCTGGAACGCCTCCTCACGCCGGACTACGCCGCGCCGGAACAAGTGCGCGGGGCGGCCATCACCACCGCTACCGACGTGTATGCCCTGGGCGTGTTGCTGTATGAACTGCTCTCCGGCCACCGCCCCTACCGGCTCATGGGTCAAACGCCCGACGAGATGACCCGCCTCGTCTGCGAGCAGGTCCCTACCCGCCCCTCCAGCATCGTGGGGCGCACCGAGGCGGTGGTGACCGACACCGGCACCGTCGAGATCACGCCGGAGGCCGTCAGCCGGGTGCGTGCCCTCTCGCCCGACCGCCTCCGCCGCTGGCTGCGGGGCGACCTGGACAACATCGTGATGAAGGCGCTGCGCAAGGAACCCGAACGCCGCTATGCGGCAGCGGCCCAGTTGCGCGACGACCTGCACCGGTATGAACGCCGGCTGCCAGTGGCCGCCCGCCCGGACACGCTGGGCTACCGGGCCGCCCGGTTCATCCAGCGGCACCGACTCGGCGTCGCCGGGGCTGTGCTCGCAGCGGGTTCGCTCGTGGCCGGGCTGCTGGTGGCCCTGGCCGGGCAGCAGCGTGCCGAACGCGAGGCCGCCCGCGCCGAGCAGGTCTCTTCGTTTCTGATCGAGCTGTTCGAAGCCTCCGACCCGCACGAGGCCAACGATGGCACCGCCACCGCCCGCCAGATGCTCGACGCCGGACTGGCGAAGGCCCGCGGCGGGCTGGCCGAACAGCCCGCCGCCTATGCCCCGCTGCTGGCCGTCATCGGACGGGTCTACAACAACCTCGCCCTCTACGACTCCGGCCAGGTGGCCCTCCGGGAAGCTATCCGTGCCTACCGACAGCAGGGAGGTCCCCCGGCAGAACTGGCCGACGCCCTGCGCGACCGGGCTGACCTGGAGTACCGCCTCGGCCAACTCGACAGCGCGGATGTGCTGCTCCAGGAAGCCCTCCGGAGGTGCGAACAGGCCGGGAACGACCCGATGCAACGCGCCTCCATCCTCAACTCGCACGCCGTCGTTCTCTCCGAACAGAACCAGCTCGACCGGGCCATCACGATGCTGCGCGAGGTCGTCGCCCTCCGCCGCCAGGCCCTCGGCAACCAGCCCGACGGCAACCTGGCCGCCAACCTGCACAACCTGTCGATGCTGCTGGAAGACAACGGACAACTCCAAGAAGCAGCGCCCCTCATCGAAGAGGCCTTGCGCATGGCCGAGACCCTGTATGGCCCGGCACACCCGTATGTGGCCTTCAGTCTCAACAGCATCGCAGGGCTGCACGGCAAGCAGGGCCGGTATGCCGAGGCCGAAGCCGAGTTGCAACGCGCCCTCACCATCGGAGAAAAAGCCCTCGGCCCAGCGCACCCCTTCACCTCCACTGTGCAGCACAACCTGGCCGAACTCTGGTTCACCCAGCAGCGCTACGACCAGGCCCTCCCCCAGTACCGGAAGGCCCTCGACCTGCGCCGCCGGTCACTCCCGCCCGACCACCCCGATGTCGCAACCTCCCTCGCGGGACTGGGGCGGGCGCTCCTGGCCCTGGACCAATCCGCCGAAGCCGCCACGGTGCTCCAGGAAAGCCTTGCCTTGCAGGAAGCAGCCTTCGGCCCCGACCACCCGGAAACGGCGCGCACCCGCTCCGCACTGGAGCAGGCGCGCGCCGCCCTCCAATGATACACAAGTGAGAGGAAGACGAACAGATTGCCTGTTTCACAGGCCCACCTTTTATAGTCAAATTGACGATAATATAGTCAATTTGACTATATTTTTAACCCCTACTTCACCAGCAGCATCTGGCGGGTCTGGGTGAGCCGGCCCGCTTCGAGGCGGTAGAAGTACAGTCCGCTGGCGAGGTGGGTAGCATCGAACCGGGCCTCGTACTGCCCGGCCTGCTGCACCCCGTCGGCGAGGATGGCGACGAGGCGACCCATCACATCGTACACCGCCAGCCGCACGTGGGCCGTAACGGGCAAGGCATAGGCGATGGTCGTGGCGGGGTTGAACGGGTTGGGGTGGTTGCCCAGCAGGAGGGCTTCCTTGCCTTCTGCCTGGTCGAAGCGTACCGCTGGTGCCGGGGCGTTTGCCGGGGCGGCCACGCCCGAGGCGTTCACGTCCAGGATCGTCAGCGTCAGCCCGGCGGCGGCGCTGGCCCGCAGTTCGGTGCTCTTCACGTCGAAAGCCACGTTGTTGGTGGTGGGCAGGAAGCGGATCTGGAAGGTGCTGCCTGAGCTGAACACCACGTCGGCAAAGAAGCCGTACCAGCCTTCCTCGAGGACGGAGGCCCGCCCGAAGCCCTTTAACGTGACCAGCGGCAGGTTTAGCGCTGCGCCCTCGTTGACGCTGGTTGTGCGCACCACCTGACCGTTGCGCACGTACTGGACGGTGTACTTCGTCCAGCCCGTGCTGGCGAGGGCATCCGGGGTGAGCTGGGTACGGCTGCCCTGCCGCTGCGCCTTCAGGCTGAAGAGCTTGTCGCCCAGCGTGGTGGACACGTCGAACCAGACGGCGTTGCCGTTGGCAAGGCTGAGCGAGGCGAGGTCGATATCGACGCCTTTCGTGCCGGGCCTGAAGAGCGTCTCGATGCCTTCAGCACCTGTCGTGCCAGGATCGACCACGAACGAGAGTGCATTCTCCGACACGTTGTAGGCGCCTTCCGCGCTGCCCCGGTGGTCGAAGCCGAACTTGCGGAGGGTGGCATCGGTGATCGTGAACTCGTGGATCCCAAAGTCACCCCCGAACGTCATCGATCTGAGGTAGCGTGGGTTGCGCTTGGTGTTGAGGGGGGTGATCAGGATGCGGTTGCCGATGATGGTCTGTGTGGGGGCATTGGGGAAGGCCCCACCGCTGAAGGTGAACTCGGTATCCTGGTCGAACCCCACCCCCGAACCGGAGGTGCCGGTGTCGTCGCCGAGCAGGTCGAGGAACCACTGGTCGCAGTGCGTTGGACCGGGGAAGTTGATCGTTGGCGGCGGCGTTGGGTCCGGGTCAGGGTCCGGATCCGGGTCGGGGTCCACGATGGTCGTATCGAAGGCCGTATCGTCCCCGTCGAAGATGCGGATGCGGATCGAGTCCGGGTCTAATGGGTCGAAGTCGAATCCAAAGCCGAAGTCGTCGCCGTCGCGCTCGATGCGGATGATGCCGATGTCGAACGGTTCTCCGTCGGGTTCACGGCCTTCCCAGGTGACCGAGATGCCGTCGCCCGGGGGCAAGTCTCCGATGTCCCAGCCCGGGAACGTGACCGAGCCGCCGTCGCTGTCGCCGTCGCCGGATGTACCGGTGGTGACACCGTCGCCGTCCTCATGCAGACAGACGCGGAGGGAGTCCTGCCAGTTGAACAACTCGCCCATACCCGCCTTCTGGTACTGGTAGGCGAGCCAGCGCAGGGAGTCTACCTTTTCCTGGATCTGGGCCTGCGCAGGCCGGGTTGCGAAGAGCGCCCCCGCGCCCAGCAGCAGGGCGAGGAGCACGTGTGCGGCACGCGGTCCGTATCCGCGCTGGGAATGATGTGTCAACATAATGGTTACCGATGTTGCGATTGCATGAACAGAAGGGGGAAATCAGCGGTCATCCGGTCGTGAGGCAGTTCGATTACTGAAGCAGCACCATCTGCCGGGTCTGGGTGAACGTCCCGGCTTCGAGACGGTACAGGTACACGCCGCTGGAGAGGTGCCGGGCGTCGAAGGAAACCGCGTGCCAGCCAGCCTCCTGTGCGCCTTCCGCCAGGCGGGCCACCTCCTGGCCGAGCAGGTTGTAGACCACCAGGCGCACGTGTGCCGCCTCGGGCAGGCCGTATCGGATGGTGGTGGCCGGGTTGAACGGGTTCGGGTAGTTGCCCTCCAGCGTATAGCGTGTCGGCAAGGTTGCGGCGTCCCCGTCGGCCTCTGTCCCGGCATTGAGGGCTGGTGCGGGTTGGAG
>CAZLRO010000141.1:0-9698 GCA_964561865.1 uncultured Rhodothermaceae bacterium | reverse complement strand
GGATGCGGCGGTGGTGACCGGCTGGGGCAGCAGGGCTGGGCTGAAGTAGCTGATCATCGGGTCCATCAGGTAGAGTTTATTCGTCCCACCCCATCCTGCCGTGCCCACGTCGGTGTAGAACCAGGCGTTGGCCGTGGAATCGACCACGATGACCTTCGTCGAGTCTCCCGGCCAGTTGGGATCGTAGATGTAGAGCCAGCGGCGGTTGGCGTTGCCCGGATCGGGGGTCACCTTGTAGGGCAGGACCGCATGCGCCCCGGCCTCGCTCGAATCGGCCAGGTAGAGGTAGGCATCACCGTACCGGTTCTCTGCGCGGAGCATCTGCCGGACGTCGGCCAGGGTTTGCACCGGGGTCTTGAGCTGGTTTGCAACAATATGGTTCTGCGCATTCAGGCCGAACCAGTGGACCCAGAGTTGGTTGATGACCTCCTGCCGGGCATCGGAGAAGGACAGGTCGAACAGGTTGCCCACCAGTCCCACCGACGGGTATGTCTGGGCGAAGTCGGGGGCGGCGCCGAAGGCCATCAGGGCCGCGATAGCCATCCCGCTGCACGAGCCGCCCCAGGGATGGCGAATCGCCCCGTATTTTGCGGTAGCAACTTCGTTGTAGCTGGCCCAGAGGCCGGGCAGGAGGGCCTCGTAGGTCTGGTCGGTGCCGAAGGCCCGCACGAACGCCGGCCAGTCCGGGAAGAACGAGGGGCCTGCCGCGACGGGCGGCTCGGTGAACCATTCCGGGTAGGGCTTCTGGGCAAACGGGTCGTCACCGTGCAGGTAGTCGAATTGCTGCCAGTAGGCCGGGGTCCAGATGGGGGGGGTGCTGTTGACGAAGCTCCAGCCGTGCCGGTCGGGCCGGAAGCGCTCGTAGGTGGAGTCCGGGAGGAGACGCGCCAGTTCATCCCCTCGGATGCGGAAGCGGGCACTACGGCTGTAGAGGGCCGCGTTGTCGGCATCCTCGACCAGGAGACGACACTTCGGAGAGAACCCGTCCGGCACCACCCAGACCACCGAGTCGGTAGCGGGCACGTTGAAGGCAATGGGCAGGTAATCGGCCAGGCTGGTGGCGTCGTCGAGGGTGTAGCTGAGGTGGACGTTCTCGATCTCGGCGCTGGCGGACCACCGGACGGTGTAGGCAGCGCCGGGCACGAGCAGCGTGTCGGCGGGGGGGCCGTCCAGCACGAGCGTCGGGCCGGTGATCGAGATGTGGTGGTCCTTGACGAGGCCACCGCCCGTGACCTGCACGATGCCGTTGGTCGTGGAGATGGGCGGCACCGCCCACTTGAACACGGCCTGGTTGAACGGCGGCGTGTACAGGATAAACGGTTCAGGGCACTCCCCGCCTTCGCCTTCTTCGCACTCGGGGTTGGGGATTGTGATCGGTTCGCCCGGAATGGCTGCGCCGAGGGCCGTGTAGGACACCCCGTCGGGGCTGAAGGCGAGGTCGACCCCCTCCAGCCCACTGGTGTCGATGTACAGGTAGTAATCCTTCCCGCCCGTCGCACCCGGCAGGAAATGCTGGTCGAAAATCTCGTCCGCTCCTGCTACCTGAAACGCCGGAGTGCAGCCGCCATCGAGCCGCACGATGCCCGGCTGCATCGAAAACGTGCGGCCGTCGCCGGTTGCGGTCAGCCCTTCCGTTGTGAAGCCGCTTGGGAAGGTGAATCCCTGGGAGGCGAACCACGCTTCCTGACTCTCGCTACTGGTGCTGCCGCCCGGCCAGACCACCTCTTCAAAAGTGAAGTCGTCTCCGGTATAGAGGTCTTGGCTACCAAAAACTGTCCCATCGTCGATCACCTGCCGACCGATTGCACTACCGGGGGCAGGCGGGCCGTCCAGGGGCGCGTACTGGTTGGGTGCTGACCAGCGAAAGGAGGATCGCGCATCGTAGAACCCATCTCCATCCGTGTCCGGCTTCGTCCACTCCCCGGTGATGTAGGTTCCATCGGGGGAGAGGTCCATCAGTGTGATATTTTCCAACCCGTCCGGTAAACCCTCCAGCGTTTTCCATTCATCCGAAGCCTCCGTCCAGTATCCATCCAGCCCGCAGCCCCCTATCGCAATTGTGCCATCTTCCGAGATGTCGAGTAGGCAGGTGTTCCCTTCTCCCATTGGCTCCGGGTTGCCGCTGCCGGTCCACCGGTGCGGGCGGTAGATTTCGTAGGTGAACGGGTTGGTGTCGGTATTCCAGAAGGCCGTGCTGAACACAGTGCCATCGTTGGCAACCCCGAAGACATCGGAGCGGTCGGCCTCCCCGTGCGTAGGGTCGGTTGGCTTCGGGATCGTCTGGAAGGTGTTGCCGTCGATGTCCCATCGCTGGTAGACCACGGACCCAGTGGAGATGGAGATATACCCGATGGCATATTTCAGATTGGCAGCAACATCCACGATGTAAAATCTCTCTGCGGGTTCGGGTAGCAGCTCCAGCACTCCCGGCGACCAACGGAAGAATTGCCACACCGCGCCCGTCCAGATTGACCCGAACATTGTCTTTCCATCGCTGCTGAGCCGGTGTATGCTGTCCAGATTCAAGGGGTAGGGGAGTACGTCGTTGAAAAGGACGTAGGGGATGTCCACACAAACCTGGGCATGGGAGCGGGCAGGCCACAGGGCCATGAGCAGGACGCCGACGACCAGAATGGCAGTGCGGGCGAGGCCGTCGAGGCGGCAGTGCATGGCAACAAGGAGATAAATGCAACGGGATGTTACAGGCTTATCGTAAAACCGTCCCGGAAAGGATCACGCAGCGACGGTTTTCCCGACCAATGCTGTATTTTGGAGTCGCCCGGCCTTTTTTCATCGGGATTCACCTCCAAGGCGGTTCGCCGAATGCCTGTCATGATCCCGGATAGCGACCTTACCGCGCTGCTGCAACAGCTCCGCCACGGCGATGCGCAGGCACAGGCCGCCCTGCATCCGGTGGTCTACGACACCTTGCGGCGGATTGCGCATCAGCGGCTGCGGCAGTTCCGTCCGGGTGAGACGCTGAACACCACCGCGCTGGTCCACGAGGCATTCCTGAAGCTGGTCGATCAGACGCACGCGATGTGGCAGGATCGGGCGCATTTCTTCGCCACGGCCTCGCGGGCCATGCGGTTCATCCTGATCGACTATGCCCGTGCCCGCACCGCCGCCCGACGCGGCGGGCCACAGGCTGCCCTCCCGCTGGAGGCCCAGGCACTGGCCGTCGAGGAGCGGGCTGCCGACCTGCTGGCCCTCGACGAAGCCCTCACCCGACTCGCGGCATTGGACCCGCACCTGGGCAGCCTCGTCGAGCAACGCTTCTTCGCCGGGATGACCTACGAGGAGATCGCCACCGTCACGGGCCGGTCGGTGCCCACCGTCAAGCGCGACTGGCAACGGGCACGGGCCTGGCTCTACCAGATGATGCGGACCGATACCGCCCTGGAAGCCTCCACCGACTGATCCTTCTCAACCACTTTTTCCGATAGCTCAAATAAACCTGGAGCATACGTCGCCCTAGTGATTATAGTCAAATTGACTATAATCCCAAAATGGACCGCATCCCCGGCGCGCCCGCAGCTTTCCTCCCTCGCCCACAAGCCCTGTCACCCCGTGCCTCCTCTGCTGCCGTCTCCGCTTTCTGCTGCCGACTGGGTGCGGGTGAATGCGCTCTTTGCGGCGGTGCTTGAACAGCCCGTTGAAGCCCGTCCGGCGTTTCTGCAGCGGGCGTGTGCGGGCGATGATGTCCTGCTGGATGCAGTCCAGGCATTGCTGGCCGTGGAGGTGGAGGCGCGAGAAGTGCTCGGCGAGTCGGTTTCTACCTTCGCAGCGTCGGTTTTCTGGTATGGGGCCGACCTTCCATTGGAGGCTTTGCCAGTGCCGTTTGGTTATCGGGTGCGCGGGGTGGTCGGGGGGGGCGGTTTGGGTACGGTCTACCTGGCCGAGCGCATCGAGGATGGGCACCGGGTGGCCCTGAAAGTAGTCCGGCGCGGGATGGATACCGACGAGGTGCTGCGCCGCTTCCGGCAGGAACGTCGTATCCTGGCCGCGCTCGACCATCCGCACATCGCCCGGCTCTACGACGGCGGCATGACCCGCGATGACCGCCCGTATCTGGTGATGGAGTACATCGACGGCCAGCCCCTGACGGCCTACGCCGACGCCCGACGGCTGGACCTCGACGCCCGCCTGCGCCTGTTTCAGCCGGTTTGCGAGGCGGTACGGTTCGCCCATCAGAACCTCGTCGTCCACCGCGACCTCAAGCCGTCGAACATCCTGGTGACAGACGGCGGGCAGGTGAAGCTGCTGGACTTCGGCATCGCCCGGCTCCTGGGCGACGATCCGACGGTAGAGGGTGCCCCCCACACCCGCACAGGGGTGCGCCTGATGACTCCCGAATACGCCAGCCCGGAACAGCACGCCGGGGCAACGGTCACTACCGCCTCCGATGTGTTCGCCCTGGGGATGGTGCTCTATGAACTGCTGACAGGCCGGCGTCCGTTTGAGGCCGGGGACGTCCCGCACCGGGAGCCGGAGCGCCCCAGCATGGCCGTCGCCCGTGCCGAGGAACGCCATCGACCGGACGGGACGACCGAGACGATCCTGCCGGAGGTGCGTAGCCAGGCCCGCAGCACGACCACCGAACGCCTCCGCCGTCGGCTCCGGGGCGACCTCGACACCATCCTGCTCACGGCCCTGCGCACCGAGCCAGAGCGCCGCTACCCGTCGGCCGAGGCATTTCTGGAAGATATCCGGCGCCATCTGGCGAGCTTGCCCGTCATGGCCCGGCCGGATACGCCCGGCTACCGGGCGCGGAAGTTCCTGCGGCGGCACCGGTACGCCGTCCTCACCGGTCTCGCCTTTCTGGGGCTGGTGGTCGGGTTCGCCGGGTTCTACACTGTTCGGGTGACGCAGGAACGCAACCGCGCTGAACAGGAGGCGGCCAAGCTGGCGCAGGTCCGCACCTTTCTGTCCGACCTTTTCGAAGCCGCCGATCCCGGCGAGGCACGGGGGCAAACCTTCACCGCGCAGGACCTGCTCAACCGGGGGGCAGAGCGCCTGGCGGCACTGTCCGGGCAGCCGGATGTACAGGCCGAACTGACGGCGACCATCGGCGACCTCTACCGGAAGCTGGGGCGCTACGACTCCGCCGCCGTGTTTCTGCACCGTGCCCTTGCTCTGCGCCAGGCCCTGCACCGAGGCCCACATCCAGAGGTGGCCCGCGCCCTCTATGGCCTTTCCCGGCTGGAATATGACCTCAGTCGCTACGACTCTGCCCGCGTCCTCATCGAAACGGCGCTGGCGATGCAGCGCACCCTGCTGGAACCGCCCCACCCCGACCTCGCCCAGAGCCTTAACGGGCTGGCCCTGATACACTTTGTGGCTCGGCAGTATACTGAGGCCGAACCGCTGTTCCGTGAGTCCCTGGCGATGTACAGGACGCTCTATGGGGAGGAGCACGCCGCCATCGGCAGGATTCTGAACAACCTCAGTACACTGGCCTATGCGCGGGGGGATATTGCGGAGGCGGAACGGCTCTGCCGGGAAGCCCTGGCGATCCGCCGAACGGTACTGGGAGAAGTACACCCCGATGTGGCCCTCAGCTTGCGAAACCTGGCCCGGTTCCTGCACGAGCGCGGTGCCGAGGCCGAAGCCGAACGGCTCTATCAGGAGGCCCTGGCGATGCGCCGCGCCCTCTTCGGCCCCTCCCATCCGGACGTGGCCCGTAGCCTGCGCGACCTGGCCCGGTTCCTCGAAGACGCCGGTCGCTACTCCGAAGCCAACCCCCTGTTAGAACAGGCCGTGGCGATGGGGCGGGTGGTCCTCGGCCCCGAACACTTGACCCTGGCGCTCTATCTCGGCGAATACGCCACACTCCTGCACCAGCAGGCCCGCCACCAGGATGCCGAACCACTTTACCGTGAGGCCTGTGCTCTCTATGCCCGGCGGTTGCCCGCCCACGATCCAATGCTCATCGGTTCAACCGTGCATCTGGGACGCTGCCTCACGGCCCAGCGCCGCTTTGCCGAGGCGGAAGCGCTGCTGCTCGAAAGCCACACGGCCCTCGCCACGATGACCGACACCACCGCCAGCGTCCGGGAGGAAGTCCCCGAAGCCCTGGCCGCTCTCTACCACGCCTGGGGCAAGCCCGACCAGGCCGCCCGGTTCAGCAAGGCGCCCTGAACCTGCGGCCTTGGCCAACGTTTCAGCAGGCGACACCGCTGCTTTCCGGGGAGACCATGACGATGAAAGTCCTCGGCGGACGCAACCTGCCGGATGAACGGACCCGGTTCGACCGCCTCCAACGCACCGCCGACAAACTCCGCCAGGGGGTCTGGCACCATCCGAAAGGGGTTTTCCGGTTTTCGAGCTTCGAGGAATTCGAACAATGGAAACAGAACCTCCTGCGGATACCCCCCGATCCCCCCACGAAACCGACCTCATAACTCTGTGTCGTGCGCTGAATGCACACGGCGTGCGGTATATCGTGGTCGGCGGGATGGCGATCATCCGGCGGGGGTTCCTGCGTGCCACCGAGGGTATCGACCTGCTGCTCGAATCTTCTGCGGAAAACATCACGCAGCTCCGACAGGCCCTCGAAGTGCTTCCAGATAAAGCCATCCGCGAGATGGCCGCCGATGACCTCTACCACTACGCCGTCGTCCGAGTAGCCGATGAGATCATCGTGGACCTGATGGTCAAGACCTGCGGCATCGATTACACGGAAGCAGCTCCCGCCATCTCCTGGCATGACGTCGAAGGCGTCCGCATTCCCTTTGCCTCCGCATCCCTCTTGTGGCGCATGAAACAGACCGGACGTGAAAAGGACGCGCTCGACCTGTTGTTTCTCCAGGAGAAACTTCGACAGGAGCGTGGCTGACCAGGCGAAACCATGCCCGAAAACCCTGTAACGGGTTATGCCTACAACCATTATGACCAGCACCCCGTCGCCATAAAAATCCTGTCGCCGGGTGGCATCCTATGTGCAGGATATGGGTATAAACCTTTTCTGGACTGACCGAACCCTGTGCGAACGCCCATGTCCGCCGAGACGCTTGCTCCTCCTTCGACCAACGGTACTGAACCCCGTCCGGCTCCCCGGCGCCCCATCGTCATCCGGGGGGCGCGCCAGCACAACCTGAAGAACCTGGACCTGGACCTGCCCAAGCGCACGCTGATCGTGTTCACCGGGCCGTCGGGGTCGGGCAAGTCGTCGCTGGCCTTCGACACGATCTATGCCGAGGGGCAGCGGCGGTACGTGGAGAGCCTGAGCGCCTACGCCCGGCAGTTCCTCGAACGGATGGACAAGCCGGACGTAGACCTGATCACGGGCCTCGCCCCGGCCATCGCCATCGAGCAGAAGACCACGTCGAAGAACCCGCGCTCGACGGTGGCGACACAGACGGAGATCTACGACCACTTGCGGCTGCTCTATGCTCGCATTGGGCGCACCCTCTCTCCCGTCAGCGGCGAGGAGGTGACGAAGGATTCGCCCCGGTCGGTGGCCGAGCAGGTGAACACGCACTTGCCCGAACGCACCCGGTTCTACCTCTGCTTCCCGTTCCCCTCTCACAAGAAGAGCAGTGTTCAGACCGACCTGGACGTACTGCGGGCACGCGGCTTCTTCCGAATCCTTGTGCTGCCTACCGAAAAGCAGCGCGAAAAAGGCGAAGAGGCACAGGTGATCGACCTGAACGAGACCCCGCCTGACCAGGTGAAGGCGGCCCGGGAGCGGCTGCTGGTGCTCGTGGACCGCCTCGTCACCCGTCCGGGCGACGAGCCGACGCTTTCCCGCATCGCCGACTCGGTCGAGCAGGCGTTCCGCGAAGGGGGCGGGCGGTGCGTGGTGGTGCTGGCGGGTTCGGGGGAAACGCAGGCGTTCTCCGAGTTCTTCGAGCGGGACGGCCTGCGGTTCGAGGAGCCGACGGCCCATCTGTTCTCCTTCAACAGTCCGGTGGGGGCCTGTCCCACCTGCCAGGGGTTCGGGCGGGTGCCCGGCCTCGACCCCGACCTGATCATCCCCAACCCCGACCTTTCCCTCCGGCAAGGGGCGCTGGCCCCGTTCCGCACCGAGCAGTGGCAGGGCTATCTGAAAGACCTGATCCGGGTGGCCGTGCAGGAACACATCGACCTCGACCTGCCCTACCGCCTGCTGACCTCACGCGAGAAAGACCTGATCTGGGAGGGGAAAGGCGAATACATCGGCGTGCAGGGGTTCTTCCGCTTCCTCGAACAGCATGGCTACAAGATGCACTACCGCATCTACTATGCCCGCTTCCGAGGGTACACGCTGTGCCCGGACTGCCAGGGCTACCGGGTACGCAAGGAGGCGCTGTACGTGAAGGTGGGGGGGCTGCACATCGGGGAGGTGTGCGAACTGACCACCGCCGATGCCGCCACGTTCTTCGACGACCTGGCGCTGACGGCGTATGAGCAGGAGGTGGCCGGAAGGGTGCTGGAGGAAATCCGCAAGCGCCTGCGCTATCTCGTGGAGGTGGGGCTGGATTACCTGTCGCTGGACCGGCTCTCGAACACCCTCTCCGGTGGGGAGAGCCAGCGGATCCACCTCGCCACCAGCCTGGGGTCGTCGCTCGTTGGCTCGCTCTATGTGCTGGACGAGCCGAGCATTGGCCTGCACCCCCGCGACACCGAGCGGCTCATCCGCATCCTCGAACACCTGCGCGACATCGGCAACACGGTGCTGGTAGTGGAGCACGACGCCGCCATGATGCGCCGGGCCGACCATATCGTGGACCTCGGCCCCGGCAGCGGGCACCTCGGCGGGCACGTGGTGGCCCAGGGCCGCTACGACGAGATCGTCTCCGACCCCGACTCCCTCACAGGGGCCTACCTGAGCGGGCGGAAACAGATTGAGGTGCCCGCCACGCGCCGCCCGGTACACGACGACCGCCTGCTCGTCGTCGAGAACGCCCGGCAGCACAACCTCAAGCGGATCGACGTGCGGTTTCCGCTGGGGATGATCGTCTGTGTGACCGGCGTGAGCGGCTCCGGCAAATCCACACTCGTCCACGACACCCTTTACCAGGGGCTGCGACGGCTCAAGGGCCAGCACGACGGTGAGGCGAAGATCGGGGTACACGACGCCATCCGGGGCCATGCCCTGCTCGAACAGGTCGAGATGGTGGACCAAAGCCCCATCGGGCGAAGCCCGCGCTCCAACCCCGTCACCTACATCAAGGCGTTCGACACCATCCGCGACCTGCTGGCCGGCACCCACCTCGCCCAGATTCGTGGCTACAAGCCGGGGTATTTCTCGTTCAACGTCCCCGGCGGACGGTGTGAGACCTGCCAGGGCGAAGGCTACGTGACCATCGAGATGCAGTTCCTGGCCGACCTCTACCTCGAATGCGAAGCCTGCAAGGGCAAGCGCTTCAAGAAGGATGTGCTGGAAATCCGCTACCACGGCAAGAACGTGGACGACATCCTTCACCTGACCGTGGAGGAGGCGCTGGGCTTCTTCCACGACATCCCGTCGCTGGCCCGCAAGCTGAAAGTCCTCTCCGACATCGGCCTCGGCTACCTGCAACTCGGCCAGCCGGCCAACACCCTCTCCGGCGGCGAGGCCCAGCGGATCAAGCTGGCGGACTACCTGGGCAAGTCAACACACGAACGCACCCTCTACCTCTTCGACGAACCCACCACCGGCCTGCATTTCGATGACATCCGCAAGCTGCTGCGGGCCTTCAACGCCCTCGTCGACCAGGGACATTCGGTCATCC
>CAZLRO010000140.1:0-9739 GCA_964561865.1 uncultured Rhodothermaceae bacterium | reverse complement strand
ATCCTGCGACGCCCCAGTTCTACGGCCACCTCCAGTTCCACCTCGGCCAGCAGCCCGATGGAGTGGAAGGCTCCGTCGCCGCCGATGGTCTCGCCGCCGAGTTCGGGGAACGAGACCGGCGCGACGTTCACTTGTCCCGTTGGCAAGGGTTGGGTTGGAGCCGACGAGGATGTGCCGAAGCTGCCCGGTGCAGCAGCAGAGGGGGCGGCAGCAAACGGCGAGGTCGGGGCAGATGGTGGGGGTGCCGGTTGGTGCAGAGGGGGCAAGAGGATGCGGCCCGCGTGTGTTTCGGAGCCGATGCGCAGGGCCAGGTTCAGCCCCAGGAGGTCATCGCCCAGAAGTCCTTCCGGGAGCGGCTGCCCGGCTTCGACCACCTCGAACAGCACGTCGGGCAGGGTCACCTGCATGCTGCCCAGTTGCACGCGCAGGGTTCCCCAGGCCTGGCCAGCCAGTTCGCGGATCAGGTCGTCGTACCCCGGCGCCCCCATTTGCAGGGCTTCGCCGAGCATGGCCTTCGAGAGCAGGGGGAGCCAGGACGGTTCCAGCACCACAACAAAGGCTTTTGCGGGTGCAAGGGTAGCGTGCAAGCACAACTTCCCGGCAGTAGCCGCCTGCTCCCGTGCAAACGCGGTCGGCTCCGGTTCGGAGACCTGGAAAGACACGTCCTGGTTCAGCAACGTGTGCAGAAACGAGCGCAGGGCCGTCTGGGCGGTAGGGAGATATTTTTCCAGCTCAAGCGAAGCCATTTTCCTGTTCCGTCTGGGGGAGGTTCACTACTTCCATGATCCGCAGGGCGCGGCGCTTGCCTACCTTTCCGGTGGAAGCCCGGAAGGTCTCCTTGTTGTCCACAAACACCTGGATCGGCTCGGTGGTGCGATGGTGCAGCGGGATGATGTCACCCACCGCCAGGTTCATCAGGTCGGAGACCGACACCCGTGCACGGCCCAGCTCTGCCCGCAACTCGGTGGTGGTGATCTTCAGCGCATCCTCATAGCGCCCCCGTACTTCGGCATCTACCTGTGTGACGGTGCTCGAAAACCATTGCTGGATGCCGGTGCGGCCCATCACCCGCTCCAGCAGCAGGTAGGGGTAGCAGATGTTGATGAACGAGTGCTGGTCGTAGATCGACACGTCGAAGGTGCCCACCAGGGCCGGTTCCACACCTGGGATGATCTGCACGAACTCGGCATTCGATTCGAACGAGGTCTCGCGCATCCGCAGGGGATGAACCTGTTTCCAGGCCTTCTCCAGTTCGCTGAGGACGCGGATCATCAGCTTGCTCATGATCCGGCGTTCGATCTGGGAGAGTTCGCGGGGCTTGCGGGGAAAGGCTCCAGGGCCGCCAAAGAGCTTCTCGATCATGTAGATGACCAGGCGCGGGTCCAACTCGAACACCGTGCGGTGGTCCATGTCCTGGATGCCCACCACATACAGGGCCGAGGGCGGCGCACTCGACATCACATACTCGGAGTAGAGCACCTGGTCGATGGCGATCAGGTTGATGTCGACGATGGTGCGGAGCTGGGCAGAGAGGTAGACCGAGAGGTCGCGGGCAAACGACTCGTGGACATAGTTGAGCAGGCGCATCTGGTCCTGCGAGAAGAGTCGGGGCCGCTTGAAGTTGTACGGGTTGATCCGCCGTTCCTTGTCCGCCCCGATCAGTGAGGTGAACGCTTCCAGGCTCATCTCCTCCTGCCGGGCATTAGGGGCAACCTGGTTGCCCACCTCCAGCAGGACGTCGACCTCTTCCTGGTTCAGGGGGTTGGTGGTCATGACAGGGGCAAGCCGGACAAGGAGAGGGCCTCCACCCGTCGCGGTCGGGGTGCAGATCACGACGTCGGGCAAAAAATGCCCGGCGGAGGGCGGGTGATCTACAGCCTGTCAAGAATTGTGCCAGCGGCCCCGCACCGTCCGTCCGAATTGCCTGTCCGAACGGGGCACGTGTTGCCGTTCGTCCAGCAGTGAAGGGAACAGATGCTCCGGTGCCCAGTCCGGTTACTGGAGCACGAACTGGGTGAAGTACAGGCGCTGGATTTCGCCCTCGGGCAGCAGCTCGTTGATCGAATAGACGAGGGTGTCCTTGAGGGCTTCCCGCTGGCTGACGTCGGAGAGCTGGGCAACACTGTGTTCGCCGAGCAGCCGCACGATGGTGTCGCGGATGACAATATCCTGGGTCTTGAGCACCTCTACCGTGTGCTCATCGGTTTCCATGCCGATGTTGAGCAGCAGGTAGCGGCGGCCCTGGCTGTCGGAGGGGTTGATGACCAGGCCCTCCAGTTGGGTGAACACCCCGGGGGCATCCTCACGCTCTTCGCCGTCGTGCTTCTTTTTCTTCTTGCCGTGTTCCCCTTCCGGATCGGGGGCTTCCGGCAGTTCAGTGTTCAGTCCGCGCGAGACCAGCGCCGCCGTCTTGGCGACGGTCTCGTAGTTGCTGAAGGCAATCCAGCCACCGCCGACCAGGGAAACCAGGAAGATAGCGGGGAAGACCATCAGGAACATTTTGCCACCGCCCTTCTTCTTCGCGGCATCTTTCGGGTCGGCACGTTCTTCGGCTGCAGGGGCGTGATGATCGGCCATACAGGTGTAGCAGGTAGAGGGCCTGTCGGCATCGTGGCACCCGACAGACCGGCAGGGTTAGAGGGATGCTCCAACTATGGGATCGTCCTCTGTATCGGATATCCGAGGCCGTTTTTTAAGTGCGCACAGGCGATAAAAGCAGGAAGAAAGCGTGGAAACACACGGGCTGGAGCTGCCCCGGTTCGGTTATCGCGGGCCTGTTCCAGCCTGTATTCAGGATGCCCAAAGTTTCGGCATGCAGCGTTGTCAAGGCAGCCTTGCCATGCCAGTCTTTGGTTGCTTCCGGAGATTTAGTTGTATATACAACTATTTAGATCAAAAAAACCCATGTGCCGGGTAGGCGCATGGGGTTGGTGTGGGGAGCGGGTTGTTGATGGATAGATTACCGTTTCAGGGAGACCACTTCCTGGAGCAGTTCGTCGGAGGTGGTGATGACCCGTGCGGAGGCCTGATAGCCCCGCTGGGCTACAATCATGTCGGTGAATTCGGTGGCAAGGTCCACGTTGCTCATCTCGAGTTGCCCGGTGGCGATTTCGGAGGAGAACTCGTTGCCGGAGCGCCCCACGAGCAGTTCGCCAGAGTCGTTGGTGACCCCATAGAAATTGTTGCCGAGGTTTTCGAGGGCATTCGGATTGTTGACCGAGCCGAGGGCCAGTTGGTAGAGGGCCATCGACTCTCCGTTTGTGAAGTTGAGCGAGAGGATACCCGTCGGGTCAATAGCGTAGCCCGCCAGTTGGCCGGGGCCTCGCCCATCCTGGTCCCGGACCACCGCTGTCGAGGAGGAGGCATACTGGGTGAGGCTGCTGAGGTCGATGTTCACCGCCGGGCTACCCGTCACATAGGCGGCATCCCAGGTGAGGGCGATGGTGGGGGGCGGGGCGGTCAACTGGCCGTTGACATCGAACGTGAGCGTGCCGTTGACGGTGGCAAAGGGCGGCGTGGTGGCCGTGCCGTTGTAGCTGATGGCGTAGTCCCAGGCGTTGGCGCCCGTCTTGGTGAGGGTGATGAGCGCGCTGTGGGTGCTACCCTGCTCGTCGTAGAGGAAGGTGGAGAGCGTCACCTCGTCGCCCACCGCCGCCGCCGCCGACAGGTTGCCGCTGGCTTCCACGTTCTCGGTGTACTGCGGGGCGGACTGGGCCGTCCAGTCGATCTTCACATCCTGGAGCTGCCGGGTGTCCACCTGTCCGTCGGTGTCGATACTGTAGCCCTGGACGTTGTAGTTCTGGCGCGTGACGAAGGCCCCATCGTCGGCCATGTAGAAGTTGCCGGCGCGGGTGAGCAACTGGCGACCCTGGCTGTTGCGGGCGAGGAAGAAGCCGTCGCCGGTCAGGGCCAGGTCGGTGAGGATGCCGGTGCTTTCGAGCGCCCCCTGCGACCACGTCTGGTCGATGGAGCCGGTGCCTGCCCCAAACCCGATGAACGAGGCGTTGATGCTGCGGCCGCCGGCAGTCCGGCTCGAGCCGAGCAGTTGCTGGCCGAGCAACTCGTTGAAGGTCGTGCGGCTGCGCTTGAACCCGATGGTGTTGACGTTGGCGATGTTGTTACCGACCACGTCCATGCGGGTCTGGTGGCTCTTGAGGCCGGTGACCCCGATACGAAGGGAACGAATCATGGTGCATCTCTCTGGTTAGGGTGAGCTAATGTTTCGGATGTTGGAGGGTAGAAAGGGGATGGATTTTTACAAGACCTGTTTGCAGTCTCCCGGAGCCGCGGTGGCCGTCATTCCGCGACACTCTGCACGGCGATCATGGGTACTGGGACGTTGCGGAGCCAGAGGAGCACGCCTTCCAGCCCGAAGCTGACCCGGTCGACGAGGTCCTGCACGAGGGGCACCGGACCGAGGGGCTGTCCGGCGTCGTCGGTGGCGGTGACGGTGAAGGTGTACAGCCCTTCGGGGAGGGTGGCGCCGTTGGCATCCTGGCCGTCCCACGTAAGGTCGTGCGTACCGGCTTTCTGGCTACCCAGATCGAGGGTGCGGACGGTGGTGCCGCTGGCATCCTGGATGGCGACGGTGACGGTGGTGGCATCGGCTTCGAGGTCGTATCCGAACCCGGTGGCTTCCGTCCCATCCCATCCGATCTGATTCCCGATGGCTTCGATGGACTTGCCGATCAGCCCGGCGGCGATGCCGCTGCTCATGTTCTGCGAGAGCAGGCTGTTGGCCTCACTTTGCAGCACCATCATCTCGTTCAGGTTAAGCAACTGCTCGACGGAGGCGAACTGGGCCAGCTGGGCGGCGAACTCCTGCCCGTCCATCGGGTTGAGCGGGTCCTGGTTGTTGAGCTGGATGACGAGCATCTGGAGGAAGTCCTCCTGGCCGAGTGCATCTGCCCCGGTCAGGCTGGTGGTGCCGCCGGGGCCGGTGGGTGGGGGGATGGGGGAGAACTGGGGGAGCAGTTCCATGGCGCGTTCGGGTTCAGCCGATCCAGCCGTGCCGGATGCCGGTAGGCTGGGCCGGGGGGGAGGGAGCGGGTTGGGGTGATCCAGGGCGACCGGAGAAAGGGGTCGCCGACAACGGCGGGTGTTCCTGCCGGGAGGGGGTGTGCTGGTGGGGGGTATCGTTGGCAAGGTGCAGGTCGATGGCGGTGCTGTAGTGCTGTTCGAGCGTCTCGCGCAGCCGCTCGGCCTGTTCCTGGGCGAAGGTGCGGAGGGCAGGGTCGCTGAAGCCCACCGACACGGCCACATGGTCGGCTTCCCGGCGTGTCTGCACCAGCACGGTGCCCTCGCCTTCCTCCAGCGTCACCTCCAGCGCTGCCCATCCGGGTTCTGTGGCGAAGGAGCGTGGCGTGGCGGGCAGGGGGGTGGGCAGCCAGGAGGTACGGGCATGGGGGGCAACCGATGTCGGAAGCGGGTTCGGCAGCCGGTCCCGCAGCACCGGCTCTCCGGCCAATGCCGGGGTTCCCGCCCCTTCCATTGGCAACGGGGGGGTATCCGGTGTGGTCGCCCGGTCTGGCGGCGGGTCCGGGTGGGGAGCGGTCTCCGAAGTCGCCTCCCGGATGAGGGGAGCGGGTGGCTGCTCCGTCCGGGAAGGGGGAGGCTCGGCAGGTGGTGCCCCCGTGCTGTCTTCCTGCGGGCGAGACGGCTCCGGTGGTTGTCGGGGGGGCTGCTCGACGGGTGCGGGAGACGTTGCCGGGATGGGGGCAAGCACAGCCGAAGGCGCAGGAGTCGGCTGACCGAAGCCTGTGGCATTGCGGACAGGTGGGCCGGGCGGGGCGAGTTCGACGGGGGCAGACGAATCGGCCAGGGAAGGAGGGGTGTTCTCTGTCGTTGGTGTCTGGAAGGATAGCGCGGAAAGGGGCCGGATCAACCTGGCGAGGGGTTGGGCCAGCAAGTACACCTCGGGCCGGATAGAGGAGGCCACCGGCACTTCCGGGGCGGTCGCCGTTAGCACCCGGCGCATCGGTAGGGGCATGAAGGACGGGGAGGATTCAAGCCGCTCCGGGGGGGCCACAGTTACCCTTCCTCTGCTGCCGGTTGTGCTGTCGCGCAGGCGGGCACTGCCACTTTCCTCCTCCGAAAGGCTGTGCAGTGTACCCGAGAGGTGTGTGTAAACCGCGGACGGCAGTTCCTCGGATGTTTCCACCCCAGCCCACAGCGATGGATCCGGTGTGGATGCTTCCGCCCCAATCGGCAGCGATGGATCTGGTGTGAAGGCAGGCAACGTGCTGGAGGAGCGAACAGGAGTGCTGGTCGGTTGGATGGGGCCGGTGATACTGGAATTTTCGGCGCTCTCAGGAGGCAAGGTAGATGCGATCTGTACGGCCTGGTTCGGCACCGCCTGGCGTGCCGCATTGGGTGGCGCAGTTTTGCTGCCCAGCGACGGTTCCGCGGCGGGTGCAGGAGGCGTTGAAGGCAGGGCAGGCACGCCGAACAGGGTCAATCCCAGGGAGATCTCTATCCCCACGTGCTGCGGAAGTGCGGGGGCAACCGCAGCCGGGGCTTCGGCCATCGGGGTTTCGACTTCCGCAGGGGTGGCTTCGGGTTGGACCTCTGAAGGAGAAGCGGAGAATACCAGCAGCGGAGCCATCACCGCTTCAAAGGCGGGCATGGCCTCCGGGAGGCCTCCGCTGGCGGACAGGGGCAAGGGCGCCATCACCGGATGGGTAGCCGGAGAGACAGGCACAGGCATGAGAGCAGGGGAAGGCTCAGTTGGGGCGGCTGGCAACCGTGCGGGTGTTACCCTCGACAGGGGCAGACTGTGGCGTCGGCTGGGCCAGATGACGGATAAACTGCGCGGCACGTTCGGAAGACAGGTTCTGCAGAAGACGGGTTCGGTTGCGCTCGGTGGCTTCCTGGTAAAGCCGAGACAGCAGCAACAGGTCGAGTTGTTGCAGGATAGCGGCCAACTCCTTGTCCTCCAACTTGGGCAACGTGGCACTGAGGCTGCGCACCTGCGTCCGTTGCCCTTCTAGCGACTTGAGTTTCTCCATCAGTTCCCGCATCTGGTTCATCAGCGCGGCCTGGTCCTGCATGAGTTGGTTCAGGCGACGGTTGGCAATCTGGAGGGAGTCCTGCAGGGCAAGGATGGTCTTGCGTTGGGCTTCCACCTGGGAGGGGTCGGTCCCCAGATGCGGTGTCGATGGGGCATGGCCGGGTGTACCCGTCTGGGTTGAATCGCCGTGCAGCGAGTCGGCTGGGAGCGCGTGCCCGACGGCGGCGAGGGCATGGGGGTCCTGCGGCGTCAGGGGCAGGATGCCGAGGCTGTCGAGGCGGTCCTGGGTTGCCATCACCGTGTCCGGCGCGATGGCGGGCATGACGAAGTAGAGGCCGACGAAGCCTAGCAGAAAGGCAAAAAGGCTCGCCAGGATAATCAGGGCAATGCGCATGTCAGTCGGCGGGGTTGTGTTTGCGGAAGAAGGTCAGGAGGGCCTGTTCATCCAGAAAACTGATTTCGGCTCCCTGTGCGGCCTGTTCGTGCGTTGCCTGTTCCTGCTCCTTGAGGGTCAGCAGAGATTCCTCGTGGCGGCGCTTGCCCAGATACTGGCTGCGGGCTTCGGCCTCGGCCAGCCGGCACTGCTCCAGCCGCTTGCGTTCCCGTTCCAGGGCCTGCTGGGTCTCCAGGACATAGGTAGTCCACTGGCGAAAGCGGGCTGGGCCATGCGGGCCGGAGGTAGGGGCCGCCGCCTGGGCTGCGTGCAGCAAGGCCTCGGCGGCAGCAACCCGCTCTTCCTGAAGCCGCCGCTCCCGGAGGACACGCGCCATCTCCAGACGGGCGACTTCTACTTCATGGGTGCGGAGCTGGAGAACCTGGTCGAGTGAAAAGCGGAATTTCTTTCCCGTCATGGGAAGGTAGAGGGGTGCATTACAGGGGGTTACAGGGGTAGCACCATCCGGTGCAAAAGCCTTTCCAGATTTTGGTGCATGGGGAGATAGCTGCTAGCGGATCGCCGTAAGCTGTTGGCTGGTGTTTCGTACCTGAGGCTTAGGGATTGGGAAAATCCGCATCCGAAAATCCCCGCTTGACCATCTCATCAGATCGTCAGATGGGGTGGCACACGCAGCAGCCGGGTGAGGCGGTGTAGTGCACCCGCTAACCACAACGTCAGTCCAGGTGCGGGCGCTGCAACACACCCCTCTGGAAACGGGGACTCTCGGAGTTATGGGGCTTGGTATTTGGAGCTGGGGAGAGGGCGATGCGTCTCATGATGTCATCACGAGTAGGCTGTCAGGCGATCTCATGAGATCACCTTGCCGACGTGGTGATCTTACCCTTTCCTCCGTTTTGCAGCGTCGGGGTGACCCTGTTCAATCCATACGAATTATAGTCAAATTGACTATATTACCGGATTCGCTATTGAGATTTCCGCGTCTGGTCGATCTCATGAGGCCGATCCGGCGTTCCTGGCAATGACATAGGGAGGGGTGGTCTCAATCTGCGCTCCGTCCTAGCGTTTCAGCGGGATGGTACGCATCGGGGTGGTGTTGACTTTGTGCAGGATTTGCTGGAGGGCGACGGTAGGGTGGGGATCGGCTGGGTCCTGTACGCCCTGGACCAGGAAGTGTCGGAGGGGTTCGTGGGCGGTGATGGCGCGGTCGGTTTCGGGGTTGGTGCCGGGTACATAGGCTCCGATGCGGATCAGATCTTCGGCCTGGCGGTAGGCAGCCATCAGGTGGCGGGCCTCGGCGGCGAGGGCGCGGTCCTCGGCGGTGGTGACGCGCGGCATCACCCGGCTGACGCTCTGGAGCACATCGATAGAAGGGAAATGGTTGGCCTGGGCCAGCTTGCGGGAGAGTACGATATGGCCGTCGAGGATGCCGCGCACGGCGTCGCCGATGGGTTCGTTCAGGTCGTCGCCATCGACGAGCACGGTGAAGATGCCGGTGATGCTGCCTTTGGCGGCGGGGCCGGCGCGCTCGAGCAGGCGGGGCAGCAGGGCAAAGACACTGGGGGTATAGCCGCGTGTGGTTGGGGGTTCGCCGACGGCCAAGCCAATCTCGCGCTGGGCCATTGCCACGCGCGTCACCGAGTCCATCATCAGCAGCACATCCTTGCCGAGGTCGCGGAAGTACTCGGCCACGGCCAGGGCCACGCTGGCCCCCTTGACCCGGCTCATGGCGGCGGCATCGCCGGTGACGGCCACCACCACCGAGCGCCGCAGGCCCTCCTCGCCGAGGTTGTCCACGATGAACTCCTGCACCTCCCGACCCCGCTCTCCGATGAGGGCGATGACGTTGATATCGGCCTCGGCGCGGCGGGCGATCATACCGAGCAGCGTACTTTTTCCCACCCCCGACCCGGCGAAGATGCCGATGCGTTGCCCCCGTCCCAGGGTCAGAAAGGCATCGATGGCCCGGATGCCGGTGGGCATTGCGGCGTGGATGAGTTGCCGCTCCATCGGCGAGGGCGGGTCGCGGTGGACGGGTTGCTCGTCATGCAAGATGAGGGGGCCTTTGCCGTCGAGGGGGCGGCCATGGGCGTCGATCACCCGTCCAAGCAAGGCCGGGCCAGCCTTCACCGTGAGGGCGAGGTCGGAGCGTTGCACGAGGCAGCCGGCCCGCAGCCCTGCCGTATGCTCCAGCGGCATCAGCACAGCGGTACGGCCCCGCACCCCCACCACCTCGGCAGCCAGGCGGCGGCTCCCCGGCTCCGGGTGCTCGTAGATGTAGCACAGCTCTCCGACAGCGGCATGGACGTCGTGCGCCTCCACGAGCAGCCCCACCA
>CAZLRO010000139.1:0-9763 GCA_964561865.1 uncultured Rhodothermaceae bacterium | reverse complement strand
GTTGAACCAGTAGGGGCGCGTCAGCACCTGGCAGTCCTGCAACAGCACGGCCAGGTCTGTCGGCTCGAAGGCTGCCTCTTGCTCCTGGCGAACGTACCGCTGGATTTTCCGGACGAGCAACGCCCCGTCGAGGGCTGCCTGTTCGATGGCATAGAGGTGCTCAGCGAAGGTGGGTGGGGCCTCGACAGCGCCGTGCCGGAATAGTTCGAGGTGGCCGAGGATGCCACCCAGCAGGTTGTTGAAGTCGTGGGCGATGCCCATCGTCATGCGTCCCAGCGTCTCCATCCGGTGGCGCAGCGTCTGGCTGGCTGTCCACGTCGAAGGTTCCACCAGCACATCGCCCGTGACCTGGACGGCCACCACGCGCGGGTGCCCGGCCGCATCGGGAAGGAACACCGGCATGAAGTGCAGCAGCACCGGCAGTGGCTCCTCGCGTATGGGCACATGGATCAGGAACAGTTGGTGGGTGACCGGCGAGCCGGTGGCCGCCTCACGGATGTTCTGACAGGCAAGGTCGTCGTCGCCGAGGCTGAGCCGCTCCCAGGCAGTCTTGCCACTGCCAAACACGGCCTCCCAGGCCGCATTGAACGACACCCGTTCGCCAGATACCGTGAAGGAAGCCAGCAGAAACTCTGAATCAACCGCAGAGGGAAACTCCATGACACGATTTTAATGGAACCGGAGCAAGTGTCAGGGGTGCTACTTGCTTTAACAGTGCGAGGTGGGTGGGCAACGCGGGTGAGCAGCCGTGCAGGTGATGGAGCAGACACGTTCCCAACCATCGGGGCCAACCGTTGCCGCTGCTTCATCAAGAGGAGTCCTGAACGCGGGAAGATAGAGAAAAAAACCTATGTGGTACCATACCATTCTGGAGACCATCGGCCAGACCCCCCTCGTGCAGCTCAATCGTCTGGCGACAGACCTGCCCTGCACGGTGCTGGCAAAGGTGGAGTTCTTCAACCCCGGTGCCTCGGTCAAGGACCGTATCGGGCTTGCGATGATCGAGGCAGCCGAGCGCGCCGGCACGCTCAAGCCAGGGGGTACCATCATCGAAGGTACCAGCGGCAACACCGGGGCCGGACTGGCGCTGGCCGCCATCGCCAAAGGCTACCGCTGCATCTTCACCACCACCGACAAGCAGAGTCCGGAGAAGCTGAACGTGCTGCGGGCGATGGGGGCGCAGGTGATCGTCTGCCCTACGAACGTGGCGCCGGAAGACCCCCGCTCCTACTATTCGGTGGCCCGGCGGCTCAGCCAGGAGCTGCCCAACGCCTGCTACCCGAACCAGTACGACAACCCTGCCAACGAGCAGGCCCACTACGAGACCACCGGGCCGGAACTGTGGGCGCAGACCGAGGGCCGCATCACCCACTACGTGGCCGGGGCGGGCACCGGCGGCACGCTCTCCGGGGCCACCCGCTATCTCAAGGAGCAGAACCCCCGCCTCAAGGCCATCGGGGTTGATCCCTATGGCTCGGTCTACTACAAGTATTTCTTCACCCGCCAGTTCGACCCGCAGGAAATCTATCCCTACCTCATCGAGGGGGTAGGCGAGGACATCCTGGCCGGCAACATGAACTTCGACCTGGTGGACGACTATGTGCGCGTCACGGACAAGGACGCGATGGTGATGACCCGGCGGCTCGCCCGCGAGGAAGGGCTGTTCTGCGGGCAGTCCAGCGGTATGGCGGTGGCCGGGGCGCTCCAGTGGATGCACGCCCACCAGGATGCCCTCTCGGCAGACGATGTGGTGGTGGTGCTCTTGCCAGACTCCGGGTTCCGCTACCTCTCCAAGACCTACAACGACACCTGGATGCACGACCACGGCTTCCTCGAAAGCCGCTCGGTGCTCACAGTCGAGCAGGTCGTGGCGGCCCGGCGCAAGGCTGTGCCGGTCGTCTCGGTCGAGGCCGGGGCCACGCTCGCCGAGGCCATTGACCGCATGATGGCACACGGGATCTCCCAGTTGCCGGTCCTGGAGGCAGACGAGGCCGTCGGGAGCCTGACGGAGAAGGACATCCTGGCCCACCTGATCCGTCACCCCGAAGCCCGCGACCAGGCGGTACGCACGGTGATGGGTGCACCTTTTCCAGTGGTGCCGCGTACCCTGCCCCTGGAACAACTGTCGGACTACCTCGAACAGGGCACCGGGGCGGTGCTCGTGGAGGCAGAGGACCATACCTTCCAGATCATCACCCGCACCGACCTGATCGGTGCCCTGGCCTCCAGTCGCCGCAACGGTATCCACTGAACGCCTGCGGGTGTCCCTGCCATCGACCCCGCGACCCTGAACCCCCACGTACATGAGCGACCGGAACGTAATCAATCAGCAGCAGATCAACATCGAACTCAGCGAGGAGATTGCCGAGGGCATCTATTCCAACCTCGTGATGATCGCCCATTCGGCGGAAGAGTTCGTCCTGGACTTCATCCGGGTGATGCCGGGGCTTCCGAAGGCACGTGTCAAGAGCCGCATCGTCGTCACGCCCAACCATGCCAAGCGGCTGCTGCACGCCCTGGCCGAGAACATCGACCGCTACGAGCAGGCGCACGGGGAAATCCTCGCCCACGAGCCGCCCGACCTCCCCTTCGGTATGCCCAGCGGCGAGGCGTGAGCACATATCCTGCGCTGCAGGAAAGGAGAACAAGGATGACACGGCTGTTTCAAGTGACGTTGCTCGTCCTCCTGCTGGGGGGCTGCCAGGAGGCGGTGGATGCCCAGCAGCGCACGGCCCGAAAGCCGGAGCCGGTGGTGGGGCTGCCCTGTGAGGGATGCGAGGCGGTCTTTGACGGCTTGCCGGACACGATCCCGTCCCATGCCCGTATAGCCCCGGCGCAGGAGCCGGGCGAAGCGCTGCGCGTGGAGGGGACGGTCCGGGACGGCCAGGGCAACGCGGTATCGGGGGTGATCGTCTACGCCTACCACACGGATGTCTGTGGCGTGTACCCGCCTGACGAGCGGCTCCGCGGGCGACCTGCCTACCACCACGGACGGCTGCGGGGCTGGGCACAGACCGATGCCCAGGGCCGCTACCGGTTCGACACCATCCGCCCGGCAGGCTACCCGGACACCGACCTGCCGCAGCACATCCACCTGCATGTGATCGAGCCGGGACGCTGCACCTACTACCTCGACGACCTCGTCTTCACCGACGACCCCCGGCTCACCCCGGCACAGCGGCGGCAGGCAGGAACGGGCAGGGGCGGCACCGGGATTGTGACGCCGCGCCGCCTGGAGACGGGCGGCTGGCAGGCGGTGCGCGACATCGTGCTCGGCGCGGCCGTGCCCGGCTATGCCGGCTGCACCCGCTGAGACATCCGGGTCGGCCGCTTACTTCCGGACGACGACCATCAGCAGCAGCGCCACGCCGCAAAAGACCGCATGCGGGAGCCAGGAGACCAGCATCGGGTCCAGTTCGCCCGAATAGCCGAACGGTTCGGTGAGCTTTTGCAGGCTCAGGTAGGCAAAGGCCACCACCAGGCCCAGCACGATCTGCATCATCTGTCCGCCCCGCCGTCGCACCGAGGTCAGTGGCACACCCAGCAGCACCACAATCAGGTTGGCGAGGGGGTAGGTGAACTTGCTGTAGTAGGCCACGAGGGTCTGCCCCAGGTCGCTCACCCCCACGCGCTGCAAGGCCGCAACGTACTCGGTGGCCTCCGGGATGGTCATCGCGTTCACGTCGCCCTCGGTGCGGGCCAGGTCGCGGGGGTGGACGGCCAGCACCGTGTCGAGCGTGGCATAGGCCCGGCGCACCTCCCGGCCATCGGGCAGGAACGAGCGGAGCACCGGCTCGGTCAGGTGCCAGCGACCGAGCGAGTCCACCCAGCGCATCGTGGGGGCGTCCAGCCGGGAGACAAGCCGGTTGTCCGCGTCGAAGGCTTGCAGGCTGATGCGCGTGGCCGATTGCAGTTCGCGGTCGAAGTACCCCACACTCAGGTAGCTGTTGGGGCTGTTCTGGCGGTGCAGGTCGTTCTGCTCCTGCGTCGGGGCGTCCTTGCGGTATTGCGTCTCGAACTCCAGCTTCACCCGGTTGGTCTCGGGGACGACCCAGCCGTTGAACCAGAACATGAACCCGGTCATGCACAGGGCCACCAGCACGTAGGGGCGCAGCAGCCGGTAGAGCGACAGCCCGCTCGTCTGCAACGCCGCCAGTTGCAGTTCCTGCGCCAGCTTGCCCGTCAGGTACACACACGCCAGGAACACCGCCAGCGGGGAGGTGAGCTGGATGACGTAGGGGATGGCATTCAGGTAATAGACGAAGAACACCTCCTGCATCGTCGCCCCCCGGTCGAGAAAGTCGTCGATGTGCTCCACATAGTCGAGCACGATGAAGAACACGATCAGTCCCCCGGTCAGCAGGAGGATCCCGGTGACGAAGCGGCGGATGATATGGCGGTCGTACAGGGTCACGGCGGGCGGAAGATGGGGCAAGGCAGGAGTTCGAACGCCCACACGGGGCACTTTGCTCCGGAAGGTATGCCCGGATCCCCCTGGAAAGAACTCCGCACGAAGAACGCGGCCGGATCGTCGCCGGATGCTGGATTCAAAGGGTGGCCTGTCTTACCTTAGCTGCCCAACCCGACACCCACCTGCACCACCGGTTATGAAACTGCACGAGTACCAGGCCAAGGACGTGCTGGCACACTACGGCGTGGCCGTCCAGCCCGGCACAGTAGCCACCACCGTCGAGGAAGCCGTCGCCGCCGCACAGCAGATGCAGGCGGAGAAAGGCACGTCGCTCTTCGTCATCAAGGCACAGATCCACGCGGGGGGGCGCGGCAAGGGCGGCGGCGTCAAGCTGGCCCGGAGCCTGGACGAAGTGCGGGAGAAGGCCGGGGCCATCCTCGGCATGATGCTCAGGACGCACCAGACCGGCCCGGAAGGACAGCGCGTCCGCTCCGTCCTCGTGGCCGATGCGGTGGATATCGCGCAGGAGTTCTACCTCGGCATCACGCTCGACCGCCAGCGCAGCATGAACGTGGTGATGGCCTCGACCGAGGGCGGCGTCGAGATCGAGAAGGTGGCCGAGGAGACCCCGGAGAAAATCCTGAAAGAGTGGATCGACCCGGACATCGGCCTGCGGCCCTACCAGGCCCGCAAGCTCGCCTTCGGCCTCGGCCTCGAAGGCAAGGCCAACGCCCAGGCCGTGCAGTTCATGCTGGCCCTCTACCGGGCCTACCTCGATGCGGACTGCTCGCTGGCCGAGATCAACCCGCTGGCCCTGACGAAGCAGGGCGACATCCTGGCCCTCGACGCCAAGATCAACCTGGACGACAACGCCCTCTTCCGCCACGCCGACCTGGCCGCGCTGCGGGATATCCACGAGGAGTCGCCGCTGGAAGTGGAAGCCAGCCAGTACAACCTCAACTATGTGAAGCTCGACGGCAACGTGGGCTGCATGGTGAACGGGGCCGGGCTGGCGATGGGCACGATGGACCTGATCCAGCTGGCCGGCGGGATGCCCGCCAACTTCCTCGACGTAGGCGGTACCGCCAGTCCGCAAACCGTCGAGGCAGGCTTCCGCATCATCCTCAAGGACCCGAACGTGAGGGCTATCCTCGTCAACATCTTCGGCGGGATCGTCCGCTGCGACCGCGTGGCGACGGGCATCGTGGAGGCGGCCAAGAACGTACAGATCACCCTGCCACTGATCGTGCGCCTGCAAGGCACCAACGCCGAGGAGGGCAAGCGCATCCTCGAAGAGAGCGGCCTCCGCATCGAGACCGCCATCCTGTTCCAGGAAGCCGCCGAGAAGGTCAGCCAGGCGCTGGCAGCCGTGGTGGGGTAGTACATCGCCCGGCGGCGATGACGCGGTATCGGTCTGTTGGCGCGGGGCTGGCCCGCTGGTGTTTTGTGTGAACCCGAAGATGAGAACCTCCCCGCAGCCTGTCCGACTCGATCAGGTCTCCCGGCAGTTTGGCCCTGTTCGGGCGGTCGAGCAGGTCTCGCTGGACGTCGCTGCGGGCGCGTTCTTCTCGCTGCTGGGGCCGAGCGGGTGCGGCAAGTCCACGCTCCTGCGGCTCGTGGGCGGGTTCGAGACGCCCGACGTCGGCCGCATCTTCCTCGGCGAGGCCGACGTCACGCGGGTGCCGGCCCGCCACCGGCCTACGGCGATGGTGTTTCAGAGCTACGCGCTGTTCCCGACGATGACGGTGGGCCAGAACGTGGGGTACGGCCTGGCCGTGCAGAAAATCCCCAACGTCGAACGGGCGCGCCGGGTGGCCGAGAGCCTGGCACGGGTAGACCTGGCCGGGTATGAACCCAAGCCGGTCACGCAGCTTTCCGGAGGGCAGCAGCAACGGGTGGCCCTCGCACGGGCCCTGGCGGTCGAGCCAGCGGTGCTGCTCTTCGACGAGCCGCTCTCGAACCTCGACGTGGCGCTGCGGGAACAGACCCGGCGCGAACTCAAGGCGTTGCAGGCCCAACTCGGCGTCACCAGCCTCTACGTCACACACGACCAGGAGGAGGCCCTGGCCCTCTCCGACCGGCTGGCGGTGATGCGGGCGGGCCGGATCGTGCAGGTGGGCACCCCAGCGGAAGTCTACCAGAGGCCGGAGACGGCCTTCGTGGCGCGGTTCCTCGGCGGCAGCAACCTGGTTGCCTCGCCCCGCCTGGCCGCCTTGCTGGCACCCGCAGCCCCGGCACCGCCCGGGCATGTCCTGGCCGTGCGCCCGGAGCACCTGCGGATCACCCCCGACGGACCGGTGGCCGCACGGCTGCGCACCCGGCAGTTCCTGGGAGCACACGCCGAGTGGTGGCTGGAAGCCGAGGGGGAACTGCTGCGCGCCCGCGTCGATCCCGGCCTGGAACCCGCCGAAGTCGTATACCTCACCGCCGTGCAAAGCTGCTGGGTCCGGCAGGACGAGACACCGTAGCACTGCCTGCACGGGCAGGGCCTCGGCTACGCTAGGCCAGCAAGTCGGTTGCAGCGGTGGTGTCGGCATCGCTGGACCAGGCGTTGAGCAAGGATTCCAGCTCTTCCGCCGAGATCTCCGTCGCCAGGTCTGCCAGCTCCGCCTGCAGGATCGGGTCCGAGGCCAGGGTTGCCAGCGTGGGTTCGGCCAGCAACACGGCCAGGTGCTCCCAGGCGGCAGCCGCCGGTGCTGTCTGGAGTGGGGTGACGGGTTCCAGGCACGGGTGTTCTGCCGGCGCAGGCACCGGGGCCAGCGCCGCTGCCCGCTGCTTTCGGCCCCCCTTCGCCCGCTCTTTCGCCGTGCTGCGCGGCTTCGAGGGCTTGTCCGGGCGACGCGGGGCAGGGCGGGCTTCCGCAGGTACCGGTGTCGCCAACGGTGCCGACGCTGTCGCAGGCAGGGGCGAGTCTGGAGCGGCCAGGGCAGGAACCGGCGGCACTGCCAGCTTCTCCTCCACTACGGCTGCTGGTTCGACAGGGACGTGCTGAAGCGCCGCTTCCAGGGCCTCCTCCAGGACCTCCGCGATCAGCGGCTCCAGCGCGTCTTCCGGCAGGGCTGCCGAAGGGGGCGGCTCGGATGTGATCGGAAGGGCCAGGTGCAACTGGTCCTGGATGCCCTCCACACCCGGTACCCGCTCGATCAATGAGACCAGGCGGGTGCGGTCGGCCTCCTGGAAGATCGGGCCGGAGAGGGTCACGACGCCCTGTTTTACATAGACATGAAAGCCGGAAGCAGACGGTTCCGACAGGGTATGGTGGAACAGGTAGTGTAGCCGTTGGGCCAGGGCGCGGTCGTCCTGTGTGCAGGCCCGTTTGCGGGCATCCGGGGGGCGCAGGGTGCGATCACGTCGCAGAAAACGCATCAGGTCGGGCATGGCAGATCCGTCGGGCAGAAGGTCCTACCGGAGGGATCGGCACAAAGGCAAAAGCGTTTAGCACTACAGCCCCAATCGGTTACGGGCAGTCTGTTCCGGATGCGTACCGACCGCGTTCCACGCATAGATTATCGTCAAAATGACTATAATATCGTCAAAATGACTATATTTTCATCCCTTCATTCCCTGTCTCTGCAAACTATCGGTGGGTGCGTCCTCCTGTCTCACTGGGTGCAATAGGGGCTCTCCCGGCTCAAAAGGAGGATCATGCTCGAAAAAGATCGCCCCCAGCAGCGAGATGCGGCTCGTGCCGCTAGGCGGGCATGGTGCCGGAGGCTCCGGGCAACCCTGTTGT
Source organism: uncultured Rhodothermaceae bacterium (assembly GCA_964561865.1). Taxonomy (GTDB): domain Bacteria; phylum Bacteroidota; class Rhodothermia; order Rhodothermales; family CAZLRO01; genus CAZLRO01. Next base: position 1,619 of record CAZLRO010000139.1, on the reverse strand, counting down.
ATCCTTGCATACGGCTATACCCTGGTCGCTGGGTACAAAAAATTTCTGTTCTATCAACCGTCGCATCCTGATAGGGGAGGAGACAGGGATTACATTGCCCACGTAGGAAAAGGGGACAGGGTCTGTGGCCTGGGGGCAGAGCATCCTGAACCAGTACGGCCTCCAGCCGGAGGTGTGGCGGCACGCCAAGCCCATCGAGCCGGGTGTTGATGCCCAGGGCGACCTCGGCCTCTCCGTCCCGGTGCTGACCGTGCCGGGACGCAATGGACTCGACTTCCAGGTCAATTTTTCCTACCGCTCCAGCATTAAGCCCTCGCAGGAATCGGGGTGGATCGGGCTGGGCTGGAACTTTGATCCCGGTTCGGTCACACGCGATGTGCAGAACCTGAATATCGCCGGTACTCCGTGCCAGCTCTACAACGTAGATTACACGGCGATTCCTGCCTACCAGCAAGATCTCTACAACGTGACCACCCCAGCCGGCTCCTTTACGATGGGGCGGTACCTGGCCGGACAAGGCACTGTCTCGCCGGCCCGGCTCACTACCGGGAACTTTGCCGCGCTCGAATGGCGCCCCTGGAAGATCGAGTACGAAGTGCAGACCCCTGTGGCCGTCAGCGGGGTGGAGAGTGAAGTGCTACAGAATGGGGTTTATACCAACAAGGAGGAGTTCCGCAAGTTCATCATCACCGCAGAAGACGGCACCCGCTATATTTTTGGCGACCTGAGCACGACCGGTTCTATCACGCTGGCATCGCCACGGCCACCTACACCGTAGATCTGGGCGAGAACGGGCAGGCCCTGGTGCTTGTGGACACGCGCTTCGAACGCAACGTGATGGGGGAGGTGACGCGCCTGATGCCGCCCAACTACTTCGCACCCCCCGCCGGATCGAGTGCCAGCCAGTGGGAGACAACCTACAGCTACAACACGCGCGGCCAACGCACGGGCAAGACCCCCCCGGACACCGAGCCGACCACCTCCACCACCGGCAAGGGCAGCCTCGCCTACCGATACGACGGCAACGGCAACCTGCGCTTCAGCCAGGACGCGCGCCAGGCTGCTCTGGGCAAGCTCAGCTTCAGTGTCTACGACGCACTCAACCGCCCGCTCCAGAGCGGGGAGGCCACTGCTACCTTCTCCACGCTGGACTGCACCACGAACTACGCCGCCACCTCCTCCTGCAACACGAGCTACTCGTGGGAGGGGACGACGACCACCTGGCTGAGCCACCGTTTCTACGGCACGAGTGCTGCGTCGAAGCCCCCGACGACGGGCTTTCCGTGGAGCCTCTTCGCCAGCGCCATCGACACGACGGTGATCGCCCAGGGCAAGGGGCGGCTCGTGGCCGAGGCGTAGCGTCGATCTCATGAGATCGACGAAGAGCGGGGATGGCACGGATGCGAAGTGGCAGCTTCTCCTCTACAGCTACGACGCGGAGGGGCGCGTGGTCAAGAAGAACACGTACACCGAGGGGCTGCCTGCCCTGGGCTACGTCATCCCCTACAGCTACAACCGGCAGGGACAGCAGGTGTTCTCCCTCGTCAAGGTGGGAACGAGCACGACGCACCAGTTGTACCAGTGGCAGGACTACCAGGCGAACCGGGGGCTGCTGGAGA
>CAZLRO010000138.1:2329-9770 GCA_964561865.1 uncultured Rhodothermaceae bacterium | reverse complement strand
ACCCAGTCCGGGGATGGTGACTGGCTCGCCTTCTGCCAGGAACTCACGCAGGGTTTCGGCGAGGGCCGCCACGACCTGTTCACGGGGGAGGGATGTCATGGGAGGAGACCGGTAGGTACAAACTGCACCCAAGATACGCCATTGCAGGGCGGTATGAAATTGGTCTACCATCGCACCCGCACCCCCCCCATGAAGACCGTTGGGGAGAGCGGATAGCCTTGCCACTGCTCGCGGCGGCTGCTCAGGTTCTCCAGGCGGGCGCTCACTCCGATCCATTCGGTGAGCTGATAGCCTGCCTGCATATCGAGGTCGAAGAAGGGGCGTTGCTGGAAGGTCTGGTCTACGTCGATGTAGCGCCGCCCTGCGTATTCGGTGCGGGTCTGGAGCAGTCCCTTGCCCCGTGCAAAGGCCCAGGAGAGTTGCCCGTGCAGGATCAGGGGGGCGAAATACGGGAGGTCGGTGTCGGCCTCGTCGAGATGGCCGTCGCGGTAGGTCAGCCCGGTGGAGGCTTGCACCCCGGCGGGCAGGACGAGCGAAACCGCGCCGCCGAAGCGGGTGATGCGGGCATCGGCGTACCGGGCCACGAGGTCGCCGGACTGGAAGAGTGCGCCGGTGGGAACGCCCAGTTCCTCGAAATACAGGTCGTCGGGCAGGCGTTCATAGCCCAGGTGGGCGGCCAGTTGCAGCGGGCCGTAGAAGTAGTGGGTGCCCACTTCGGCCTCAACCAGGCGGGTCTCTGGCAGCACGTCCGGCTCGGTGAACAGGTAGGGGTTTAGCTGGTAGACGTCGGCCAGCGACCGGTCGGTGATGCCGGGGCGGTTCTGGAGGTAGAGGTTCAGCCCCGGCAGCGGGTAGAGGTCCAGCCGCAGGTCGAGGCTGCCAAAGACCCGCCGGGCGGTTTCGCTGTCGGGGGGGTGTGCAGCGGTGGTGAACAGCCGTCCGCCCACACGCAGGGTGGCGGGCTGGTAGAAGGCCAGGGTCTGGGGCAGCGTGAGGCGGAGGCCGAGGCCGCCGTCGAGCCAGGAAGCGGTGTTGCCCAGCGCACCGCCTGTGTCCAACCCGGCGCGGGAGGCCCCTAGGTACGTCCAGAACTGCCCGCGGGACAGCGCAGCGGTCAGTTCCCCTTGCAGCGTCACCCGGCGTTCCTCGCGGATGTTTTCCGGAAAGGCGTTGTCGATGTCTTCGGGGGAGAACCGGGCGCCGCTGTAGCGGGCCTGGAGGCGGTAGTCTACCAGGCCGCCGGGGCGGGAAGAGAGCCAGGCGGTGCCACTGCCGCCGCGCCCGATGAGAGGGGTATTGATGTGCAAGCATTCGATGCCGCAGGAGACGAGTCCAAACCGGGTGTAGGCATCTCGAAACCCGTCGAACAGCAGCCCACCGGAGAGGCGATTGCCATAGGCTTGCAATCCCATCGCACCTTCAAAGCTGTCGAAGGCGTTGCGGATGTCGCCTGCGCCGAGGTCGTCCACGGCCACCACATCGCCGTCGGTGCCCCGGTAGTCGAGGCGGGCCAGCAGGACGGCCCGTTCCGTCACGTCCACGCCGATGCGGGCGCGTCCGAACCGGCTCAGGTAGCGCCCGCCCCCGGCTTCAAACTCGCCGTTGATGGGGGTACGTCCGGCCAGCGGGGACACCTCCGGCGGTTCCGGGCGCTGCAACGGGCTGGGGGGGAGGTCGGCGGCGGTCTGCTTGTATTCGGCGACGAAGGGGCGGCGGTTGGTGGGCAACTCCGGGATGAGGGGAGGCGGGTTGAAGCCGAGCAGGGGCTGGCGTTCCAGCTTCGGGAAGGCGATCTGCAACTCGCCGCGGATCTCGACCTCGCGCGGGGCCAGGTCGGGCAGGGGCTGGTCCTGTGCCCAGGCTGTGGCAGCAGGCAGGAGCAGAAGCAGGGCGTAGAGGCGTTTCATGCGGGGTTTCATCGGGCACAACGGGCAAGGCGCAGAGGCCGTCAAACGGTCAGAGGGTGCCTTTTTCCTGGAGGGCGGTGGTGGCCCAGGGGGTGTTGCCGTATTCCTGGATGAGCCGGTCGTAGAGGCGCAGGGCCTCCTGTTTCTGGTTGAGCCGGGCATGGGCACGGGCCTGTGCGAGCAGGCCCTGGGCCACCCAGTCCGGGTATCCGGCGAAGTCCCTCTCCATCCGGGCCAGCTCTTCGAGCGTGCCGCGCGGGTTGTCGGTGCGCAGGAGCAGGTCGCCGAGGCGGAGGAGGGCTTCGGCTCCGGTGTCGTCGGTGCTGCGGCGGGCCACCTGCTGGTAGAGGCGCTGGGCGTCGGCGGTGCGGCCTTGCTGCTCGTGCAGGCGGGCCAGGCCCAGTTGGGCCGGGGCGGTGGCCGGGTCGTTCGGGGCAGCTGCGACGATCTCCAGCAGCAACTGTTCGGCCTCGCTGGTGCGTCCGAGGCCGAGCAGCGCCAGGCTCTGGCCGTAGCGGGCCTCCGCCACCGCAGTGGGTTCACCCGCCTGGGCCTGTTCCATCACCCGGTAGGCGTCGAGGGCTTGCTCGTGGCGGTTTCGGGCCAGGAACCCCTGGCCGAGGAGCCGGGCGGCATCGCCCCGCCGCTGGCTCTGCGGGTACTCCTCGATGACCCGCCGCAGGTGGGTCTCCGACTCCGGCCAGAGTTGGTCGCTGGCGTAGATGGCCCCGGCGTAATAATGGGCGTCGGGGAGGAACGTGGGGGTACGGGCCGTCTGGATGAACGTCTGCAACCCCAGCAAGGCCTCCTGCTGCTGCCCGGCCTGGTAGCGGGCCTCGACCTGACGGAAGCGCATCTCCTCCAGCGCCGGGGAGTCCGGGTGGGCGACGGCGAACGAGTCCAGGACAGCCTGGGCGCGCTCCTCATCGCCCGCCGAGACGAGGGCGTACTGGATGGCGGCAGCGGCGTCGGCGGCGAAGGGGCTGTCCGGATACTGCCGCAGCACCTGTTCATAGGCGTCGATGGCCTCGACGGACCGCCCTGCGTTGAAGAGGGCGTCGCCGATGGCGTACTGGGCCTTGGCGGCGAGCGGGTCGCGGGGGTACTCGGTGAGCACCTTCCGGTATTCGGTGATGGCCCGGTCGTAGTCTTCACTCCGGAAATACATGTCGCCGAGGGAGAACTGGGCCTCCTCGCGCCAGGCGGTCTCCGGGTAGTCGCTCAACAGCCGGCGTAACGTGGTGATGGCATCGAAGGTGTTGCCCGCGTTGGCATAGGCCTGTCCGAGTTGGTACATCGCGTAGTCCTCGCCTTCCTGAGCCGCCCGGTTGTAGATGCGGACGGCGTCGGCGTAGCGCCGCAGGGCGAAGTAGCTGTCGGCCAGGCGCAACTGGGCATCCTGGCGGTAGGGTACCTGCTCGGTCGTTTCTCGGTAGTTGCGCAGGAACAGTTCGAACGTGCGGGCGGCCTCGGCATACTGACTGCGCTTGAAGTAGGTCCAGCCCAGAGCATACCGTGCCGCATTGGCATACCGGCCATTGGCGAAATCGGTCAGGTACTGCTGGAAATGCCGCTCAGCCAGGTTCAGTTGTTCGTTCTGGTAGAAACTCTCGGCGGCCCAGAACAGCGCCTCACTGGCCCTGGGGGCACGAGGGTTCTGCTGGTACAGGGCCATGAAGGCTGGTCCAGCCTCCGGGTACCGCTGGGCGCGGTAGAGCAGCCAGGCTTTCTGAAACACCAGCTCTTCCCGCAACGAGGCGGGGGCAGAGCCTGCGGCGATGGCGGCGTCGTAGGCAGCGATGGCGGCGTCGAAGTCGGCCAGGGCGACGTAGGTGTTGCCCAACTGGTACTGTGCTTCACCGTAAAGGGGCGAATCCGGATAGGCCGTGACCAGTTGTTCGAGGGCCTGGCGGGCATCATCCCACCGCCGCTGTTCGTAGTTGAGCAGCCCCAGTTCGTGCAAGGCGTGGTCGGCCAGTTCACTCCGGGGCCAGCGCTCGGCCACCTCGGCGAACAGCGGTGCGGCTTCCAGCGGCTGGCTGTTGAGCTGGAGCGCCACCGCCCTGTAGTACGTCGCCCGCTCGGCAATCCGGTCGTCGTGCCCCTGCCGGGCCTGTTCAAACGCTTCGGCGGCCCACTGGTAGGCATCCTCCCGGTAGTAGTTCCAGCCGAGGCCATACAAGGCCTGCCGGTAGTACGGGTTGTCGGGCGTCCCTTCGGTGAGGCGGCGGTACTGCACGATGGCGTTGGGACTGTCCCGCAACTGGTTGTAGGACTCGGCCATGAGGAAGATGGCCCGGTCCCGCGCCTCACCGGAGAGGGTGGCTTCCCGGCGCTGGATTTCAGAGACGGTGCGTCGGTAGTCGTTGAGTTCGTAGTAGAGCTCGGCCAGGGCCAGGCCCATGTTCTGTGCCCGGGGGGAATGGGGGTAGCGGTCGGCCAGTTGCTCGAACGCCCGGGCGGCCTCCTCGTACTGTTCGAGCCGCACCTGGGTGAAGGCCAGGGCATAGAGGGCCGTCGGAGCCGTCTCGGCGTAGCGGTAGTCATCGGCGGCCCGGCGGTAGTAGCCCAGGGCCTCGTCCGTACGGCCCAGCATCAGGGCCGTCTCGCCCATCCAGTACAGGGCCTTCGCGCCGACCTCATAGGGCGGGCGCTCGGCCACCACCTGGCGCAGCACCTCCAGCGCCCGGTCGTATTCGAGCTGGTCAAAGAAGTACTTGCCCAGGGCCAGCCGGGCCTGGAACGCCAGCGGATGGGCCGGATACTGCTCGCGGAACAGGGTGAACAGGTGGAGGGCTTCTTCCTCCCGCCCCAGGGCCAACGATGCCTCAGCCTCATAGTAGAGGGCTTCCGGCGCGTTGATATGGGCGGGGTGTTGCGCCCGGAAAGTCGAGAAAGCCGCAACCGACTGCTCGAACAGTCGGTCCGTATAGAGCTTGAAAGCTTCTCCGAACGCCTGGTCTGCGTTGGGGGCTTCCCGCTGGGCCAGGGCCGAAAGGGGCAGCAGGAGCAGGCCGGACACGCACAGCAACCGGTGAAGGCAAAGGGCAAGGAAGGAGCGGGACAGACAACTCATACCGTCGGGTGTTCACGCAACAGGTACACGCAGGTTGGCACGTTCTAGCCACAAGGCGGATGAACGTTCCGGGTCGAATGCAGAAGGGTGGAAGAATGTTGTGCTGCAAAATGACCGGGGGAAGGGGAGAACAGGCTGAAAAACCGGGCCTCCGGTGTATCTTCACCCCCTGGTACGCACCAGGAACCCCGGCTATTACTCCTCCCGCCCCATCCCACATGCACCATGACCCCGGAACAGACACCTGTGGCCCTGCCTTCGTTTACCGCTGAGTCTCCACCAAGCGGAAGTTCCCCCACTGTGCCGGAACCCCTGTGGGCACCGCTCGAACGCTGGGTTGCACAACACCGTCGGCCTGCCCTGCTGGGGGCCTTCGGGCTGGGGGTGTTCCTGGGGGTACTGCTACGGCAGGGAAAATAGGAGAACGATCTGTACTCTTCAAAACCACTCTTCCCCGGAGTATCCTGTGAGTATCCTGGTTGTCGGCACGGTTGCATTTGACGCTATCGAGACCCCGTTTGGGATGCGGGAGCGGATTCTGGGCGGCAGTGCCACGTACATCGGCCTGTCGGCCCGCTATTTCACCCCGGTGGTTCGCCTCGTGGCTGTGGTGGGGCACGACTTCCCCCATCACTATTTCGACCAGATGCAGCGGCAGGGGCTGGACCTCGATGGCGTGAAGATAGACCCGGAGGGCCGGACGTTCTTCTGGGCCGGGCGCTACCACTACGACCTGAACCGCCGCGACACGCTCGACACCCAGCTCAATGTGTTGAAGACGTTCCGCCCGGAGATCCCTGATCGTTTCCGGGACAGCCGCATCGTGTGTCTGGGCAACCTCGACCCCGTCCTTCAGCAGCAGGTGCTCGACCAGATAACCCGCCCGACCCTGGTGGTGATGGACACGATGAACTACTGGATCAACCATACCCCGGCGGCCCTGCGGCAGACGTTGCAACGGGTGGACTGCCTGATCGTCAACGAGGACGAGGCCCGCCAACTTGCCAACGACCCCAACCTCATCCGGGCGGCCCGGACGATCCAGGCGATGGGGCCGCGCATTCTCATCATCAAGAAAGGCGAGCATGGGGCGCTGCTCTTCTGCGAGGAAGGCATCTTCAGCGCCCCAGCCTATCCGCTGGAGGACATCGAAGACCCGACTGGGGCCGGGGATACGTTTATGGGCGGCTTCGCCGGCGCGCTGGACCGCGAGGCCCGGTTCGACCTGGAGGCGCTCAAGCGAGCCGTCGTCTATGGCAGCGCGATGGCTTCGTTCTGCGTGGAGCGGTTCGGACCGGAACGCCTCTTCGACCTGGAAGAAGCCGAGATCAGCCGCCGGGCCGAGGCCTTCCGCCGCCTCTCCGAAATCCCGGCCCTCGAACCGCTGGAGGCGGTGCGATGAGCCGATACCGGTCCCCAAAGGTCTACTGCCTCCCCTCATCCCCAACCCGTTGAGCCATGAGTACGCAAACCAGTCCCGTCGAGGTCGTAGAGGTCAAGCGGGTGACGACCCAGACGTTGCAGGAGATGAAGGTGGCGCAGGTGCCGATCACCATGCTGACGGCCTATGACTACACGATGGCCCGGCTGCTGGACCAGGCCGGGGTGGATGTGCTGCTCGTGGGGGACTCGGCCTCGAACGTCATGGCGGGGCACGAGACCACCCTGCCCATCACGCTGGACCAGATGATCTACCACGCACAGTCCGTCGTGCGCGGGGTGCGGCGGGCGCTGGTGATCGTGGACCTGCCGTTCGGCTCCTACCAGGGCAACTCGAAGGAAGCCCTCATCTCGGCCATCCGGGTGATGAAGGAGTCCGGGGCACATGGAGTCAAGCTGGAAGGAGGTGCCCCGGTCGTCGAGGCCATCCAGCGCATCCTCACGGCGGGCATCCCGGTGATGGGGCACCTGGGCCTGACCCCGCAAAGCATCTACAAGTTCGGGACGTACAAGGTACGGGCGCGCGAGGAGGAAGAGGCCGACCAGCTCCGACAGGATGCGATTTTGCTGGAGCAGACGGGGTGCTTCGGCCTCGTGCTGGAGAAGATTCCGGCCACGCTCGCACAGGCCGTGTCGGCCTCCGTTCGCATCCCCACCATCGGCATCGGTGCCGGGGTGGGCTGCGACGGCCAGGTGCTCGTCACCCACGACGCCCTCGGCCTGACGACCGACTTCAGCCCCCGCTTCGTGCGGCGCTATGCCCGGCTCGACCAGGTGGTGCAGGAGGCCGTCCAGCAATACATCCGGGATGTGCGCGACCGGGATTTCCCGTCGGTCAATGAAAGCTACTGAGGAGGGCGGGGGAGATCGCTGTTAGCTGTTGGCTATTTGGTACTTGGTGCTTGGGAAGAAAGCGACAGCATCCCCCCAGTGTCATCACGAGGAGGCCGCAGGCCGACGTGGTGATCTCGCCCTTTCCACCAGGCAGCAGCGTCGAAGCGCCCTCGGCGTTGAGATT
>CAZLRO010000138.1:1057-2229 GCA_964561865.1 uncultured Rhodothermaceae bacterium | reverse complement strand
TGATCTCGCCCTTTCCACCAGGCAGCAGCGTCGAAGCGCCCTCGGCGTTGAGATTGCCACGTCGCTACGCTCCTCGCAATGACACGGGAGGGAGGGAATGCGCTTGTCGCAATGACACAGGGAGAGAAGGCTATGACATCCCCAGGCCGGGCGTTCACATCCCTTTCTTGGCGCGGATCACCCGTGCGATGTTGCCCACGGTGGTGAACTGCTGGATGTCCTGCGGCTCCAGTTCCAGGTCATACTGATCCTCCACGAAGCCGACGAGGTGCAGCACCCGGATGGAGTCGATGATGCCGGTCTGGACGAGTTCGGTCTCGTCGGTGAGGCGTGCGGGGTCTTCATCGGGCAGATAGGTGGCGGCGATAAAGGCCCGGACGGCCCCGGCAATATCCCGGCTGAGGGCTGTTTCCATGAGGGTGTAGGTCGGTGCCGCCCTCCTTGTCCAGTAGTGGGGCAGGCAGGTTGTATATTTACATATTCGGCTTCAGGATACCGTTGTACTGCTGGTTGTGTGCGAGGTTGCCCGCCGCGCTATCCTATGACGATCCCGCCAAACCGATGAGCCACCTTGCAGGAGCTGCTTGTCATTTCCCGGCCATGCAGGTTCCGGTGGCGGTATTGCAGGCCCAGGAAGGCGGAAGGGCCGACGACACCGGGATCACCGCGTGCTACGTCTGCCAGGAGGAGACAGGTTCCGAACTGGCCCTGGCCGCTGCCCGACGAGCGCTGGCGCAGGCGGACAAGCCCGGCGCGGCGATGGATGTGGTGATCGACTACTCGGTGCTGCCCCAGGAATACCTGGTGCCCGCCTGGAACATGTCCGGCAAGATTCAGCACGAGGTGGGCGCGACGAAGTCGTTCACCTTGGGGTTCAGTGGCGGCGGGGCCACCAACTTTCTCGTGGCCCTGCAAGCGGCCCATGCACTGCTCACAACCGACGCGGCGGTGCAGCACGCGCTGCTCGTGGCCGCCGACGTGGCCTTGCCCGGCAACCGGCTGCTGCCGCCGGAACGCCCGGTGACGGTCCTCGGCGACGGGGCCAGTGCAGTGGTGCTGTGTCGGGACGGGGCGGGGCCGCGGGTGCTGGACGTGCAGCTCCACACCGACGGGGCGCTGCACGACGTGTGCTACATCCCCGGCGGGGCCATCGTCCATGCCGACGCGCCGGA
>CAZLRO010000138.1:330-1047 GCA_964561865.1 uncultured Rhodothermaceae bacterium | reverse complement strand
AGCAATACCGGATGGTGCTGGACCGTGCCCGGTACGACGCTGCCCCGCGCCATGCCACGCTGTGGGGCCTGTCCGACGCCGTGCTGGCTGCCCACAGCCTCCACCCCGCCCAGGTGGCGCGGCTGGTCCTGCCCGGCTACGCGGTGGGCGAACAGGCCGCCTGCGCGGCAGTGCTGGGGTTCCGCCCGCAACAGGTGCTGCCGTTTGCCCCGGTCGGCGGGCACGTGCAGGGTACCGACCTCGTGCGGGGACTGGTCGCCGCCCTCGCCGACCTCCCGTCCGGCGGCTACCTGCTGCTGGCCTCGGAGGGGATGGGCTACCAGTACGGCGTTGCCCTGCTGGCCTGCTGATCCCCAGGCCCCAGAAACTGCTACTTCCTGCTGCGTCATGGACATCCCCATCGGCATCCTGGCGGCGGCCACCTACCTGCCGACGGCCCGCAAGCCCGTCTCCGAAATCTTCGCGGAGGAGCACCTCGACGACACGGGGCTGTCAACGCAAGTGGACTTCCGGAACGACATCGGCATCGAGGCCGTCCACCTGGCCGAGGCCGAGCCGCCCTCGTCGGTGGGGCTGAAGGCGGCGCAGGCGGCGGTGGTCCAGGCGGAGATCGACCCTGCCGAGATCGACCTTGTGCTGGATTTTACGAGCATCCCGGAAGACTACGTGGCCCCCACCTGGTCGGCGGCGGGGCTGGTGCAGCACGCCCTCGGTGCC
>CAZLRO010000138.1:0-320 GCA_964561865.1 uncultured Rhodothermaceae bacterium | reverse complement strand
TGCCACCGCCGTCAACACGGGGGGGTGTGCCAGCTACCATGTGGCCCTGAAGACGGCCCTGGCGTGGCTGCGGGCCTCGCCGTCGATGACCACCGCGCTGCTCTTTGCCGGCGACAAGGCCCCGCCCAACAACCACACCTACTACCCCATCACCGTCGTCTGCGATGGTGGCAGCGCGGTGGTCCTGCGCAAGGGCCTCGACCGGCAGGTGATCCTGGCTGTAGAGGTGACCACGCTCGGACAGTTGCACGACGTCTGGTACATGCAGGGCCTGGCCCGCCGTGACCCGGACGACCCCATCCCGTACCGCTGGCTGCACA
>CAZLRO010000137.1:0-9866 GCA_964561865.1 uncultured Rhodothermaceae bacterium | reverse complement strand
TTCGCATGGGCCTGGAAGGCGCTGCAACACCGGGCGGCGGACATGAACACCTTGGTGGCGCTGGGGGTGGGAGCGGCCTGGGGCTACAGCACCGTCGCCACGCTGGCCCCGGTCTGGCTGCACCCCGACGGGCGGCTCCCGGATGTGTACTTCGAGGCGGCGGCGGTCATCGTCACGCTGCTGCTGCTGGGGCGGCTGCTCGAGGAGCGGGCCAAAGGCCGGACGGGAGCGGCCCTGCGGGACCTGATCCAGCTCCAGCCGCCCCAGGCCCGCGTCGTGCGGCAAGGGGAAGCACAGGACGTCCCGGTAGCCGAGGTACGGCTGGGCGAGCGCGTGGTAGTCCGCCCAGGCGAGCGGATTCCCGTGGATGCACAGATCGTGGAAGGGGCCTCGGCGGTGAACGAGGCGATGATCACCGGCGAGCCGCTGCCTGTCGAAAAGACCGTTGGCGACCGGGTGATGGCCGGGACGGTGAACACGTCCGGGGCGTTTGTGTGTGTGGTGACGCGCACGGGGCGAGACACCCTGCTGCAACAGATCGTCCGGCTCATCCGGCAGGCACAAAGCCGCAAGCCGCCCATCCAGCGCCTGGCCGACCGGGTGTCCGGGGTGTTTGTGCCGGTGGTGCTGCTCCTTGCCCTCGCCACCTTCGCTGTGTGGTATCTCGCAGGCCCGGCTCCGCACCTGTCCAACGCCCTGCTGCGGGCCGTCACCGTGCTCATCATCGCCTGTCCGTGTGCCCTCGGCCTGGCAACCCCGACGGCCCTCGTCGTTGCCACCGGGCGGGCCGCCGCCGGGGGCCTGCTCGTCCGCGACAGCGCCGCCCTGGAAGCTGCCGGGCGTATCGACCGGATGGTGCTGGACAAGACAGGGACGCTCACTGAGGGCCGCCCCCGCCTCGTACAGGTGAGGCCCCTGAACGGCTATACGGAGCACGAGGTGTTGCGGCTGGCGGCGGCAGCGGAGGCCCGCTCGGAACACCCACTGGCCCAGGCCATCGTCGAAGCTGCACAGGCACAGGGCCTGCCCATCCCGCCCGTAAAAGCGTTCACCTCCACCAGCGGGCGCGGGGTCTCGGCATCGGTAGAGGGCCGACAGGTACTTGTCGGGAGCACAGCTTTTTTGCAGGAGCATGACGTGCAGCATGTCGGAGCAATACCCCATATTCCCGGCCACAGCCTCGTGCAGGTAGCCGTAGACGGGCAGGAGATGGGCCTACTGGCTTTTTCAGACACCCTGCGCCCCTCGGCCAGACCCGCTGTGCAGGCCCTGCAGGACCTGGGCATCGCAGTGTCGCTGGTAACAGGTGATACATCGGGAGCAGCGTGGGTGGTAGCACAGACTTTGGGTATCGCCGATGTGCAGGCAGGTGTGCTCCCGCAAGACAAGGCTGCCGTCATGGCCCGGATGCAGGCCGCTGGACAGGTGGTGGCGATGGTGGGCGACGGTATCAACGATGCCCCGGCGCTGGCTCAGGCAGACGTAGGCATCGCCCTCGGCACCGGCACCGACATCGCCATCGAGGCCGGCGACATCACCCTGCTACGGGATGACCTGATGGGTGTGGTCGAGGCCATACGCCTCTCCCGCCGTACCATGCAGACCATCCGGCAAAACCTGTTCTTTGCGTTCGTGTACAACGTGCTGTGCATCCCCCTGGCGGCCGGGGTGTTCTACCCGGCGTTCGGCCTCCTGCTTAACCCCGTGCTCGCCTCCGCCGCCATGGCCCTCTCCAGCGTCTCGGTCGTCACCAACAGCCTGCGGCTGCGAACGGCCTAACAGGGTGAAAGCACCGGCCGGTTTTCCCAGGCATCAAACAGCCAACCCCCATCCCCATGCATGAAACCCTCCAGATTGAAGGCATGAGCTGCCACCATTGCGTGATGGCGGTGGAAGGACTGCTCCGGAACGTCGCCGGTGTGGACGTCCGCCGCGTGGTCATTGGCGAGGCCGAGGTGGCCTACGACCCCGCACAGGTGAGCCGCCAGGCACTCGTGGCCGCCCTTGAGGAAGAAGGCTACCGGGTGCGTGCTGCCGACGAGCAGGCCGCCTAGCGCCCCAGCGCCCGCAGGAGGTCGTCCACTGCCGTGAACTTGACGCGGGGGCGGCCCTGGGCCTGCCCACGCGCCACTTCGAGCGCATCAAGCCGCTTCCAGTCGTCGAACGTGACGTAGTGGGGCTGCCGCCGCGCGACGAGAGCAAGAAGGGCTGCCGGGTCGTCGGTGGCGGGGGTGAGGTGGTGGCCTTGCATCACGTCCTCGAGCAGGGCCTGCACCGTCTCCACCGCGTCCGGCTTGTTGGTGCCGATGACCCCGCTGGGGCCGCGCTTGATCCAGCCGCCGGCATACAGACCTGTCAACGGTTGCTGCGTGGCGGGGTCGAGCACACGCCCACCGTCGTTGGGGATCACCCCGCGCTTCTCGTCGAAGGGCACGCCAGGCAGCAACACACCCTTGTAGCCCACTGAGCGGAAGACCAGCCCCACATCCAGCGTCTCGAAAACTCCGGTGGGCCGTGCAGCGATGCGGCCGCGGTCGTCGTACAGTTCGTTTTTCACGATGCGCAGTCCGCCGACACGCCCGGTACCGTCGTCGAGTACCTCCACCGGCGCAACACAGAACCGGAAGACGAGCCGCTGCCGCCGTCCCTCGGGCGGACGCTGGGCGTAGCCGTGCAGGATTTCAACCTTCTTGCTCGTCTCGCGGTCGGGGTTGCGTTCGAGTTCGGCTGCTGACAGTGGGTCGAGGGCCACCTCATTGGGGGGGATGTACACGTCGGCTTGGGCCAGTTCACCCATCTCCTTGATCTCCGGCACGGTGAAGGCCGCCTGCGCCGGGCCGCGCCGTCCCAGCAGGTAGACTTCGCGGACGCGGCTCTGCCGCAGCGCCTCCAGTGCGTGGTCGGCAATGTCGGTGGTGGCGAGTTCGGTGTGGCTACGGCAGAGGATACGTGCCACGTCGATAGCCACGTTGCCCACGCCCACCACAGCCACGCGCTCCTGCGACAGGTCGAACGTGTGCTGCGCGTAGTCCGGATGCCCGTTATACCAGGCCACGAACTCGGTGGCTGAATGGCTGCCTGCGAGGTGCTCGCCGGGGATACCCAACTCCCGGTCCACCTGTGCCCCGGTGGCGAAGAAGACCTGGTGGTAATGCGCCCGCAGGTCGTCCAGCGTCAGGTGCGTGCCCAGATCGACGTTGCCGAAGAAGCGGAAGCGCCCGTGCGCCGCCGTCTTGTCGAACACCCGCGTCACATTCTTGATCTTCTCGTGGTCGGGTGCGACGCCGAAGCGGACGAGGCCGTACGGCGTGGGCAGTCGGTCGAACAGATCGACAGCCACGACCGGGCTTTCCTGCTTGAGCAGGTGCTCGGCGGCGTAGAAGCCCGCCGGCCCCGCCCCGATGACGGCAACACGCAGCGGATGGTCGGTGGTACCAGGCATGGAAGGCGTTCGGATGAGATCAGGAAAGTTGGCGGGATCATATTATAGTCAAATTGACTATAATATCGTCAATTTGACTATAAATTTCTTCTTGCCTTGCGCATCACAAGGGCCTCGTCTGTGCGGGCGGCGCAATGGGACCGGGGAGCCGGTGCGGATCAAGATGGCCGCGAGTCCGGTTCAGGCAGGATAGTGTTTTGCCGTGAAACCGTCAACGCCGGTCGATGAAATTCCGCCTCGCCCTCGGGTTGTGCCTGCTGCTGGTGCCGTGTGGATGGACGCAGGACGTGCGCGAGGCTGGGCTGTGGCGCGATACGTTGACAGTGGCTGCCGACACGCTGCACCTGTCCCGCCGGTTTGTGCTCCCCGGCACGGTGGCGGTGTGGCGGCTCGAACCCGCTGCTGCCTCCCCGTTGCCCTCTGCTGCTTTCCGTCTTGATGCGCAGCGCGGACGGCTGTGGTTCACCCCGCCGCTGCCACCGGGCACACGGGTGGTGGTGGCGTACCGGACGCTGCCGTTCGCATTTCAGGAGGTCTACCAGCGGCGCAACGTCACCGCCGGGGTGGATACGGCGGGGCAGACGCAGGCGGTGGTGCAGGAGCAGGCGCGCTCGCCCACCCGCAGCAGCGACCCCTTCGGCAACAGCACGCTCCAGCGCAGCGGCTCCATCACGCGCGGCATCCTGGCGGGCAACAACCGCGACGTCACCGTCGAGTCCGGCCTGCGGATGCAGCTTTCGGGCGAGGTCGTCGAAGGGGTGAAGGTGCAGGCGGTGCTCACCGACGAGAACACGCCCATCCTGCCCGAAGGCACTACGCAACGCCTGAACGAGTTCGACCGCGTCTTCATCGAGATCGCCACGCGGCACGGCACGGCACAGCTCGGCGACTTCGACCTGCTCTTCCGCGAGAGCGAGTTCGCCCGGTTCAGCCGCAAGCTCCAGGGCATCACCGTCTTCGGCGACCTGCCGGATGTGCGCTCGCCGGTGTTTGCCGGGGGCAAGGCTGCGGTGGCGGGTGCCACCGCCCGCGGCCTCTTCCGCGTGCAGGACTTCGCCCCGCTCGACGGCGTGCAGGGACCGTACCGCCTCGAAGGGGCGCAGGGCGAGCGCTTCATCATCGTCATCCCCGGCTCCGAGGCCGTCTACCTCGACGGGCAGCGGCTCACACGCGGCGAGACCGAAGACTACGTGATCGACTATGCTACGGGCGAGGTCACCTTCAGCGCCCGGCGGCTCATCACGGCGGATCGGCGGCTGAGTGTCGAGTTCCAGTATACCACCAACCAGTTCACCCGCACGCTCGTGGGGGCGCGCACCGACGCGGGCTTCTGGCAGCGCCCAGATGGCAGCGCCCGCGCCCGCCTCGGCGTGGCGTTCCTGCGTGAGGCCGACAGCCGCCAGTTCAACGAGGAGTTCGGCCTGACGACGGTGGACTCGCTGGCCCTCGTCGCGGTGGGCGACCGCGAGGCCGTCCGTAGCGGGGCCGAGCCGGTAGTGTTCAACGCCGAAGCCTCGTATGTACAGTATGTGCAGGAGGTGCGCGGGGCCGACACAGTGTTTGTGGCGGTGCAGCAAGCCCCGGCGGAGGGCACGCCCGTGTTCCGGGTGCGATTCACGCGGTTTGGGATGGGGCAGGGGCGCTATGTGCGCAGCGGGCAGTCCGTCAACGGCATCGTGTACGAATACCGGGGGCCGGGGCAGGGGGAATACGAACCCGTGCGGCTACTGCCCAAGCCCAAGCAGCAGCGGCTCTTCGACCTGCACGGCGCGGTGTCGCCTGTGAAACAGGTGGAACTCTTTGGCGAGTGGGCGCAGTCCGTCCACGACCAGAACCGCCTCTCCTCCGTCGATGCTGCTGACGACGCAGGCGACGCCTTCCTAGCGGGCTTCCGCCTGCAACCGGTGCGCACGGGCCTCGGACAGGTCTCCGCCGAGGTGCGCCGTCGTTTCACGAGCCGGGACTTCGCAGCCTTCGACCGGACGCGCCCCGTCGAGTTCGCCCGCCGCTGGAACCTGTCGGTGCCCGCCGTCAGCGCCACCGGCGGCCTCGGTGCGGACGAGACGACGGACGAGGCATTCGTGCAGGTGGCCCCCACGCCGCAGTCCCGCCTCCGGAGCGAGTACGGGCGGCTCGACCTCGGCCCGCTGTTCCGGGGCACGCGCCAGGCCCTGGTGCTGCAATCCGCCGAACCCCGGTGGGTGCTGCTCGACTACCAGCTCGAAGCCCTCGAAAGCCGCGACACGTTGCGGCAGGAGGCGGGCACATGGTTGCGGCAGCGCGGCAGCCTGGCCCGGACGCTCGGACGCCTCACCCCCCGCGTGGAAGTCGAGCACGAACGCCGCCGGCAGCGCGTGATGGGCACCGACAGCCTGCTCGCCCCCTCGCTCGCGTTCGTGGAAGTCCGCCCCGGCCTGGCCTGGGCCGCGCCCGACTCGTCGAAACGCACCCTCACGGCGGCAATGGAGCTTGAATACCGGGCGGAGGAACAGGTGCTCGACGGTGCCCTGCGCGACGCCGCGACGTCCTGGACGGGCCAGGCCCGGCTCACGTACCGCACGCCGAAGACCTTCGCCACCGATGCCACGCTTGGCTACCGCGTGCGCCGCTTCACCCCGCCGTTCCGCCTCCGCCAGCAGGCCGAAGATACCGAGTCGCTGGTGCTGCTGTGGACAGGTGACCTCCGCCCCTGGGCGCGGGCGGTGGAGGTGAACACTTTCTACGAGGCGCAGACCGAACGCACGCCCGTCCAGCAGGAACTATACCTCCGCACCGGCCCCGAACTGGGCGAATACGTGTGGGTGGACGACAACGGTGACGGGGTCATCCAGGTCGACGAGTTCATCCCGGAGCGGGTGCCGGACGAAGGGCTGTACGTGCGCACATTCATCCCGTCGGACACACTCCAGTCGGTCATCAGTGTGCAGGCGCGGGTGCGGCTGGGCCTGGACCCGTCGCGGTACTGGCGCAAACCGGCCACGCGGCTGCAACGCTGGCTCGCCGAGGTGACCACGCGCACCACGCTGGAGGTGGCCGAGAAAAGCCGCGAGGCGGACCTGAAGCAGGTCTACCTGCTGAACCTGCGGCGCTTCCGCAGTCCGGAGACGACGCTCAACGGACGGCTGCGGCTGGCGCAGGACGTGTCGCTGTGGCGGCGCAACCCCCGCTTCGGCCTCGATCTGGCCTTCAGCCAGGTGCAGGCGCTGGCCGAGCTGGCCGCGGGCGAGGAGACGCGCCGCCTGACGATCTGGCGGGCCGAGGGCCGCTACCGTCCCGCCCCGCGCTGGCACCTGAAGCTGACCGGGGCACAGGAGCAAAACCGGGTGACGAGCGACGCCTTCGCCTCGCGGCGCTACGACATCCGCAGCCGGTCGCTGGAGCCGGAGGTGGCCTGGCAGCCGAACCCGTCGGTGCGCCTCGCCAGCAGCCTCGTGGGCGCGTGGAAGGTGGACCGCACCGGCGACCGGCGGGCGGTGGTGCTGCGCCTGCCCGTGGAAGGGCGGTACGCGCTGGCCCGGAAGATGAGCCTCACCGGGCGCTTCGAGGCCGCCCGCGTCCGGCTCACCGGCGAGGCCGTAGGGCTGGCCCAGTACGAACTCACCGACGGGCGCGGCCCCGGCACGTCGTACCTGTGGAACCTCGGCAGCCAGTACGAACTGACGCGCTACCTCCGCGCCACGCTCGCCTACGACGGCCGCGCCCCGCAGGACGCCCCCGTGCTGCACACCGTCCGCCTGCAACTGAGCGCGGTGTTCTGAGCGGATCGGCTTTCCCTCGATAGACATTGCTCCAACCGGCTAACCCTTGGCCTGTCTGTAGTGTATGTAGCACGTCGTGGTTCGGTTAAATCCCGTGTACAGGTTTAATGCGGGAGAGGGCGTTGTCGATTATAGCCCCGTCTTCCCTTCCCCGGCGTGCCATGCCTTCCCCTGAGGCGCACGGTGTGGGCAGGGCCTTGCTCACCCCCGACAAGCAGACTCACCCTCCATGCGCCTTGTCCGCGATGGTCGCCCCCGCACGGCGGGCGACGCCCGCTTCCTGTTGGCTCTACGGTATGCCCGGCTGCTGCTGCTGGTTGGGCTAGCCGGGTCGGCTCACGCCCAGACCTTCCTGATCCAGCCGCCCCAGGTGGTGACCGGCGGTGTGCCCAGGACCCGCCTGCTCTTCAAATCCACCGACACGGTGCTGCTCTCATGGACGCGGTCGCTCACCAACGCTACCCTTCGGATTGGCACTACCCCCGGCATCTACACCTTCCGCTCAGTGCCGGTGAGTGGAACCAGCGCCACGCTCTCCCTCACCAGCCTGGGCCTGGCGGCTGGCACCTACTACGCCCTCATCACCGAGTCGTCGGCGAACACGCTGGCGGGCATCCAGGCCGCTTTCCAGTCCAACCCCGATCTGGACTATTCCCCCGAAGTGCCGTTCGTAGTCGAGGCCCCTACGACACCAGGCGTTGTAGCACCCCGTGGAGCTATCAGCGAGGCGACCCCCCGGTTTTCCTGGGAGGCCGTGCCGGGCGTCCCGGCGTACCTCGTCGTGGTGTCCAGCACCCCGTTTGAAGTCCAGCGCGACCCGGTGACCGACGAGGTCACCGTCGAGGGGGCCAACGTGGTCTGGCAACTGCTCACCACCAGCACGTCGGCGGTTTATGGCGAGGTCAACCCGGACAGTCCACTGCCGGTGGTGGGGGTACCGCCGTTGCAACCGGGCAACGCGTACAACTTCACGGTGCTCAACGCCTACAGTGAGACCGACCTGGCCTATATCAGCGATGTGTTCGGGAGCGTGGTAGCCTTCACCTACGAGGCCGAGCAGGTGCTGGCGCCCCCCGTGCTGACGGCCCCGGCTGCGGGCAGCACCCTCTACGGGGCGGCGAGCCTGGCCTTCGACTGGGAGCCGGTGGAGGGCGCCAGCCAGTACACCGTGTACCTGCGCCAGCGCGTCCAGGAAGGCAGCACCACCATCGACCTGCCCCTCTGGAACACGACCACCGGCAGCACCGTGGTGGACTTCCCGGCCCGCACCTGGCTGCGACGCGGGACCTACACCTGGTATGTGGTCCCCGAAGGCAGTGCCGGGACGGGGACGGCCAGCGCTACCCGGACGTTCCACTATGAGGTAGACATGGGCCGGTTCACGGCCCGCAGCTATGCCGGGCAGGATGGGGTCGGGGTCGTGGGAACGAGCTTCACCGTCACCCCCCTGGATGGCGGCTACACGCCCAGCGCCCCCTTCGTCGCCAGCCAAGGTAGCACCTATTCCGACAGCCTCGTGGCGGGCACGTACCGCTTCACCGCCACACACGCCAACTACGCCGACACCAGCCGTACCGTCACCATCACCCCCGACCAGACCACCGTCGTGGACCTGTACCTGCGGTCGCTGGCCTCGCGGGTGAACGGACAGGTGGTAGACCAGACCGGGGCGGCGGTGCGCGAAGCCACGGTCACGTTCACCCGCGTCAGCAACGGGGCAAAGGTCATTGCCAGCACGGCCACCGACGGTTCCTTCAGCGTGGCCGTCGATGCGGGTACATGGACGGTGCAGGCCAGTAAGCCCGGCTATCTTCCCTCAACCGCTACCACCCTCACGGTGGGGTTCAGCGCCCAGGTGGGCCTGTCCACCGCCCTGACGCTCACGAACGACGCCGTCACGGTGTCGGGCACAGTGCAGAACCAGGACGGCTTCCCCGTGGCCCTGGCGACGGTCACGGCCAGGCGCAGCGGCATCGTGCAACAGGCCACCACCAACAGCGCCGGGCAGTACACCCTGGCCCTCAGTTCCGGCACCTGGACGCTCACGGTAAGCAAGGCAGGGTTCGTCAGCCCATCCCCGACGATCCTGCCCCTGGTGGCCGGTGCGCATGTCCAGAACCAGCAACTGGTGTTGACCGACCGGGCTAACCACATCAAGGGGACCGTCCAGGCCCTGGTGGCGCAGCCGGATGGAACCACGACGCTGGCGGCGCTCTCCGGGGTGACGGTCACGTTCACGCCCGCGGCTGGGGTACCCCTGCGCCTGACCAGCTCCACCGGCGGTACCTTCACGGCGGACCTGGCGGGGGGGACCTGGCATGTTCGGGCACAGGCACCGGGCTATGCCCCATCCGAGGCCGTCACGGTGGACTTTGGGGAGGCGGTGGGGAAGACGATGGACGGGGTAGTCTTTACCCTGATCCCGGCCCAGGCGGCCGTCTCCGGGCTGGCCCGTCTGCCCGACGGCACCCCGCTGGAAGGAGTGTCAGTGCGGGTCGCCGGGGGCGCAGAGGCTGTTACAGCCAGCAACGGAGCCTTTGCCCTGTACCTGCCTCCCGGTCTGCAGGTCCTTGCCGCCTCGAAGTCTGGCTACGAAGCCCTCGCCCCACATACGGTCGTACTCGACGGGCAGGGCACTCTCGCCGGAATACATTTCGACCTGGTGC
>CAZLRO010000136.1:0-9900 GCA_964561865.1 uncultured Rhodothermaceae bacterium | reverse complement strand
CGTCGTTGCGCCAGAGCTTGTTGTCCTCCGGGCCGAAGGGGCAGTCGTTCATCAGGTAGATGTCCGGGTCGCCGTCCATGTCGTAGTCGGTGAACGCCCCGATGAAGCCGAAGCCACGCAGGTCATCTTCGCCGTCGCCGTCCACATCGCCCGCGAGCAGGCTGGAGACGTCGGTGAAGGTGCCGTCGCCGTTGTTGTGGAAGAAGTAGTCCTGGCCGCTCAGGTCGTTGATGCTGTCGTCGTCGAGGTCGAAGTCACCTGCAAACGGCATGTGGTTGGAGACGTAGAGGTCCACGAAGCCGTCGTTGTCATAGTCACCCCAGGCCGCCGAGGTACCCCGTTCGGGGATGAGGCCGAAGGTGCCGACGGCAGCGCCGAAGGCCGAGGCGGTGGCATCGGTGAAGGTGCCGTCGCCATCATTCGTGTAGAAGATGTCGTTGTCGCTGTTGGCGAGGTACATGTCCAGGTCGCCGTCGTTGTCGAAGTCGGCCACGGCCACACCAGCGCCATCATTACTGGTGTTTTGCACCCCCGCCGAGGCGGCCACGTTGGTGAACGTGCCATTGCCGTTGTTGCGGAAGAGGCGGGCGGCTGCCGTACGGTTCGTCACGTACAGGTCCAGGTCGCCGTCGTTGTCGAAGTCGAACCAGGCCGCGCCAGTGCCGATCCCCATGTCGGGACCGCCAGGGGGCAGCAGGGACTGCCCCTGGTGCGTGAAACGCACACCTGCCGCGAGCGACACGTCTGTAAACTGTGCATTCGCCGCAAGGGGAGTCATGAGAAGCAAAGCCAGCCCCGCCATACCCAGGCGTGCCCGCTTGTTCGATACCAGTGATCGCATCGCAGTCCTCATCTGTGCTTGTTAGAGGTTTTTATCGTTTGGATCGCAAGGAAGGAAGGAAAGCTGTAACATTCGGGGTAGTGATGCACGCATCCTGATCGCCCCGGAAGCCATGATCATACAGGGAAGAAAGGCAACCCGTCGGACCAGCAACGATTTCTTTATGGGCTATGGTACGCCGACAGTCTGCTCACCCGGAAGCTCAAAACATGATCAGTCTCTATTCAAAGTGGACGTAAACTTACTACGGGTTTAGTGTGGAGGTCTGTTTTCGGAACAAGAAATTCACAAGTGTTAAGTTTTGGAAAACGATGGTTTACTGGTCGGTTACCTGGAGCGGACTGTCCTGGCGAGTAAACAACCGTGTTCGGTTCAAAGCCTCACGAAAGCATCACGATGGTCTCATCAATACGTAAAAAATGGATGGATTGGGGAAACGGGAGCTGGCTAAAACGCCCTACGAGGCCGGGATGCGGCGGTAGGTGACGAAGCGGAATCCGTCTCGTGGCTCGTCGCGGGTGCAGGTGAACACAGGGCCGATCAGATGCTCGAACGGTGGGAAGAACACGTCACCCGTGTAGGGGCCAGCCACGAGGGTTAGCTCCAGCCGGTCGGCCAGGGGCAGGAAGGCGGCATAGACGGCACTGCCGCCCCCGATGAAGAGGGTCGGCGCGTCCCGGAGCACCTCCAGCACCGCGTCTACCGAGTCATAGGTTTCCAGCGTGGGAAATCCCGGCACCGGCCCCTGGCGGGTCAGGACGATGTTGCGCCGGTTGGGCAACGGCCCGCCGAACTGGTGGACCAGGGAGGCGAAGGTACGGCGGCCCATCACCAGCGGATGGCCGGTGGTGAGACGCTTGAACCGTCGCAGGTCCTCCGGGAGATGCCAGGGAAGGGAAAGCCCCTGCCCGATCACCCGGTTCTGTTCGGCCAGCGCCGCAATCAGCACAATCTCAGGTCGCTTCACACCGGTTATGGGTTCGGGATACGGGATCAGACCGCCACCGGCGCTTTAATCGGGGGATGGTGCTGATAGTTCACGATCTCGAAATCTTCAAACCGGTAGTCGAACACAGACGGTGGCGTTCGGCGGATTAAGAGCGTGGGCAAGGGAAAAGGTGTACGGGCCAGCAACGTTTCCACCTGTTCGAGGTGGTTGCGGTAGAGGTGGCAGTCTCCGCCGGTCCAGACCAGCTCCCCCACGGCGAGGCCGGTCTGGTGGGCGATCAGGTGGGTCAGCAGGGCATACGAGGCGAGGTTGAACGGCAGGCCGAGGAAACTATCAACGCTCCGCTGGTAGAGCTGGCACGAGAGCCGCCCCTCGGCCACGTAGAACTGGAAGAAGGCATGGCATGGCATTAGGGCCATCGCTGGCAGGTCGCCTACGTTCCACGCACTGACGATCATCCGGCGGGAGTCGGGGTGGGTGCGGATGGTCTGGACGACCTCACTGATCTGGTCGATCACCCGGCCGTCCGAGGCTTCCCAGGCCCGCCACTGCTTTCCGTAGACCGGGCCGAGTTCTCCGGCTGCATCGGCCCATTCATCCCAGATCGTCACCCCATTTGCCCGCAAGTAGGCGATGTTGGTCTCTCCACGCAGGAACCAGAGCAGTTCGTGGATGATACTGCGCAGGTGGAGCTTCTTGGTGGTGACCAGCGGGAAGCCCGCCTGGAGGTCGAACCGCATCTGGTAGCCGAACACGCTGAGGGTGCCGGTGCCCGTGCGATCGTCCTTGCGAACCCCCTCGCGGAGGATGTGACGGAGGTAGTCGTGGTAGGCTTGCATCGGTGCCAGATTAAAAGCCTGTTCTTGCTGCCCGGCGGGCTTCTCCAGTCCCTATGGCGGTTTGGCGAGACTATATAGTCAATTTGACTATATTTCAATGTCGCGCGCATGGGCGTAGTGGCTGGAACGGAGGTAGGTGCTACGCCGTTTGCTGTCTGCATTCCCAATTTCAAGCTAACCCGTTCTCCGCGCTGCGTCAACCTCATGGATCCGAACCGTCACCAGCAGATGGGCCTGCACCACCTCAGCCGGGTGCTCAGCTATGCGCCGTTTGTGGCCTCCAACGGCACCGCCACCGTCCACCTCACCCCGGAGGACTGGCACGTGGTGGCGGACACCCTGTTCCACATGGAGACACCCCGTGCCTTGCTGCCCGCCGGGATCGAGGACGTTATGCTGCACGACGAGCGCACCATCCGCCTGCATACCTCCGACCTGGTCATCGAGGTGACGGTGATCTGAGCGCTCAGTTGGCCGCGGCCCGCAGGGTGAAGCGCGGGATCACCACATGGAAGCGCTCGCCGTCGGCCCGTTCCATCAGGTAGGTGCCTTCCATCGCCCCCTCGAATGTCTCCAGCACGCAGAAGCTGTTGTATTCGTGGGTACGGCCCGCCGGGATGATGGGCTGCTGCCCGACCACGCCTTCGCCTTCCACCTCGTGAAGCCGCCCCTCTGCATCGTGGATGAACCAGTGGCGGCGCAGCAACTGGACGTCCGAGAACCCCTCATTCTGGATGCGGATGAAGTAGCTGAACACGAAACGGCGCTGCATCAGGTCCGACTGTCCATCGAGGTAGACCGGGCGCACGGTGACGGTGATGCCTTCGGTGGTGGCGGTGTAGGGAACCATAAACGGAAGGCCGGTAAAACAGGAGTTGCGTGTTTACTGAACAGGCAGATTGATTGTTCTGGCATGGCTCCGGGATTTCTGGTATCTTCATGCCCGTCGGTCTCTCCACAGTTTCGTCGTTGAAATCAGGCGTCCTTGGCAGCAGGCTGCCGCGAGGAACCTTCTCGCAGAAGTCCCCGTTGCTTCCAGCGAGTGCCGCCTTCTTACCAACCCACCGGGTTTTGTCCCTTCATGCGCGAAATCCCTTCCAAGCCGGTTGAAGTCCTGCCCGATGCCACGATCCTGTTTGCCGGAGATTCCGGCGACGGGATGCAGGTGACGGGGTCGCAGTTCACCCTGGCGACGGCCTACGCCCGCAACGACCTGGCGACGTTGCCAGACTTCCCGGCCGAGATTCGTGCCCCGGCGGGCACCACCTATGGCGTTTCCGGCTTTCAGCTTCACTTCGGGTCGGTCTCGATCCACACCCCCGGCGACGAGGTGGACCTGCTCGTGGCGATGAACCCGGCGGCGCTGAAGGTGAACCTGAACCGCGTGCGCTCCGGCGGGTCGATCATCGTGAACGTCGATGCGTTGCAGCCGCAGGATTTGCGCCTGGCGGGGTACACCGTGAACCCGCTGGAAGATGGGTCGCTGGACCGCTACCAGGTGCTCCCGGTCGAACTGACGAAGCTGACCCGCGAGGCGCTGAAGGATTCCGGGCTGAACCAGAAGGAGATCGACCGCTCAAAGAACATGTTTGCTCTGGGGCTGGCGCTGTGGCTGTATTCCCGTCCCATGGAGCCGGCCATCGAGTGGGTGAAGGACAAGTTTGGCAAGAAGCCGCAGGTGCTGGCGGCCAACCTGGAGCTGCTGCGCAAGGGGTATGCCTACGGGGAGACCACCGAGGCGTTTGCCGTGCGGTATGAGGTGCGTCCTGCCCCGCTCATGCCGGGCAAGTACCGGGCCATCCAGGGGGCCGAGGCGCTGGCGCTGGGCCTGGTCACAGCCAGCCAGCAAAGCGGCTTGCCGCTGTTCTACGGCAGCTATCCCATCACCCCGGCCTCCGAACTGCTGCACCACCTGATCCGCTACAAGCCGTTCGGTGTCAAGACGTTCCAGGCCGAGGACGAGATCGCCGCCATCGGGGCCGCCATCGGGGCCAGCTTCGGCGGCAGCCTGGGGGTGACGGCCACCTCCGGCCCCGGCGTGGCCCTCAAGACCGAGAGCATCAGCCTGGCGTTCATGACCGAGTTGCCCCTGGTCATTATCAACCTGCAGCGGGGTGGCCCCTCGACGGGCCTGCCCACGAAGACCGAACAGAGCGACCTGCTCCAGGCCCTCTACGGGCGGCATGGCGACACGCCCGTCCCGGTCCTCGCGGCCAGTACCCCCGGCGACTGCTTCGAGATGGCCTGTGAAGCCTGCCGCCTGGCCGTCCGCTACATGACCCCGGTGTTTCTGCTGGTCGATGGCTACCTCGCCAACGGCTCTGAACCCTGGCGCATCCCCGACCTCGATGCCCTCCCCGGCTTCGAGGTGGCCTTTGCGAACAAGCCCAACGGGGAGGTTGGCGGGACGCCTGCATTCCTGCCCTACCGCCGCGACGAGACCACCCTGGCACGCCCCTGGGCAAAGCCCGGCACCCCCGGCCTGGAACATCGGGTCGGCGGGCTGGAGAAGCAGGACGGGACGGGCAACGTGAACTACGAACCCGCCAACCACGAATACATGACGCTGATCCGGGCCGAGAAGGTGAACCGGATCGCCCAGGAGATCCCGCCCACCGAACTGCTCGGCCCGGAGACGGGCGCGGTGCTGGTCGTTGGCTGGGGGTCCACCCGGGGGGCCATTGAGTCCGCCGTCGAGCAGGCCCGAACGCGCGGCTACCCGGTCAGCAGCCTGCACCTGCGGCACCTGCACCCGCTTCCGCCCGACCTGGACCCGATCTTCGCCCGCTTCACCCACCTGCTGGTGCCGGAGCTGAACAACGGCCAGCTCGTCCGCCTCCTGCGCGACCGCTACCTGCGGCCGTTCATCCCGTTCAACAAGATTCAGGGACAACCCTTCAAGGCTTCGGAACTGGTGGCAAGGATCGAGGCGTTGCTGGAGGGCTTCCCATCCCAGGCCGCTGGCTGAACACGGCAAGCATCCCCCATTTCCAAGGCTCGTAGCGGGCATCATGCGCCCGCCGCTAACCGCCCGACCCTATGTCCGACGAGAACGCGCCCCGGAAACCGACCCTGCCGCCCGGAAGCCCGGCGGCCCGCCCGACCCTGCCGCCCGGTGCCGGTCCTGCCGGGCCGAAGCCCACGCTGCCTCCTGCCGGGGGGGATGGGGGCGGCGGCCTCACCCGCAAGGACTTCGAGACCGACCAGGAGGTGCGCTGGTGTCCCGGCTGCGGCGACTATGCCATCCTCGCCACCGTGCAGCGCCTGATGCCGGAACTGGACATCCCGCGCGAGAACATCGTGTTCATCAGCGGCATCGGCTGCTCGAGCCGCTTCCCGTATTACATGAACACGTACGGGATGCACTCGATCCACGGGCGCGCCACGGCCATTGCCACCGGCCTCAAGGCCAGCCGCCCAGAGCTGGATGTGTGGATCGTCACAGGCGACGGCGACGGCCTCTCTATCGGGGGCAACCACATGATCCACCTCATGCGCCGCAACGTGAACGTGCAGGTGCTGCTGTTCAACAACCAGATCTACGGCCTCACCAAAGGCCAGTACAGCCCCACCTCCGAGACCGGCAAGGTCACGAAGAGCACGCCTTACGGCTCCATCGACCATCCGTTCAATCCGCTGAGCCTGGTGCTGGGCGCCGATGCCTCGTTCGTGGCCCGCACGATGGACCGCGACCCGGCCCACATGAAGACCATCCTCAAACGGGCACATGCGCACAAGGGCACCTCGTTCGTCGAACTGTACCAGAACTGCAACATCTTCAACGACGGGGCCTTCTTCGACTTCACCGAGAAAGATACCAAGCCCGACCGGGCAGTGTTCATCGAACACGGCCAGCCGATGACCTTTGCCAAAGGCACGAAAGGCGTCCGGCTCGATGGCTGGAAGCCAGAGGTGATCGACCTGCAAGCGGGGGCCTGGTCCGCCAGCGACTGCATCGTCTACGACGAGACCAGCCGGGAACTGGCCGAGATCGTAGCGCGGATGTTTGGACAGCCGGGGATGCCGCGTCCGTTCGGGGTGTTCTACCGCGAGGAGCGCACTACCTACGAGGAAGCCCTGCACGGGCAGATCGCCCAGGTCACGGCCCAACGCGGCAAAGGGAACCTGCAAGCGCTGCTGCACGCCGGGGAGACGTGGGAGATCGCCTAGTGCGTATTCCGTCCATCTCTGCTGGTCCACCCGAGGTAATCGACCGCAAACACCACCTGCGATCCCGATGCCGGGAGATGCGACTAGAGGGAATATAGTCAAATTGACTATATTGACGCTTGCTCAGGCACTGGATCAGGGCATGTGGCCGGCATCTCTTTCCACACGCTCACCCCTTGCGGCGTTCCCTTTCACCCAAGCCTTCAGACGGCTGCCGGTTCGATGAGCGTGGGGCGGTCGACGCGGGTGTCGGACTCGATCAGGCCGTCGCGCAGGCGGATGATGCGGCGGGCGTGCCGGGCGATGTCCTCTTCGTGGGTGACGAGCAGGATGGTGTTGCCGCGTGCGTAGAGGGCCTCGAACAGTTGCATGATCTCCTCGCCCGTGCGCGAGTCCAGGTTCCCCGTCGGCTCGTCGGCCAGGAGGATGGACGGGTTGTTGACGAGGGCACGGGCGATGGCGACGCGCTGGCGCTGTCCGCCGGAGAGTTCGTTCGGCTTGTGGCCCATGCGGTCGCCCAGGCCCACATCCTGCAGCGCTTTCGCGGCCATAGCCCGCCGCTGGCCCTTGCGTAGCCCGGCGTAGATCAGCGGCAGTTCCACGTTCTGGAGGCAACTCACGCGGGGCAGCAGGTTGAACGTCTGGAAGACGAACCCGATCTCCTTGTTACGCACCTCGGCCAGCTCGTTGTCGTTCATCTCGCTCACGTTCTGGCCGTTGAGGATGTAATCGCCACTGGTGGGGGAGTCCAGGCAGCCGATGATGTTCATCATGGTGGACTTGCCGGAGCCGGACGGCCCCATGATCGCCACGTACTCGTTCGGGTAAATCCGGGTCGAGGCCCCGGCCAGTGCCCGCACCTCCTGCTCTCCCATGTCGTACACCTTCGTCACCGCGTTCAGTTCGATGACCGGTTCGGTGCTGTTGCCTAAACGTGCCATAGTGCTGGGGTTCGTGGTCTCTGTCGGGAAAGGGCAGTGGCCGTCGAGGAGGGATGGGTAGGGGTGGGCCTCAGTTGCTGGAGACGACCACCTTCCGGTCGCCGCCATCTCCTTCCTGCTTCTGCTCGTGGACGAGGTCGCCGTCGTTGAGGGAGCGGCTGACCGCGCGGTACGGCCCGATGATCACCGTCTCGTTGCCTTGCAGCCCTTTGGTCAGGACGATGTGGGAGTCGTCGGAGATGCCGGTTTCCACTTCTACCTGCCTGGCCTTGCCGTTGTCCATCAGGAACACCACCTTGCGCAGGTCCTCCTTTTTCTTCGGGGTGTTCTCCGTTTCGGCTTCCGGCGCGTCTTCGTCCCCGCCCTCTTCGGCGGCTCCTTCTGCCTGCGACCCTCCGGTTGGTGCGTTGAAGTCACGCACGGTCACAGCCTGGATGGGGACGGCCACGGCGCGGCGGACGGTCTGGGTAAAGACGTCGACGGTGCCGCTCATGCCGGGGCGGAAACTGGGGGTGTTCGGGGTGCTGCCTTCGGCGGCCACGAGCATCCGGCCTCCCACTTCCACGTTATGCGGGTCGAGGATGCGAATCTTGACGGGGAAGTTGGTCACCTGCTCCTGGGTCCCGGCCCCGGTCACCCGTGCGGAGTTGGCGATCTCGGTCACGACGCCGCGGAAGGGCCGTTCGGGGTAGGAGTCCACCTCGATGGTGGCGGTGTCGCCGATAGCGACGTTGACCACGTCGTTCTCGTTCACATCCACCTCGATCTCCATCTTGTCGAGCTTGGCAATGCGCATCATCTCGGTGCCCTGCATCTGGCTCGTCCCTACGACGCGCTCGCCCAGCTCTACGTTCAGCACGCTGATGGTGCCGGTCATGGGGGCGTAGATGGACGTCTTGCCGAGTTGTTCGCGGGCTTCGCGGCGGCGGGCCTCGGCGCTCTGCACGGCGTACTGGGCGGCTTCGAGAGCAGCCTGGGCCACGTCGAACTGGGTCTTGGCCTGGAGGAACTCACTCTCCGGGATGACCTTCTTGTTGAACAGCTCCTGCTGGCGGTCCAACTGGGCCTTTGCGTTGAGCATGTCGGCCCGGCGCTGGGCTTCGGCGGCCTTGGCCTGGAGCACCCCGGCGTCGGCCTGCTCGGCCTGGGCGATATAGAAGTCCGGCTTGATCCGGGCCAGCAGCATCCCCTGGTTCACCGCGTCGCCTTCCTTGACGTGCAGTTCGATGATCTCGCCGGAGACGTCCGGGCTGATCTTGACTTCCACTTCCGGCTGGACCTTGCCGGAGGCGGTCACCACCTGGGTCACATCGCGGATTTCCGCCTGGGCCACTTCCACCTCGGTGCCTTTTTCCTTTCCGCCGAGGACCCCCATCTGCTTGGCGGCGAGCAGGGCGCCTACCAGGACTACCGCCAGGAGGCCGATGATCCAGAGCAGTTTCTTCGTTGCATTACCGTTTTGCTTTGCCATGATGCCGGTTCGTCTTGCGATGGTTCAGAAGAGGGATTTCGAGGGGTCGATGACGCCCTGGTAGTACTCGATCAGCTTTTGCTGGAACTGAAGCTGGGAGATCGCCTGGGCACGGTCGCTGGCGGCGCGCACGTAGCTGGCGCGGGCCTGCGACAATTCGACCAGCGTGGAAGCCCCCACGTTGTACCGCTCCTGGGCGACGTCAAGGGCCTGCTGGGCGGCCTGCAACTGCACCTCGGCCACGCGCAGGCGCTGCGTGTACGACTGGTAATCCAGATAGGCCTGGCGCACCTCGACGGCGATGGTTTGCTGGAGGTTCTCCAGCTCCAGCCGGCTGTTCTCGTACTGGACGCGGGCGCGCTCGACGCTGGCGGTGTTGCGGCGGTTGTTGAAGATCGGGACGCTCACGTTCAGGCCCAGGAACTGGGAGCGGTTGTCGCCGATCTGGCTGAAGAACGGGGTCCGCTCGAACAGAGGCTGGTTGTTGGCGTCGAGGCCGGCCAGGCGTTGCTGCTGGCTCGAATAGCGGGTGCTGAGGCTGCCCTGGAGCGAGACGGAGGGCAGGAAGTTGGCGCGGGCCGCCCGGATGCCCAGGGTGCTGGCTTCAATGCCGGCCACCTGGGCCTTGAGGTCGCTGCGTTGTGAGAAGGCGGTCCGCAGCAGCGTCTCCATCGCATAGTTCTGGGGGG
>CAZLRO010000135.1:4783-9936 GCA_964561865.1 uncultured Rhodothermaceae bacterium | reverse complement strand
CAGCGTCGAGATTGCCATGTCTGACCGATCTCATGAGATCGGTCAAGCTCCTCGCGATGACATGATCCACAATCCGAAATCCCCTTTTATGAGGGTATCACAAAGTACATCCCGGTGCGAGGGGCACGAATCGTAGATTGTGCGTTTAAGCACCCGTTGCCCGTTTTGTCTGCTTTACTGGATGATGCCCATGCGACGTGTTCGTTTCCTGATCGGGATGCTGCTGGTGGGTGGGCTGGTGCAGGCCGCCGCTGCCCAGCCGTCCCTGCCGTTGCAGATCGACCTCGACCATGCCGTCTTTGCCTACGATGCGCAGGGATCGATGCTGGAGGTCTACCTGGCTTTCGGGGCCAGCAGCCTGCCGTTCACCCGCGAGGGCGAGGCGTTCCAGGCCCGGTTGCCACTCCAGGTGGCGGTGGTGCGGGCGGCCCAGGCCGAAGTGCCCGGGGCCAGCCGCGCACCCGTCTGGCAGGACTCGCTGACGCTGGGCTTTACCGTGCCCGACACGACCGCGCTGGAGGCCGGGCAGAACTTCGTCCACCAGCTCCGCACCAGCGTGCCCCCCGGCGAGTACGAGCTGCAACTGACGCTCCCCGCCCAGGGAGACCGGGCCGAGTTGTCCCTGCGCCGGGATATCATTGTGCCCGACTTCACCAACACGGCACTGGCGGGCCTCTCGGACCTGACGCTGGCAACGCTGATCCGGCGCAGCGAGGAGCGGGATAATCCCTTCTACAAGAACGGCCTGCTTGTCCAGCCCAACCCCAACCAGCTCTTCGGTGTGGGCCTCGACCGCCTCTATTACTACACGGAAGCCTACCACGCCCAGCAGGTGGCGGCAGGAGACAGTGCCTACACCGTATTCGCCTACATCGCCGAGGCCAACCTGCCCCAACCCCTGCCCAGGTTCCAGCGGCGCAACCCGCGCCCCGTTCGCTCGCCGGACGTGCTCTTCGGCTTCTTCGACCTGGCCGAACTGCCCTCCGGCTCGTACTTCCTGCGGGTGGCCCTGCTCAACCGGAACAACGAGGCCATCGTCGAACAGGCCCGCAAGTTCTTCGTCTACAACCCGAATGTGCAGCGAACCACCCCTACCATTGCCACCGACGCCGAGTTTGAAACCAGCCCCTACGCCGTGATGAGCGAGGCGGAACTGGACAAGGAGCAGGAACACCTGGAACTGGTTGCAACCGACCAGGAACGCCGCCGGATACGGAACATCGTGGACCTGGACGAGCGCCGGCGGTTCCACATGGAGTTCTGGCAGAAACGCGACCCCAACCCCAACACGCCCCTCAACGAGTTCAAGGAAGAGTTCTATCGCCGCCTCCAGTACGCCAACGACCGCTACACGAGCCGCCAGCAGGAAGGCTGGAAGACCGACCGGGGCCGCGTACTCATCAAGTATGGCCTGCCGACCGGGATTGAACCACACCTCTACGACCGCGAACTGTTGCCCCACGAAATCTGGCAGTACAACAACATCCCAGGCGAGGGACAGGCCGAGTTCATCTTCGCCGACCGGGACGGCCTGGGCCGCTTCGACCTGCTGCACTCCACCGTGACGGGCGAGCGCAAGTCCAACGACTGGCTCTCTCTCCTGCAACGCTGAGCCAGCGCCACCGGGATTTGGGATTGCGGATCTCGGATTGCCGATCTTTTCCCCCTCCTGAGAACAGGAGGGGATGGGGGAGGTCGAGTCCCGGATTGGGGATTTCGGATTGGGCAGCCTCTTTTCTCCGTGTCATTGCGAGAAGTATGGTCGATCTCATGAGATCGACCAATGGCTTCCTCGTGATGACACGTTTGGGAAGGTTGCTGCCCTTTTCCCAAGCACTCGGTACCAAGCCCCCACAGCTATCCCAATTTTCACGCCCCTTTTGCCCGCATCCGGTCATTGGCCGGCGCTATCTTCTGACACGTACCCATCCTGTTGTCGAGGGATTGCCGAAGATGAAGCTCGATTTTACCTATATCGATGCGCTCAAGCACCATGTGGGCGAGGCGGTCACGCTCAAGGGCTGGCTCCACCACCGCCGTGACTCGAAAGGGCTGGCTTTTCTGATCCTGCGCGACGGCACGGGCATCGTGCAGTGTGTAGTCAGCGAGGGGGTGGTGGACGCGGCCTCGTGGGCAGCGGCGGCGGAGGCCACGCAGGAGAGCGCCCTCGAAATCCGGGGCACCGTGCGGACCGACGAGCGGCAGGTAGGCGGGCACGAGGTGCAGGTGTCGGCGGTGACGTTGCTGAGCAAGGCCGAAGAGTATCCCATCACGCCGAAAGAGCACGGCATCGACTTTCTGATGAACCACCGCCACCTGTGGCTGCGGAGCCGCCGGCAGTGGGCCATCATGCGGCTGCGCAACCGCATCATCCTGTCCATCCACCAGTTCTTCCAGGAACAGGGGTTTCTCCAGATGGACGCGCCCATCCTCACGGGCAACGCTGTCGAGGGCACTTCCACGCTTTTTGGCATCGACTACTTCGACGACCGGGCGTACCTGACGCAGAGCGGGCAGCTCCACGGCGAGGCGATGGCGATGGCTTTCGGCAAAATCTACACGTTCGGCCCGACCTTCCGCGCCGAGAAGTCGAAGACACGCCGCCACCTGACCGAGTTCTGGATGATCGAGCCGGAGATGGCCTTCTACGACCTCTCGATGAACATGGAGCTGGCCGAAGACCTGCTCATCCGCATCGTGCAGGACGCCCTGCGCGACGGTCGGGTAGAACTGGAGGTGCTGGAGCGCGACGTGGCGGCGCTCGAACGGGTGCAGAAGCCGTTCCCGCGCCTGACCTACACCGAAGCCGTAGACCTGCTGCACAGCGAGGCCACGTGCACGATGATCGACCAGCACATCGACAGGCTTCATGCCGAGGATGCGGCGTTGCGGGCCGAGCAGGCGGCCAACAAGAAAGCCTACGGCCAGGCCAGCAAGGGCGAGAAACGCCGCCTCGACGCCCGCGAGATCCAGCTCCACAAGCGGCTGGAAGAGATCGAGGAGGAACAGCGCAACCTGCCCCGGTGGCGCGAATCCGCCCAGGGCTTTGAATGGGGCAACGACTTCGGCGGCTCCGACGAGACGTTGCTTACCTGGCACTTCGACCGCCCGATCATCGTCCACCGCTTCCCCGCCATCTTCAAGGCGTTCTACATGAAGCGCGACCCGGAGGACGACCGCCTGGCCCTGGGCATGGACGTGCTCGCGCCCGAAGGCTATGGCGAGATCGTCGGCGGCGGCGAACGGGCCACCGACCTGGCCTTCCTCGAACGGCAGGTGCAGGAACACCAGCTCCCGCCGGAGGTGTTCCGCTGGTACTTCGATCTGCGGCGCTATGGCTCGGTGCCCCACAGCGGCTTCGGCCTTGGTCTCGAACGCACCGTCACCTGGGTCTGTGGGCTGCCCCACCTGCGCGAAGCCATCCCGTTCCCGCGCCTGATGGACCGGCTCTATCCGTGAGCCTGGGGCGTCATGGCAAGGGGTTTGCACGAGTGGCTGGTGCTGAAACATCGTGCTCAAAACCGGTAATTCCCATGACAACCCTTCGTCCGCGTGTAATTTGGGCGACAGTTCTGCTCAGCGGACTGTTCACCCTCTCTGCATTTGCCCAACCGACCATGAACCCGTCCATGCCGCGTACGGTCACCGTCTCAGGCGAGGGTGTGCTGCACGTCCAGCCGGACAAGGCCACGGTGCGCTTCGGCGTGGTCACGCGCCATGCCGACCCGGAGCAAGCCCGCCGCCTCAACGCCGAAGCGGCCCGTGAGGCCATGAACGCTGTGCGCCGCCTGGGCATCGAGGAGCGCAAGCTCCAGCTCCAGGCCCTCTCACTCCAGCCAGTGCGCGAGTACAACCAGGCCACGAATCAGTGGGAAGACAAGGGCTACGAGGCTGCCCGCGAGGTGGTGGTGGAACTCGAAGACCTCGAAAAGCTGCCGGAGGTGATCGCCCAGGTCGTCCAGAAAGGGGCGAACCGGCTCAACGGGCTGTCCTATGATGTGAAGGATCGCCAGGCGGTGCGCAATGAGGCGTTACGCCAGGCGGTGCTCGCCGCCCGCGACAAGGCCCAGCTCATGGCGACGACGCTGGGGGCCACGCTGGGACCGATCTGGCAGATCGCCGAGCAGGGCATCAGCATGCCGCCGCCGATCCTGCGCATGACCGAAGCGGCTGTGCCGAAGGCAATGGCGTCCGCCAGCGCCGAGCCGGAAGCCTATGCCGCCGGGGAGATCGAGGTGACGGCCACCGTGCAACTGGTGTTTGTCCTGAGCGGCCAGTAGGGGATCGGCCCGGTACCGTGCAGCCCCCGGTGCACCACAGCAGGGATGTCAGGAGAGGTGCTCCTCCAGCCACAGCAGCAGGTCTTCAATCACCAGGGCCTTCTCCGGCTCGTTGAACGTCTCATGGTAGAGGCCCTCGTAGAGTTCGAGCGTCTTGTCGGTGGCGTCCACCCGCTCGTACAGCTCGGCTGTGGCAGCAGGATCGGTGATGCGGTCGGCGGTGCCGTGCAGGAGCAGCAAGGGAAGCGTCAGGTGCTCTGCGTCGGCTTCGAGGCGGCGCATGGCGCGGACGATCTCGGCCCCGGTGCGCGCCAGATAACGCCCGTGGTAGTTGAGGGGGTCCTGCCGCGCCTGTGCCACCACCGCCTGGTCGCGGGAGAGCAGGGTGCGGTCGAGCGGGAGGGTGGGCAGGGTCGGGGCCAGTGTCCCCACGACGCGGGCCAGCCGCTGCAACAGGGGGGCATCGTTGGAGCACAGGGCCGGGCTGCTCAGGATCAACCCGGCGAGCGGCGGGGCATAGTCCAGCACATAACAGGCGGCCACCGCCCCGCCCATGCTGTGGCCGAAGAGAAAGACCGGCACCGGGGGCGATTGCGCCGCCACATGCGCCATGAACCGGTGGAGGTCCTGCCCGTAGCGGTCGAACGAGGCCACATAGGCGCGCCGGCCCTCCGAACGCCCGTATCCCCGCTGGTCGTAGGTATCTACGGCATACCCCTCGGCGACGAGGCGGGCCGCCAGCAAGGCATACCGCCCGCTGTGCTCGGCATACCCGTGTACGATCACCACCCGTGCCCGTGGCACAGCCCGGGGCACCCATCCCTGGGTGAAGAGCCACAGCCCATCGGCGGTGCGCAGTGTCTCGGTCCAGGA
>CAZLRO010000135.1:0-4773 GCA_964561865.1 uncultured Rhodothermaceae bacterium | reverse complement strand
GTGGAGGCAGGTGATCAGGCATGGTACACACAGATGCCAGGGGCTACAAGATAACACCCCCGCCGACCTTGTTAACAATATAGACATAGAGACGGCCGGCTCAGGCTGTCTTTTCCCGCCCCTCACCTCCTATCTTCGACCCCAAAACACAGGCATCCAAAGCGTACAGGCGAATCATGGCGCGCACCTTGATGGTTTCCATCTCCGGTATCCGCGGAATCTTCGGAGCGGGTCTCGACCCGGCGGTGCTGGTGCATTACACGGCGGCCTATGGCACCTGGTGCCACCAGCAGGCGACTGCGTCCGGGCGCACGCCGGTAGTGGTCGTAGGCCGCGATGCACGGGTGACGGGTGAACTCTGCGCCCGGATCGTGCTCTCGACGCTGCAAGGCACCGGCTGCCACGTCGTCGACGCCGGGCTGGCAACGACTCCGACGGTGGAGATGGGGGTGCTGGCCGCGCAAGCCGTCGGAGGCGTCATCCTCTCGGCTTCGCACAACCCCGCCGAATGGAACGCCCTCAAGCTCCTCAACGGCAAAGGCGAGTTCCTCTCGCCCGAAGAAGGGGCCGAGGTCATCCGGATCGCCGACGCCGGGGAGGCCCGCTTCGTGGCGTGGGACCAGATCGGGACGTATCGGGCACAGGAGTACCTCGGCTATCACCTCGACGCGATCCTGGCCCTGCCCTACCTCCACCCCGAACAGATCGCCGCCCGCGATTTCCGGGTGGTCGTCGATGGCATCAACTCGGTGGGGGCCATCGCCCTGCCCGCCTTGCTGCACCGCCTGGGGGTGCGAGACGAGCAGATCATCCTGCTCAACGGTGAGCCGAACGGACGCTTTGCCCACGGGGCCGAACCGCTGCCGGAGAACCTGGCCGAGACCATTCGCGCCGTCGGGGAGACGGGGGCCGACCTGGGCCTGGTCGTGGACCCGGACGCCGACCGGCTGGCCCTGATCGAGAACGGTGGGCAATACCTGAGCGAGGAACTGACGCAGGTCGTCGCTGCCGACTTCATCTGGCGCTTCCGGCCAGGCCCCTTTGTCACCAACCTGTCGTCGTCGCGGGCCATCGACGACCTGGCCCACCGCTACGGCGTGGCGGTCTACCGGTCTGCCGTCGGCGAGGTCAACGTCGTCCGCAAGATGCATGAGGTGGGGGCCGTGCTCGGCGGGGAAGGCAATGGCGGCGTGATCGTGCCGGAGCTGCATTACGGACGCGACGCGCTGGCCGGGGCGGCCCTCGTCCTGCAACACCTTGCCAACGAGGGGCGGACGCTGGCCGAGGTCCGCGCCGCGCTGCCCCGGTACGCCATCGCCAAGCACAAGCTGTCCATCGCCGGGCTGAATCCGGACGCACTCCTGGCTGCCCTGGCCCAAACCTATCGACACGAACGTATCTCGACCGTCGATGGGCTGAAAATAGACTTCGACGAGGGCTGGGTCCACTTGAGAAAGTCCAACACCGAGCCGATCCTCCGCATATACAGCGAGGCCACGACCGCAGCCACTGCCCAGGCCCTGGGGGAACGCTTCATGGCTGAACTCCAGGTGGCAGGAAGCCGGTTGTGACCTGCCCGCTCCTTGTTCCAGGGTCGCCTTTTCCATACACGGAAACGATGCATAATTCGTATCTTGTACAGACTTTCCTTTCCCGGTACATGCTCTTGCAATGGCCTCCATGCGTAGCCATCCTGCCCCCCGGCCATCGGCGGCCCCGCTCCTGACGCGGGCGATCCGCCGGAAGCGGGCCTTACTGCTGCAAGGGCACGTCTCGGCCTGCGTGGCGCACCGTGCCCTGCCGCTGGACTGGCACGAGACCCAGCCGTTGCAGGTGGCCTTGCGGCGCAACCTCCAGGCTGCCACACGGGCCTCGACGCCCGTCGGCTGAACCATGTCCTCTCCGCTTGCAACCAGGCCGCCGATGGCCGATACCCAAGTCCCTGAGCCGGATACCTGGACCCTGCGCAACGGCGACGTGGTGACCATCCGCCCCATCCGGCCCGACGATGTGGAACCAATGGTGGTGTTTCACCAGGGCCTTTCCGAGAACAGTGTCTACCAGCGGTTTGCCGAGCAGCTCACCTATGCGCAACGGGTGGCCCACGAACGGCTCGTGCAACGCTGTACCGTAGATCCCGAACGCGAGGTGGCCCTCGTGGCAGAACGCCTCCATACCGCCACCGGGCAAGCGGAGATCGTCGCCATCATCCGCCTCGCCCACATCGAGGCCACCGACGACGGCGAGTTCGGCCTGCTCGTCCGCGACGACTGCCAGGGACAGGGCCTCGGTGCCGAACTGCTGCGCCGCGTCCTGGTGCTGGCGCGCCGCCAGGGGCTGAAGCGGGTCGTGGCCTGGATCCTCTGGCACAACCGCCCCATGCAGGCCGTCTGCCGCAGACTCGGCTTTACCTTCACCCATGGAGAGGCGGAGGATCCGATGATCGAGGCCGTCCGGGTGCTGTGACGGGAAAAGCGGGTCCAAATGTTGTCTGTTCAACCGGGCCGAAAAACGGCGGGCCGAAACATGGCATCCCGATAGCAGGTTGGACCTCGCACATAGGGACGTCACACCATCCGGGGACAGACACCATGCGACCCATCCGTGAATTGGAGGTCCGGTTCAAGATCGATGCGGACTATGTCGAGCAATTGAGGCAGTCGCTGGGCATCGACAACACGCGCGAATTGCTGGCCCAGTCGCTCTCACTGCTGAAATGGGCCGTGCAGGAGATCGAGGACGGGCACGTGATCCTGTCGGTCAATCCGGATGGCAGCGATTCACGCCGCCTCGTCATGCCGGTGCTGTCGCGTTTGCAGAGCCGGGTAAAATCGGCATAACCGGGCGGGATTCCCGTTGGGATGATGGGCAAAACCCAGGACCCGAAGCTGTCGGAGGAAGGGCCAGTGCCGGTGATTGGTCCGATCACGGAGATCGTGCCGGAAATGCCGCGCATCCGAGAATTGGTGGCCGACTCCGGCAGCAGCGAAGTTCCCGCCCCGCCGCCGACCTCCGATCTCTCCCCGCGTGCCCGTGCGGGCCTGACGCTGGCGAAGTACATGCTCGGCATCATCATCGCCTTTCTGGGCATCACCCTGTCGGGGATGCTGCTGAGCGAATGGCGCATGGCCGCGATGATGGAGCAGGTGTACCAGACCGTCCGCCCCGATGCTACCCCGACGGACAGCGTGCAGGTAACCCTGTTGCAGCAGAAGGTGGAAGCCCTGGCACCGATGATGGAGGCCTATCGGACCGACCAGGCCGAAGCCCGCAAGTTCTGGATGGACGTGGTGCAGATGATCCTGCTTGGCGCCCTGCTCCCGGTACTGACAGCCCTGCTCGGCTATATCTTTGGCACCCGCGAGGCTGAAGCCGAAGGGTGAGGAGACCCCTGAATCCCGTCGCGGTTCAGGGCAATGGCCTGATGCTCAGGCTGCGCGGAGTGGATACACTTTTTCTGAGCCAATGATCTCCGCCGCATACTGGAGGCAGGCCCGAATATCATCTATGGTGAGCGGAGGGTAGCTCTTGAGCAGATCCGCTTCGCTCCATCCCTGGGCCAGTAACCCCAGGATCAGCTCGACGGAAAGACGGGTGCCCTTGATGATAGGCTTGCCAACCAGGATGGTCGGATCGGCTCTGATGTGGTCTGTCCAGGTCATCGTCAGCATGGGCTTGAGGGTACGGGTTGGATCCGGGGAGGAGTGGGAAGTTCCAGGTCGAGGGGGAAGATGCAAAAAGCCGGAGCCGCTGTGTGGGCGACTCCGGCTTTTGCCTTCAGAAGGACACTGGGGTTAGAAGTCCATGTCGCCCATGCCGCCGCCGCCCGGCATCGGGGGGGCTGCTTCCTTCTTCTCCGGCTTGTCGGCCACGACGGACTCGGTCGTGAGCAGCAGCCCGGCGACGGAGGAGGCGTTCTCCAGGGCCGTACGGGCCACCTTCGTCGGGTCGATGACGCCCTGTTCGAGCAGGTCGCCATACTCTTCGGTGAGCGCGTTGAAGCCGTAGCTGCCCGTGCCTTCCTTCACCTTCTGCACGATGATCGAGCCTTCGAGGCCGCAGTTGCCCGCGATCTGGCGCATCGGCTCTTCGAGGGCACGGCGGATGATGGCGATGCCGATGGTCTGGTCCTCGTTGTCGGTCTGGACGCTTTCGAGCGCGCCAAGGGCACGCAGGTAGGCCACGCCGCCGCCGGGCACGATGCCCTCTTCAATGGCGGCACGGGTGGCATGCAGGGCGTCTTCAACGCGGGCCTTCTTCTCCTTCATCTCCGGCTCGGTGGCCGCCCCGATCTTCAGCACGGCCACACCACCCGACAGCTTGGCGAGGCGCTCCTGGAGCTTCTCCCGGTCGTAGTCGCTCGTGGTGCCTTCGATCTGCTGCTTGATCTGGTTGGCGCGGGCCTTGATCTCCTCGCTCGCCCCGGCCCCGTCTACCACCGTCGTGTTGTCCTTGTCCTGGACGATACGCTTGGCCTTGCCGAGGTAGGTGAGGGTGGCGTTCTCCAGCCGGTAGCCCTTCTCTTCCGAGATGACCGTGCCACCGGTGAGGACGGCGATGTCCTCCAGCATGGCCTTGCGGCGGTCGCCGAAGCCGGGGGCCTTGGCGGCGGCCACCTTCAGCGTGCCGCGCAGCTTGTTCACCACCAGCGTGGCAAGGGCCTCTCCCTCCACATCCTCGGCAATGATCAGCAGCGGACGGCCCATCTGGGCGACCTTCTCCAGGATCGGAAGCAGGTCCTTCATCGCGCTGATCTTCTTGTCATGGATGAGG
>CAZLRO010000134.1:1632-9959 GCA_964561865.1 uncultured Rhodothermaceae bacterium | reverse complement strand
ACACACGACGCGGTGTTGGCCGCCGGGATCATCCACGACAACACCTACCTCCTGTCCTATACCTTCCTGGGTTTTGTGCTGATGCAGGCGTTTGCCGTCGCCCACCGCATCCTCAACACCCTCGAAACGGCAGTGACTACCGCCGAAGCCGCCAGCCAGAGCAAGTCCACCTTCCTCTCCACCGTTGGGCACGAACTGCGGACGCCGCTCACCTCTATCCTCGGATTCACCCGGGTGCTGCAAGACGAACTGAAGACAGGTCGGCCAGAACACCGGGAATTCCTGCACCATATCCGCAACAGCGGCGAACACCTGCTCGAACTGATCAACAACCTGCTGGACAGCGCCCGGATCGAGGCCGGGCAACTTGAACTGCATCCGGAACAGGTGGAACTGCGCCCCTTCATCGATGAGGTTGTTGCGCTGGTGCAGCCGCAGCTCAACCAAAAGGGCCTCACCCTGTCGCTGGACTGCGCCGGGGCCACTTCCCACCTCCATGCCGACCCAGTGCGGCTCCGGCAGGTGTTGCTCAACCTGCTCTCGAACGCCATCAAGTTCACCGAGTACGGCACCATCACCCTCCGGGGCCATCCGACTACGCTCCATGGCAAGCCTGCGTGTGCCCTGGAAGTGCGGGATACGGGCACTGGCATGGCGCCCGCGTTCCTGGCGGAACTATTCGTCCCGTTCTCGCAGGAAGGGCGGACGCATGAGAAGGGTGGCCTCGGCACGGGACTGGGGCTGTCGATCACCCGGCATCTGGTGGAACGGATGAACGGCACCATCCGCGTGGAAAGCAAATTAAATGCTGGCTCCACCTTCACCGTAATCCTGCCCTCCTCGGCTTCGGAGGCCACCCCCCGCCGCCTGACACTGGAACGATAGGCTTGGGACGGTCTTTTGTCTTGCTGCCCCTCCACCCCTACTGTCATTCCGACCGTAGGGAGGAATCTCATGCCGACGTTGAGCTACGAGATTCCTCACTTCGTTCGGAATGATGGGGTGGTGTTGGGAATGACAGAGGCATGTGCGTGAGGGCGCGGCCTTTGGAACACCCCATCTTCAACCAAAGGCCGGAGGCCGTCCCAAAGCGAATGTTTTTGCAGGGGCAGGGCATGCCCTGCCCTGAGCGTCCCAGAGCGAAGCGTCCCTACTTCCACCGCCATGCCCCCGATCCGCGTCCTGTTCATCTGTGCCGGGAACATCTGCCGAAGTCCTTTGGCCGAGGGGGTGTTTCGGCACCATGTGGCGTTGGCAGGACTGGCCGGGCAGTTTGTGATCGACTCGTGCGGCACCGGCGGCTGGCACACGGGCGAGCCACCCGACCGCAGAATGCGCCAGACGGCCCGGCAGCATGGCGTCTCGCTGGACGACCTGCGTGCGCGACAATTCCACCCGGCGGATTTCGCGGCATTCGACTACCTCCTGGTGATGGACACCGAGAACCTGTACGACCTCCACACCCTCGACCGCCACCAGCAGTACCGCCACAAGGTGCAACGTTTCCGCACGTTCGACCCGCAGCCCGACACCGGCGACGTTCCCGATCCCTACTACGGCAGCCTCGACGGCTTCGAACACGTCTGGCAGATCGTGGATCGCACCGCGCAGGCGCTTCTGAACCACCTCATCCGCACCCATCGCCTCGCAGGCTGAAGGTCATCCGCCCGAAGCACGTTGCAGCGCCTGCGCTACCTGCTCGGCCTCACGCCAAACCCGCAGGGCGTTGCCCCCCAGGATCTTCCCGATGTCGGCCTCCGAATAGCCCCGCTGCAACAGCGCATAGACCAGGTTTGGGTACTCCGAGATATCCTGCAAGCCTTTGGGAAGGGCGAAAACCCCGTCGAAGTCCGAGCCGAGGCCCACATGGTCGATCCCCACGAGCTGCACCACATGGTCAATGTGGGCCACCACGTCGGCGAGCGTGCCTACAGGATTGGCCCGGCGCTCCTGGTTGTAGAACCGATAAGCTTCCAGACCACGCGGGTCGAGGTTCCGCTGGGCGATGCCCGTGCGGATGCGTACTTCCATCTGGTTGCCCATCGCCTGGTATTCACCCCGCAGGAACGACGACCCGAAGTTAATCATGATGACCCCGCCGTTCTGTGCCAGGCGGCGGATCATGTCGTCGCTCATGTTGCGCTGCCAGCCGGGCGTGAAGGCCCGACAGGACGAATGCGAAGCCATCACCGGCGCTTTCGTCAGTCGCATCACATCGTAGAAGGCGCTGTCGGACAGGTGCGACACATCGACCAGGATGCCGAGACGGTTCATCTCAGCGATGACCTGCTCGCCAAAGGGGCTGATGCCGTTCCAGGTGGCCGTCGTGTCGTAGGATGAGTCCGAGAGCTGGTTGTCGCGCCCGTGTGTGAGGGTGATGTAGCGGATGCCACGGGCATGGAAATGCCGCAGGTCGGCCAGCGTCTCGATGGGGGCCCCATTCTCCATGCCCATCGGAAGCGAGACAAACCCCTCCCGGTCGTGGTGCAATACATCCTCTACCGAGTAGGCAATGGCAAACTTGTCCGGTGCGCGTTGCACAAAGCCCTCGACGAGGTCGATGAGCGAGTCCGCCAGGGCCTTCGCGGAGCCGGGCACCTGCTGCCGGGCCGAAGGGATGTAGATGGACATGAACGGGGCGTTCAGCCCGCCCGCCTTCGCCCGCGGGTAGTCGAAGTCGCCACCCTCGGTGGCCTGGGTGATGTCCTCGGTGTGCTCGGTCATCCGGTACGGCACGTCGATGTGGCCGTCGACGATGATGAACCGTTGGGCTAGTTCCACCGCCTTCGCCCGGAGCGCGGGGTCTTCGGCAGTTTCAGTCGGGGTCGTGGAAGGGCCGGACGAGGCACACCCAGCAACGAGGAGCAGGAGGAACAACGCACGCATGGGATCAACAGGGTCAAGGAAGGATGCGACAAGATAAATGATGCGGAACGGGTTTGGGTGCCGGGACGGCCTTCGGCCCTGCGGTCGTTGTTCGCCGGCTGAATAGAGGTACAAATTATCGTCAAAATGACTATAATATCGTCAAAATGACTATATTTTATAAGGACGACAAGGTTGGCTACTCGTATCTCATGCTGCGGCCAGCGCCTGTAACAGCTTGTCGTGGAGGCCGCTGAAGCTGCCGTTGCTCATGATGAGCACCACATCGCCGGGCTGGAGGGTGGCGTGCAGCCGGGGCAGCAGCGCCTCGGCATCGGCCTCGACGATGATGGGGATGCCCTGTGCGGCGATGCGGGCCACCACCGCCGGCACGTCCATGAAATCCGCTGCGTTGTCGTTGTGGCGGAAGGGGGGGCTGCTGAGGAAAACAGCGGCGGCCTCGTCGAAGGCTTCGGCATAGCCCTGTTCGAACACCTTGCGGCGGCTGGAGTTGGAGCGCGGCTCGAAGACAGCCACGAGCCGGCGGTCGGGCCAGCGTTCGCGCACAGCGTGGATGGTCTCACGTACAGCGGTAGGATGGTGTGCGAAGTCGTCCAGCACGAGCACGCCGCGCACCTCGCCGCGCACCTCCTGGCGGCGCTTGATGCCGAGGAACGAGGCGAAGCCCTCGGCCAGTTGCATCGGCGTCAGCCCCTCGTCGAGGGCGAGGGCACACACGCCCAGCGCATTCGCCAGGTTGTGCCGTCCGCTCATCGGCAGGAAGAGGTCGGCGGTATCGGCTCCGTCCACGACCAGGGTGAACCGCTGCCCACCGCCCCCCGGACGGATATCCCGCGCCGTGACGGCGTTGTTGGGAGCCAGCCCGTAGGTGCGCACGCGGGCCTGGGTGAACGGGATGAGGGCGCGTACCTCCTCCAGGTCGCCACAGAGGGTCAGCA
Organism: uncultured Rhodothermaceae bacterium; assembly: GCA_964561865.1. Classification (GTDB taxonomy): domain Bacteria; phylum Bacteroidota; class Rhodothermia; order Rhodothermales; family CAZLRO01; genus CAZLRO01. The sequence goes on along the minus strand of CAZLRO010000134.1, from coordinate 6,135 downwards.
GCCCGTCGGAAGGCAATAACGCGACGAACTGCCGGAACGCGGACCGGTAGTCGTCCATCGACCCGTAGATGTCCGCATGGTCGAACTCGACAGAGGTGACGAGGGCACTCGTAGGGCGGTAGTGCAGGAATTTGGGGCCTTTGTCGAAGTAGGCGCTGTCGTATTCGTCCCCTTCTACCACGAAGTGCCGCCCGGAGCCGGCGTGGTAGCTGAGGTTGCCATTCAGCATCACCCCGCCGACGAGAAAGCCGGGGTCGTAGCCCGCCGTGCGCAGCACATGGACGAGCAGGCTGGTGGTGGTGGTCTTGCCGTGCGTGCCTGCGACGACAAGAGAGCGGCGGTCGCGGATGAAGAAGTGTGCGAGGGCCTCCGGGAGCGACTGCTGCACGAGGCCCTGTTCACGGGCATAGACGGCTTCGGGATGTGTGGGCGTGCAGGCGTTGCCTACCACCACGAGGTCCGGTGCCGGTATGAGGTGCGCAGCGTCGAATCCCTCATGCCAGGCGATTCCCAGTTCGCGCAGCCGCGTGCTCATGGGCGGGTAGACCCTTTCGTCAGCTCCCCGGACGGTATATCCTGCCTCCTGAAACAAGCCGGCGAGCGACCCCATGCCCGTCCCGGCAATGCCGATCAGGTAGACGTCGCGGATCTGGTCAGGGGGTGGGACAGGTGGACGGGCAAAGAGGCGGAGATGGGCGTCTGGGTAGTCGGTCAGTTGCTTCATGGGGTACAACCTGTTTCAGGAATCCTCCGGAATCTACTCTTTAGGGTCAGGTAAGGTGCAGCCTGGGGGGAAAAATTGCTACCGCACGAGATACGGGGAGGTGTCGTATACCTGAAAGCTACTCCACAGACTTTGGGTGCCCTGTTCCCGTACTGTGGTATGAAAGGACAGGCGGCGCTTGTCTGCACAAGCGCCGCCTGCTTCTGCCTGGAGGGTCCAATTCCCAAGCCGAGACTCGCTCTATCCGGAAGGTCAGACCTGAACGTCCGTTTCTTTGGCCCCATCGCCGCCGGGTACCAGCACAGTGCCATTCCCATGCGGCACGGGCAGGGCAAGGGCTGCGCCGTCGGTGGTGGCGGGCATGCGGGCGTCGGCATCTCCGGATCGCAGGGCCTGGCCCATACGGGTCGAGAGGGAGTCGAACGTTGAATACATCACAGGCACGATCACAAGTGTGAGGAACATCGAGAACGACAGCCCGCTGATGATGGCGATACCCATCGGCCCCCAGAACTGGGTGTTGTCCGAGCCGAGGGCGAACTGCGGGTCGAAGTCGGTGAGCAGGCTCACGAAGTCGATGTTGATGCCGAAGGTGAGCGGGATCAGGCCGATGACGTTGGTGACGGCCCCCAGCAGCACCGGGCGCAGCCGGATGGCCCCGGCGTTGACGATGGCTGCACGCTTTTCAAGGCCGCGCTCCCGCAACTGGATCACGTATTCGAGCAGCACGATGGCGTTGTTGACCACGATGCCCACCAGCGAGATGATGCCGATGAAGGTGAACAGCCCGAACGGCGTGCGGGTGATGATCAGGCCCAGCAGCACCCCGATGAGCGAGAGCACCGAGGCGATCATGATGATGAGCGGCACGCTGGCGGAGTTGAACTGGGCCACCAGGATCAGGATGATCAGCCCGATGGCTACCAGCAGCGCCTGCGTAAGGAAAGCATTCGACTCGTTCTGCTCCTCGTTCTCGCCGGTGTACGTCATGGTGTATCCGGGCGGGAGTTGCTGCTCGAAGCTGCCCAGGTATTGCTGCACGGCGGCCAGCACGGTGGGGCCACTAAAGCCAGGGGCTGCACTGCCTTGCACCGTGACCACGCGCTGGAGGTCCAGCCGGGTGATGGAGCCGAGGCCGCTCTCCACGCGCAGATCGGCCACCGACACGAGTGGGATCTGCTGGCCGTCCTTGTCGATGGTCAGGTTTTTGAGGCTCTCCAGACTGGCCCGGTCGGCTTCACGTAGGCGCACGGTGATGTCGTATTCATCCTCGCCATCACGATACTTGCTGGCTTCGATGCCATTGATGGCCGAGCGGATCGTCGAGGCGATATGCGCGGTCGAGAGGCCGAACTGCGTGGCCCGCTCGCGGTCGATGTGGACGGAGAGCTCCGGACGACCCGTGTTCAGGTTGTCGCGCACATCCACCAGCCCCGGCAAGAGGCCCGTCTTGACGCCCAGGTTCAGTGTGTCCTTGATCACGTTGGCAATGGCGACGATCTGGTCGAAGTCCTCTCCGGAAATCTCGATGTTCACCGGTGCTCCGGTGGGCGGGCCGTTGCTGTTCTGTTCGATGCTCAGCTCGGTGCCGGGGATGTCTTGCAGCTCTTCGCGCAGGCGGCTGAGCGTGAGGGCGCTCGACTCGGCACGGTCTTCATAGTCTACCATGTCCAGCGTCAGGTCGGAGCGGTTGGGACTGGCCGCACCACCGCCGAAGAGGATGTCGCCTCCTGTCCCCACGCCCGTCACGACGTTCTTGAGATTGGCACGGGCCGCCAGGTGCTCAGCAAACAGCGCGTCGATCTGTGCCTCGGCCGTCTGCGTGGTTCTGTTCGTCGTGTCGAGGTTGGTCCCGATAGGCAGCGAGAGGCGGACGAGGATCTGCTGCGGGTCCACCGTCGGGAAAAACTCGACGCCCGTCGGGGCAATGGCAAACAGCCCAACGATGGCGAAGAGCGTGCCGAAGGTGCCGTTCAGAAGCAGGCTGCGGTTGTCCGTCAGGATCAGGTGCCCGCGCCGGACGAAGAGCCAGCCCAGCCCGCCGACGAGGACGATCAGCAGCGGGAAGGCCATCAGCTTGACCGTCGTGGCGATGTCGATGGGGCGGTCCGAGAGCCAGATGATGCCCAGGAGCACGGCGAAGATGCCCGTCAGCCACAGCCCGGCCTTGACCGTGCCGCCCCGCCCGATGAGCATCGCCTCGACGGTGTGGACGAAGATGCCGGCAATGCCCAGCACGAGCAGCACGAGGCCCGGTGCCAGCAGCCCCCAGCCCGCCACCGGACCGGCCAGCCCCATCATCAGGCCACCCAGCAGGGCCAGCAACGCGCCTGCGGTGAAAAGGGTGAGCGTGAGGGTGTTACGGAGCATGGCCCGGCGCACCGTGTAGTCCCGCTCCAGCATCCACGAGAGCACGTTCCGGTACAGGTTCACAAACTTCGGAAAAGCCTTGAACGCGAAGTGCTTCACGGCACGGTCCAGCACCAGCCGGTTCAGCACCAGCACCACCGCCGTCGCCACCACGATCACCACCAGCGTCTTCCAGTTCGCCAGCCCGATGAGCAGCGCCAGAAACAGCAGCACCCCCACGGCCACCCGCTTCGCCCAGCGGCCCATAGCGGCCTTGGGGTCGGACTCGATCCGCACCAGGTAGCCCGTGATCACTGGGTTGATCACCAGCGCCACGAACAGCGACGACATCAGCGTGACGATGAGCGTGATCGGCATGTAGCTCATGAACTCGCCAATCACCCCCGGCCACATCAGCATGGGCACGAACGCGGCGATGGTCGTCAGTAGCGACGAAGTGACGGGGCCACCTACCTCCGCCGCGCCGAGGCGGGCCGCCTCCCACCGCTCATGCCCTTCCTCACGGAACCGGTAGATGTTCTCTACCACCACAATGGCCCCGTCCACCAGCATCCCCAGCGCGATGATGATGCTGAACAGGATGATGAAGTTGAGCGTGTAGCCGAAGGCCTGGAACACGATGAATGAGATCGCCATCGACACCGGGATCGCAATGCCCACCAGGAGTGAGGTGCGGGCACCGAGGAAGAACAGCAGGCCGAGCACGACGAAGATCACGCCCGAAATGATGTTGTTCTCCATGTCCTTCACCAGCAGCTTTACGAACTTGCTCTGGTCGCCGGTGATGACGGTGCGCGTGCCCGAGGGGAGCTGAAACGCAGACAGCTTCTCCTGCACGCGCTCGACCGTCGCCAGGATGTTCTCGCCGGAGCGCTGCTTCACGTTGAGCGAGATCACCGGCAGGTCCTGCACCTCGCCTGCCGGAAGGGCGCGCAGGGTGCCGTCGGTGTCCTCCTCCTGGAACAGCTTGAGGCGGGCATAGGTGGCCCGCTCCTTGAAGCCAAAGACCACGTCGGCCACGTCGCGCACGTAGATGGGGACGCTGCTGCCCTCCGGCACCTTGACGATCAGGTTCTGCACTTCCTCCGGTGTGTCGAACTCCCCGCTGACCCGCACCAGGTAGTTCAGCCGGTCCACATCGACGGAGCCGCCGGGGATGGTGGTGTTCTCCTGCCGGATGGCGTTGGTCAGGTCCTCGAACGTGAGGGCGTAGCCTTGCAGGGCCAGCTCGCTGCCAAAGTGCGCACTGGCCTTGTGGTCGATCGGCGCCAGACGCTCGTGCACGACAGCGATGCTGCGCCTGAATTGGTCGGCGACGGCCGCGCCATGCGCGTCAAGGACGGGCAGCAAGCGACGCGTGGCCTCGTCGTACAGGCTGACCTGTAACCAGTAGCCGCCCGGCGTGAGGT
>CAZLRO010000134.1:0-1622 GCA_964561865.1 uncultured Rhodothermaceae bacterium | reverse complement strand
GATGGCGTTGGTCTGGTCCTCGAACGTGAGGCCGTAGCCTTGCAGGGCCGTCAGGTGCACGTTCACCTGCACCTCCCGTTCGAGGCCGCCCAGCAAGTCCACCTCCAGCACGCTGGGGATGGCCTCCAGCTCTTTCTCCAGGTCCTCGGCCACCTCTCGCAACTGGGCCAGCGGATAGTTGGCAGCCAGGTTGATGGTCATGATGGGGAACTCGGAAAAGTCGATCTCCGAGACAATCGGCTCCTCCACGTCCGAGGGCAGTTCGGGCCGGGCCTGGTCCACCTTGTCCCGCACCTTCGGGTAGGCGTCATCAATGGAGACATCGGGGTTGAACTCGACGATGACAGTGGAGACCCCCTCGGTAGAGGTCGAACGGATTTCCTTGATGCCCGTCAGCCCCTGGAGTTCATTCTCGATGCGCTGCGTGATGAGCGACTCGATGTCGTCGGGTGAGACGCCGGGGTAGACCGTCGTCACGACGATGATCGGGATCTCGATGGAGGGGGAGGCCTCCTTGGGGATGGTGATGTAGGAAAACAACCCCCCTACCGCCAGCAGCACCGTCAACACGACGACGCCCGTGCGGTATTTCATAACAAAGTCGGTCAGTTGCTGCATGGCTGTTGGGTGGCTGGAGGAGGCGGTGGGGTGGGAAGGGGAAGGTCGCGGCTGGGTATGGGGTACCGGGGGCCTGGGCGGGCTGCGATGTTTCCCTGGTTGACTGCCAGCAGCCTTCTCTCCGTGCATCAGGCGTCTAGTTTTCGACGATTTCCAGCAGGTCGCCCTCGTTGACGTTCTGCTGCCCGACGACAATCACCTCGGCACCGGGTTCCAGGCCGTTCTCGATCACCGTGCGGTTGTCGTAGGAGGGACCTACCACCACGCGGCGGCGTTCAGCCTTGGCCCCGCCTGCGTCGCGGCGCACGATGAAGACGCTGGAGCCTTCCTCGTCGTTGAGGATGGCCGCCTGCGGGAGTACCAGGCGGTTTTCGAGGCTGGCCCGTGTGATGGCGACGTTGGCGACCATCTCCGGCTTGAGCTGGCCGTCAGGGTTGGGCAGGGCGATCTCCACCGGGAACGAACGGTTCTGCGGGTCGATGGCCTTGCCGACGAAGGTGACGGTACCCTGCCGCCGCTCGTCGCCAAAAGAGGCGAAGTGGACGAGCGCAGTCGTGCCCATGCGGATGTCGGCGGCGTAGCGCTCCGGCACCCCTGCCTTCACCTTCACCGTCCCGGTGCTGACGAGACGGGCCACCGGCGTGCCGGGCATGACCTGCTCGCCCGCCTGGGCCAGGTGCTCCTCGATGGTGCCCCCAAACGGGGCGACGACGCGGGTGTAGCGCAACTGCGCCTCCACCTGTGCCCGGCCTGCCTTCGCCTGGTTGACCTGCGCCCGCGCCGCGTTGAGCTGCGTGCGGATCGTCTCGAACTCCAGTGCACTAATGATGGAGTCGCGGTAGAGCGGCTCCTGGCGGCGGAAGTTGTCCTGGGCAAGGCTGTACTGGGCCTCGGCGGCTTCAATCAAGGCGTCGGCCTGCTGGAGCGAAGCCCGCAGCAACGACGGGTCGATCTGGGCCACCGTCTGCCCGGCACCCACCGCCCGGCCCAGCGGCACCAGCGAC
>CAZLRO010000133.1:5192-10118 GCA_964561865.1 uncultured Rhodothermaceae bacterium | reverse complement strand
CCGAGCGAGTAGAACTGCCCCCACACCTCGGTGTTGCCCTGGATGCTGGTCTGGCCCTTGACGTAGAAGGCGATGCTGCTCTCGTTGCCCGAATAGCCGGAGCCAGCCACCACGCTGTTGAGCGACGCGGACCCTTCGACCAGGAAGACCACATAGCCGTTGATGACGGTGGAGCCGGTTGCATCGAGGCCCCCCTTGACCAACCAGATGTAGGGATCGCCCCGTGTGCCTCCCAGGTTCAGCGTGCCGCTGAGGGTGACATTGCCGGTGCTGACCTGGTCGATGACGGCGTTCTCGGAGAAAGTGGACAGGTCCCAGGCCGGGATGGTCACGGCAGCCGCCGGGGCCGTGACCGGGAGGTTGTCCGGATTGTAGTTCGGGACGAACTTCTGATTGAGCTTGCCGGTGCCGGTGCCCACGTAGGAGCCAAAGCCCAGCACCCGCCGGTTGCCGGTCCCATTGACATCCAGGTCGCCGTTGGTATGCACATTGGCATTCAACTCGTTCTCCGACCCGACCCCGTCGTGGAGGAAGGCGGCAATCCCTTCATTCCCTCCCATGGTGATGTCCTGGTCGGCGAGCAGGGCATAGGTGAAATAGGTGGGAACCGGTAGCAGCGAGGCTTCCCCGCTCCGCTCGAACTCCGCATCGATAGTGAAGGAGACGGGCGATCCCGTGTAGTCCTCGACGGTGCTGGTCGCCTCTACCACCGCGTGGTCTCCATTGACGACCACTTCGACCTCGTATACACCCCCTTCAAACGTTCCGGAGAACGTGTCGCTTGCGAAGGCATCGGCCAGCCGCTGGCGGGCCTGGATGTATCCGGCAAGGGCGGTGTTCCGGGCCAGCGTCTCATACTGAAACTCGGACGACCGCTCCTGGGACTGGTGCAGGCTGGACTGGATGCTGGCGCTGTACAGGGTGCCGAAGAGGCTGAAACCCACCAGCGCAAGGATCAAGAGCTTTCCCATAGGTCATGGTGTGTTTAGAGTGAGAGGTCCTGTAACAACTCCGGTCGGAAGGTGGCCTCCCAGTCGGTTTCGGTCAGGCTTGTAGCGTTTTGCCCCGGCACCTCGAATGGGGTGATCATGCGGATGCGCACGGCAATCTGCAGGGCATCGTCGGTGCTGGCGGCAGCAGCACCATTGGCATCGAGGGCAGCAATCTCCCAATCGGTTACAACCCCCATGCTGCTACCGGTCGAAACGCCGTCCACGAACCGCTCAAGGCTGTAGAGGGGCGTCTCCTCCCGAACCCCGACCTGCGTCCGCTCGTAGGCGACATGGTACTTGGTGGTGTCGTCTTCCTCGACCTGGGCGAAAAAGGAAAAGGTGCTGTCGGTCTCGACCAGGGTTTCCAGGCTGCTGACGTTCTGAAAATCCCGCTGGAGCACCTCCGTGAAGTCGAGCATCTGCCGGTTCAGGGCGTAATTCCCGGTGGATTCGACCGCGGCGCTCTGGTTGCGGAAGTTGATCACCACCAGGGCCATCAGGATGACGCTGCCGATGATGGTGGCACTGAGGTTGTCCAGGATCAGTTGCATCGCTTTCCCCGCTTGGAATCTGGTTACCAGTCGCACCGGCTGCCACAGTTGTACAACTGGGAGAGGGTGACGGTGTCGGCAAACGCCACATCAAGGGCATACACCTGTACCGTAGCCTTCTTGTACTTGGTCGGGCTGATCGCTGCTGCGTCGGGATCGTCCTCCTCCACATACTGGACGCTGGTAGTGACCGAAAAAGCGAGGGTGTCGAACGGTGTTTCGCGGGTCGCGGTGGCCGTCGTGCCGTCGAAGTCGTCGAGGTCATCGGTGGTGCCATCCTCCCCCAGGTTTGCAAGGCTCGTAAGCCCTCCGGCGGTCGAGACGGTATCGCTCACCGTCGCAGCATCAAAGGCAAAAGCAGAAAGGGCCTCCAGTTGATCGACCGCAACCCCGGTCGCACGCAAGTCTACATCGCGCATGTAGACGTCCTCGCGCATCATCAGAAGGTTACGCTGCTGATTGAACGCAAAGAGCGTCATCATCATCATCGCCATCAGGGCCATCAGGGTCTGAGGCATAGAATTCTCCTCGCTTCAAACGTTGCAAAACCGACAACACAGGGGAGGTGGTGGGTCTGCCCGGTATCGGAAAAGTCTTATCAAAACTTAAGCGGGTTTCAAAAAAATTTTTGACACTCGATTCTGCGTGGCTGCCCGGTTCGATAGAGGATGGCTGACCGCCCGAACACGATCCGTTCATCCAGGGCTTGGATTGCGGATTATAGTCAAAATGACTATATTTTGAGAAATCCGCCCTGGTTTGATGTGTGACTTCTGCCCTTGATCGCGTCCTTTCCTGCCCGTGCTGCTTTATGCCCGTACAGCCCTATCGTTTGCAGGCCCCGGCCCCCGGCCCGGAAGTAGAACTGGAAGAGGACGTTCAGGTGATCCACCTGCCCCGGTACCACGTCATCCTGCTCGACGACGATGACCACAGCTACGAATACGTGATCGAGATGCTGGGAGCGCTCTTCGGGCACAGCGTGGAGACGGCCTACCAGATGGCCTGCGAGGTGGACCGCACGGGCCGCGTGATTGTGGAGACGACCACGCGCGAGCGGGCCGAGTTGAAGCGCGACCAGATCCATGCCTACGGGGCCGACTGGCGGATCGAGCACTGCCAGGGGTCGATGTCTGCCGTTGTGGAGCCAGCCGAATGACCGATGGGATCAAGCCGGGGATTCCGGCAGGAGCAGGTGCAGGAGCGGGGTAGGGTCAGAAAGGTCGTCGAGCAGCAGATCGGGCTGGAACATGGCGAGGGTCTCGCGGGGGTAGTGGCCGGTGCAGACCGCCACGGCGCAGACATCGAGGGCGCGCCCGCACAGCACATCGTGCTCGGTGTCGCCGAGGATGACGATGTTCTTCCCGGCGAAGGCGTGTCCGGTATGGTCGAAGGCCCGGCGGACGGCGATGGGGGGGAGCTGGTAGCGGTCGGCGTGGTCGCTGCCAAAGGCGCCGAACGGGAAGAATTCCGCCAGCCCCACCGCTTCCAGCTTCAGGTAGGCCATCGTTTCGAGGTTGCCCGTGAGCAGTCCCAACTGGAGGCCAGGGGTGTCGGCGAGCCGGGCGATCAGGTCCCTTACCCCCGGCAGCAGGGTGATGCGTTCCGGCTGCAACTCCTCGCGCATGACTTCGGCGTAGGCATGCAGCCCGACCTCGAACGCCCCGTTGACCGTGGCGGGGTCGATGCCGTGCATCTGGAGCACCTCGTGCAGGATCTGCGGGTCGGTCTTGCCGGAGAAGACCACACCCCGGGTGCTGATGGGCCGGTCGAAGACCTGGCTGAGAGCACGCTCCACCGAGCGACGCCCCGCCCCGTGCGTGTTCAGGATGGTCCCGTCGATGTCGAAGAGGAGCAGTTTCATGCGGGGCGGGCGGTTGGGATAGAAGGTTGCAAATGGGGAAGATAGCCGTTAGCTGTTAGCCGTTAGCTGTTGGCTGGAGCTTGGTACTTGGGAAAATCCCCTCTTGACGATCTCATGAGATCGTCAGACGGGGTGGCCCGCACGGCGCACGCCGTGCGGGCCGGGGTGTGTTACCCCCGCTGCAATGACACACGGGGAAAAGTTCTACCAAGCACTTGTAGGGGCGAAGGCTCTCTTCGCCCTCCAAGCACAAAGCCCGTGCCTGCCAGCCTCAAAATAGGGGCGACCATCCTGGCCCGGTACGCCTCTTCCGGTAAGATTCCGTCGATTCTGGCGCTGTGAGGGGATGCCGGGTGTTCGTTGGGAGGGGCGGCCAACTTTTTCCCGGTTTCGGTATCCCGACTTCCGATTCCCGAAGTAGATTATTGCTTCCCCTCTGTCCCCGGCCTTCCGGTGTGAAAGGCTGTTTTCACCCCTGCTTTCTATTCTCCAGCTTCCTGCTACCGGCCCACGCCCCATGCCTGCCCGTACGCTCTACCTGCTGGACGCGATGGCCCTGGCCTACCGTGCCCATTTCGTGTTCATCAGCCGTCCCCTCATCAACGCGAAGGGGCAGAACACCTCGGCCACCTTTGGCTTCACCGCCACGCTGCTGCGCCTGGTGGAGACACACCAGATCGACCACATCGGGGTGGTGTTCGACGTCATGGGCGAGGGCGGGACGTTCCGCGATGCCCTCTACGGCGACTACAAGGCCCACCGGGATCCGCCCCCCCGCGACCTGCTCGAAAATCTGCCCTGGATCAAGGACATCGTCCGGGCCATGGACATCCCGGTGATCGAGCAGGACGGGGTGGAGGCCGACGATGTGATCGGCACGCTGGCGCGCAAGGCTGAGGCCGAGGGGGTCGAGGTGGTGATCGTCTCGCCCGACAAGGACTTTCAGCAGCTCCTCTCCGAACACATCTCTATCTACCGCCCGGCGTATCGCGGCGAGGAGTTCGACCGCATCACCGCTGCCAGCTTCCGCGAGAAGTTCGGGGTCGAACCCGTGCAGTTCATCGACATCCTCGCGCTCATGGGCGATGCGGCGGACAATGTGCCGGGGGTGCCGGGCATCGGTGAGAAGACGGCGCAGGAGCTGATCCGCCAGTACGGGACTGTGGAGTACCTGCTGGACCATGCAGGGGAGGTGACGGCCAAGCGCCCGCGTGAGGGGCTGCTGGCCCACCGGGCGGAGGCCCTGTTGAGCAAGCGCCTCGTCACCATCGTCACCGACCTTGCCCTGCCGCTGGACTGGCACGCGCTACACCGGGCGCGGCCCGACTACGCCCGGCTGACGGCGCTGTGCCAGCAACTGGAGTTCAATACGCTGCTAACCCGGCTCCAGCGACTCCCGGGGGCTGTCTCCGCGCCCGCTGGTGGGCAGGGCGACCTGTTCGACACTCCCGGCAACCTGAACGACGAAGATCCGGCACCCTCGTTCGATGTGCAATCGTACGAAGCCACCCGCACGCTC
>CAZLRO010000133.1:0-5182 GCA_964561865.1 uncultured Rhodothermaceae bacterium | reverse complement strand
GTGGACTACCGGATCATCCGCAACCGTCCGGAGCTGGAAGCCCTCGCGGTGGAGATGCAGGGGCTGGCACGGCTCTCGTTCGACACCGAGACCACTTCCACCGACCCGATGATGGCTTCGCTGGTGGGGCTGTCGTTTTCCTGGGCGAAAGACCAGGGGCGGTACGTGCCCACGCCCTTGCCCGATGGAACGCCCACGGAAGCCATTCTTGAGGTGCTGCGTCCGGTCTTTACCCGCACCTTCCCCAAGTTCGGGCAGAACGTGAAGTACGATCTGGTGGTGCTGGCCCAGCACGGGTGCCCGGTGGTTGGGCCGTTCTTCGACACGATGGTAGCGCACTACCTGATCACCCCCGAAGCCTCGCATGGCCTGGACGCCCTGGCCCGGCAGTACCTCGACTACCAGATGATCCCCATCACGGCGCTTATCGGCACGGGGCGGAACCAGCGCTCCATGCGCGATGTGCCCATCGACGAGGCGGGCATCTACGCCTGCGAGGACGCCGACATCGCCCTGCAACTGGCCGACCTGTTCCAGCCCGAACTGGCCCGCAAGGGGGTGGCCGCCATCGCCGAGACGATGGAGTTCCCGCTCATCCCCGTGCTGGTGGACATGGAACGGGCGGGCATCCGGGTGGATCCGGTGATACTCCGGGAGATCGGCACCCAGCTCGAAGCCGAATTACGGGAACTGGAGCAGCAGATCCATGCCCATGCCGGGCAGGCGTTCAACATCAACTCGACCCAGCAACTGGGCGACATCCTGTTCAACCGGCTGGGGCTGAAGGCCACGCGCAAGACCGCCACCGGCAAGGCCTCCACGAGCGAGGAGGTGTTGCAGGAACTGACCACCGAGCACCCGTTGCCGGGGCTGATCCTGGACTGGCGCGAACTCGTCAAGCTCAAGAGCACCTACGTGGACAGCCTCGCCGACCTGATCCACCCGGTCACCGGGCGCGTGCATACCAGCTTCAACCAGACCATCGCCGCCACCGGACGGCTCAGTTCCACCAACCCCAACCTCCAGAACATCCCTATCCGCACGGCGCGGGGGCGTGAGCTGCGCAAGGCGTTTGTGCCGAAGGAGGGCTGGAAGCTCATCTCCGCCGACTATGCCCAGATCGAGCTGCGGATCCTGGCGGCCCTCAGTGGGGACGTGGCGCTGAAACAGGCGTTTGCCGAGCGGCAGGACGTCCACACCGCCACAGCGGCCCGCGTCTTTGGCGTCTCCCCGGAGCAGGTAACCCGCGACCAGCGGCGCAAGGCGAAGGAAGTCAACTACGGCATCCCCTATGGCGTCTCGCCCTTTGGGCTGGCCCAGCGGCTGCGCGTGCCCATGAAAGAGGCCCAGGCCCTCATCGAGCAGTACCAGCGTTCTTTCCCGGAGGTGACCCGTTACCTGGCCCTCCAGGTGGAGCGCGCCCGCGAACAGGGCTACGTCGAGACGCTGCTGGGCCGCCGACGGTATGTGCCGGACATCCACGCCCGCAACCGCAACGTGCGCTCCTTCGCCGAGCGGGTGGCCGTCAACATGCCCATGCAGGGCACCCAGGCGGACATGATCAAGCTGGCGATGGTGCGGCTCCACCGGCGGCTACAGGACGCCGGGCTGCAAGGCCGGATGCTCTTGCAGGTCCACGACGAGCTGGTGCTGGAGGCCCCGCCCCAGGAGTGCGAAGCCCTGCGGACCGTGCTGGCCGAGGAGATGACCCAGGCCCTGCCCCTCGATGGCGTGCCCGTGGAAGTGGACATCGGCGTCGGGGACAACTGGCTGGATGCGAAATAAGGCCCGCAACGGCATGTCTGCGCTACCGCACTACCGGCACGCGCAGCGCCTCACGCCTCCCTCACTTCAGCAGTACCATGTGCCGGGTAGCCGTGAACGTGGGGGTGACGAGTCGGAAGAAGTACGCCCCGCCAGGAGCACCCCCCGCGTTCCAGGTGATCTGGTAGAATCCAGCGGCATGGTGCCCTTCCGCCAGCAGGGCCACCCGCTGGCCCAGCAGGTTGTAGACCTCCAGCCGGACGAAGCCTTCCTCGGCTATGTTGTAGGAGAGGGTCGTCTGCGGGTTGAACGGGTTGGGATAGGCGGCCCCCAGCGTGGTGGCCTCCGGAGCAGCAAGGGTGCCTGCCTTTGCCGGGGACAGGCTGGCTGCGGCGGCCTCGGCCCTGGCGGCGGCAGTGGTCTTGGTGTAGGTCTTCACGTCGCTGTCATCGACGGGGCCATCCTGAGTGCCGGAGAAGAACGTGAACGTGTAAACGCCATCCGGAGCCGTAGACGGGATGATGTAGGTGCCCCGCGGACGGTTCGTTCCCCCGGCCGGGATGGTGGCGGTGCGGGTGAAGGCAATGTCAGAGAAGCTGTCCGGGCCGGTCACTTCGATCCACAGGTCCGTGGTGACGGCTTCGGTACTGGTGTTGAGCGCCGTGCCGGAGTAGCGTACCGAGCCGGTGCCGCTGGTCGAACGCAGGTTCAGTGTCACATCGACCGTCACCGAGGGCAGCGGATCTCCCTGGGTGAAGACCATATACCCGGCACAGACACCCATGAACAGGTCCTGCAAGCCGTCGTTATTCACATCCAGGAATGCGAAGTCGTAGGCGTTGGTGTTGAACGGCTGGTCGGTGGGGTAGGGGTCGGCGAGGACGCCCCCGGTGTTCTGCATCAGTGAGAACTCCCGTTGCGAGTCGCAGGGCGGCGCGTCTACGTCCACGTCGGCCAGGCCCACGTCGAGGTCGCCGTCGCCGTCGAGGTCGGCCATCTTGACGTTGCCCCCGAAAGACGTCGTGCGGGCATTGGTCAGCGTGACGGTGCTGTACTGAAGCTCCTCATCCGGGGTGACGCTCTGGACCATGTTCACATAGTCCTGCTGGTCGTCGACTACGTAGAGGTCCAGGAAGCCATTCCCGTCCAGGTCTCCGACGGTGAACATGTAGGGGTTGGTGCTGGGGGCTTTCTGGAAGACTGGGAAATGTCCCGTGCCGTCGTTGAACAGGATGAAGTTGCCCCGGCTGTTCCAGGGCGGGACGCTGTTGAGTGTAGAAGTCTTGATGATGTCCTGGTCGCCGTCGTTGTCCACGTCGTGGATCTCGGCGGAGGTGCCGAAGGCGGAGTTCCGGAAGGTGCCCAGCCGGGCCAGCGACTCGTTGGTGAAGACCCCTGCGCCGTCGTTGATGAGCAGCACGTCGAAGGCGGTGCCGAACTCGTTATAGTTCGAGAAGTAAAGGTCCATCGCCCCGTCGCCCGTCACGTCACCACCCCAGACGGCGCAGAATTGCAGCACCCCATCGTTGATGAAGGGGAAGCGGGTGCCGGACTCATCCACCAGCCCCAGCCAGTTGCCCGAACCGTCGTCGCCGGCATTGCGGTAGAACGAGGGCTGTTGCTGGAAAGTGCTGGCAACCACCACGTCGGGCCAGCCGTCGCCGGTGAAGTCGCCGATGAACAGATCGCGGGCGTCGGTGGGGGCGGAGAGGAAGCCGGGGGCGAAGGTGGCCGTCTGGTCGGTGAGCACACCGCCCACGTTCATCAGCAGCACGTCGGTGCGGGCACCGGGGTTGGAGAACGGATTCTTGCGCGAGACCACCACGTCTATCCAGCCATCCTGGTTCAGGTCGCCGGTGGCGATGTCCTTCTCCTGACTGTCGTTCGTGGGGACGGTGCTGAGGACCAGCCGGGTAGCGGTTTCATTCTCGAAGGAGAGCCACTGGGCAGAAGCGCTTCCAGCCAGCAACCAACCGCCACACACCAGCATGAAACAGGCACGATACATGGGATGCACCAAAAATCAGGGGACTGTTGAACCATCGTCGGGAATGTTGCTGTGAATATCCGGGCCGTTCGGGCAAATAGCAAGGTGTTCTGGGACTTCGCGGCGTTAATTTTGCGTCTGCGCTCCCCACTGACCTCCGTACCCGATGAACACGACACCTGACGGGGCACCCCCGGCGTATGATTTCCTGGAGACTTCGGGCGGGATCACCGCCTGGCAACTGCGCAGCAATGGCCTGCGGGTGCTTGTGATGCCGGATGCCACCGCGCCTGTGGTCGCGTTCATGGTCACCTACGGGGTGGGCAGCCGCAACGAGGGGCCGGGGCTGACCGGGGCCACCCATTTCCTGGAGCACCTCATGTTCAAAGGCTCGGCCCGGTTCAACAAGGCGCAGGGCACGTCGGTGTTCAACACCCTCCAGCGTGTGGGGGCGCAGCTCAACGCTACGACCTGGCTGGACCGGACCAACTATTACGAACTGCTGCCCAAGGCCCATCTGTCGCTGGCCGTCGAGATCGAGGCCGACCGGATGCGGCAGGTGTTGCTCGACCCGGCCGACGTGGAAAGCGAGCGCACGGTCATCCTCAACGAGTTCGACCGGGGCGAAAACGAAGCGTTCCGCAAGCTGTACCAGGCCGTCTGGCAGGCGGCGTTTGTGGCCCATCCGTATCGCCATCCCACCATCGGCTGGCGCAGCGACATCGCGCACCTCAGCCCGGAGAGTCTGCGGCATTTTTACGACACGTATTACTGGCCAAATAACGCCACCATCAGCATCCTCGGCGACGTGGTGCTGGCGGATGCCCTCGACCTGGTGGCCCGGCACTTTGGCTCCATCCCGGCGGCTCCGCACCCCATTCCGCCGGTCCACACGCAGGAGCCGGTGCAACGTGGCGAGCGCCGGACGGTGGTGCGCCTGGCCGGACAACTGGGCACCGTGATGGTGGCGTGGAAAGCGCCCGACGCCCACCATGCCGACACCGACGCGCTGGACGTGCTGGCAATGGTGCTGGCCTCCGGCAAGACCAGCCGGTGCTACCGGGCGCTCACCGACCAGGGGCTGGCAACGTCGGTCGGAGCAGATGTGACCCGCCTGCGGGACCCCGGTCTGTTCTATGCCTGGGCGCTGCTGGCCCCGAACCGCACCCATGCCGAGGCGGAGGTGGCGCTGCTGGCCGCTGTCGAGGCGGTCCGGCAGGACGGTATTGCCGGGGCTGAGCTGGACCGTGCCCGAAACCAGTTGCGTGCCCAGTTCGCCTTCGGGCAGGATGGCCCCTATGCCATTGCTGCCCAGCTCAACGAAGCTATCGCTGCCGGGGACTGGAAGCACTACACCACCTACCTCGACCGCCTCGCCGCCGTCACCACCGCCGACGTGCAGCGTGTGGCACAGGACTGGCTCGTCGAAGA
>CAZLRO010000132.1:0-10149 GCA_964561865.1 uncultured Rhodothermaceae bacterium | reverse complement strand
GGCCCGGTGAGGATCACCATGCCGTGCGGCTGGCGGATGGCCTGGTTGAACCGCTCCATCGCCGACTCCAGCATCCCCAGCTTGCGCAGGTCGGTGAGTACCTTACGGTCGTCGAGCACGCGGATGACGATGCTCTCGGCGCGGATTTCCTGGTTGGCGGTGGCAATGGGTAGCACCGAGACGCGGAAGCGGATGAGCGTCCCGTCGATGTTGCGCTGGATGAAGCCGTCTTGCGCCATATCGCGCTCGAACCGGTCCACGTTCGTCGCGTTGTCCTTGACGATGGCGAGAAACGCCTGCGGGTGGGCCTTGTCCTCGGTATGCCAGCGGAAGAGCTTCCCGTCCACCCGGAAGTGGATATCGATCTGCTTGCGGGGGTTGGGGAAGATGTGGACGTCGGAGGCTCCCTTGCGTACGGCTTCGACGAGCGTGGCTTCAAACAGGTTGATGAGCGAGGAGCGGTTGATCTCCGCCTCCAGCGCGGCTTCGTCGATGAGCTGGTCGTTCTTTTCCTGGAAGCTGGTGCCCAGGTCCACCGCCATCGGGTCCTCGGTCATGCGTTCGAGGAACTCGTTCTTGCGCGGGAAGACCTCGGCGATAAGCCCTTTCAGGTAGGTCTCGGAGGCATATTGAAGTTCAAACCGCCCCAGCTTCAACCCTTGCAGGAGGCGGTGTACTTCGGGGCGGGCTGGATCGTGCGTGATGAAAATCAGGCGCGGCGATCCGTTCTGCGGGTCGATGTCGTACTCGAACGGGAGCAGGCACAGATGGAGCAGTTCCTCGCGGCGGCTCTCGGCCACGGTCTCCATGATGAGCATGATGAACTCCGGGTCCGGGCGGCCCGGCCCGATCCCGGCGGCGGGGAAGGCATAGACCCGTGCAGCCTCCTCGAACACCGCGTCCCGGCTCACCCCGGAAATCTGGGTGAGGGCACGCCAGAGCACATCCTTCGACTCCCCGCGCTTTTGCAGTTCCTCGGCCTCGAACACCTGCCGGGCGGTGACCAGGCCCTTGCGCAGCAGCGTCAGCACCACGCGGTCTTTCAGCCGGGAGAAGAGGGCGGACTCGTCCGAATACGGGACGATCCCGTCGGGCATGTCGGGCGGGGCTGTGCGTCCCTGCGTGCGCGACCGGGGGGGCATGCTCAACGGTGCCCGGCCCCCGCTTTTCTTCTCGCCTTTCTCGCCGGACCGAGGCGTCGGCGCTTCCTGTGCTGGTGGCGGGTCGAGCACTTCACCGGCAGCAGGTTCCAGCGTGGCCGCATCCGGCGGAGTACCCTCTTGCCCGTCGCCCACGGCGACCGATCCGAGGGAGGTCCAGTTCAGGGATTTCTTCTCCGGGGAGGCCGGTGCCTGATCCTGGCCCCGGTACTGCTGGCTACGCCGCAGCAGGTCGGCTCCCGGGGCCAGATGCAGTTCGACCAGCATCTCCAGCCCTTGCAGGAACTCCTGGACGTCGGGGCGCATCGGGTCCTGTGCTGCCACGACCAGCCGGTATTCGCCCGTCTCGGGGGCGGCCTCGTAGGCCAGCGGCAGCAGGTTCAGGTCCAGGAAGCGCTGGAAGGTCTGCGGGCCAAACAGGTTTTGCAGCCCCTCAAGGAAGGCGTCGGAGGGGTGCTGCGCGTCGAGGGGCGTCGTCATGGCCCCACGGACCACTACCCGCTCCTCCATCGGGGGCAGCTCCGGCGCCGGGGCATCGAGGACCGGTGGCGCGACCGACACGACAGGTATGACAGGCTCGACGGGTACGACCGGTTCCGCGGCCAGGGGGGGGAGCGGGTCCGGGAATTCTTCCAGGATGGACGCCTCCGTCAGCAGGTCCGCACTGAGGCTGGACCGGGCACTCAGCGGCGCGGCGAGGGTGTCGAGGCCGAGCGAACCGATGTCGCTCAGGATCTCATCGAGCAATGAACGCAGGACCACCTGGCTCTGGGTGGTGCCCAGCGCCGAGGGCTGGTCGGGGTGGCGGGCCGCCCCATGCCGGGACGCCTTGCGGGGGGTCGGGGCCCCCCCGAACGCCCCATCGCTGGCGGCTTCACGAAGGGGTTCGTAACGGGAGCACAGGCGGTGCATTACGGCGACTCCGGGTCGAGGGTTGGCGAATCACCGGCCCCGGCGGCTGTTCATGATCTGCTCGCTCGAGGGCTGGATGAGGGCGATTTCGGAGGAGATGATCGTCAGGAACATGATGGCAATGGTGATGAACACGGCCACCAGCGTCTGGATGTACTCCACCGTCACTTTCAGCTTGAGGGTCGTCTCGGCTTCGTAGTAGTCGGCCATCTGCAGGGCGCTGCTGCGCACATTCCCCGTCTCGGCCCCGCTCCGGAAACGCGCCAGCGACATCGAGGTGAACACGCCACTGGCTTCCATGGCCCGTACCAGGTCGGCCCCCTGGGCCAGCATCATCGGCACGGTGATGGTCTTGACCTGGTGCTCCATGTAGCTGTTGCCACAGGCTTCCGCCGCAATCCGGATCACGTTGATGTTGTCGCCACTGCCCGAATACAGGACCGAGAACACCCGACAGAAGATTTCCACGTTCAGCTTGTGCAGCAACGGCCCCACCACTGGCACCTTGATCATGTACCGGTGGAGGATGAACTTGCCCTTGGCCGTGCGGGCGAAGGCCATGAACCCACCCACGCTCCCGATCAGCACCAGCAGCACGATCCAGTAGTTCTGGTCCATCCACTTGGAGAAGGCCAGCGTGCCCTTGGTCATCGGGGGCAGCGGCACGTTGAACCGCTCGAACAGCCCCGCCGTCTGCGGGAAGATGTACCACACATACCAGACGAAGGCCGCCAGCAGCACCAGCACGGTGATGGCGGGCGTGACCATCGCGCTCTTGACGCTCTTCTTGAACTCGTTCTGGCGTTCGAGGAAACGGGCCGTCGCCTCGTAGATTTCGGACATGTTGCCGCTTCGAGAGGCAATCCCCAACATGTAGGCGGTGAACTTGCCCAGCATGTTCTGGTGCTTCATGAAGGCTTGCTGTGCCTCCATGCCCGCCTTCAGGTCGGCGTTGAGGTCCCGGATCACCTGGCGCAGGCTGTTCGAGGAGACGTCGTTGACGAGCAGGCCCAGCACCTCGTCGAAGGGCAGCTTCTCCTTGAGCAGGTTGGCCGAGAGGCGCACGAACATGATCAGGTCGGTCGAAGGCGGCTTCGTCTGGAAGTCCAGCAGCTTCTTGTTGACCTTGATCACCTCCAGCCCCATCTTGCGCAGGGCGTTGGCAATCTCCTCCTTCGAAAAGGCCTTCTGCTCCCCCTGTACAATCTTGCCGTTGGGATGCTTGACCTTGTAGACAAACATCTGGCGCTGTTGCAGGTCCTCCGGACGGAAGCCGTGCTTCTCGGCCAGCGATTTGACCTTCTGCTGGGCCACCCGCCGGGACGGGGCGAAGACCGTCCCCTGCACGGGCTGCCCGTTCGTACCGAGTCCGGTAAACTTGAATTCCCTGACAGCCATGGTGTTCGATCAGATCAAGTGGGGGTTTGGGCCCCGTCGGAGGTCATGGAAGCGTGATGCTGCCGTCGAAACGAATCCGCGTGGAGTCGATGTCGTAACCCTTGACAAACACCTGCACGCCGATGAACGGGTAGCTGGTGCTCACCGCCGTCACCTCCAGTTCATCCACTGTCGCATTCGTGATCTCATAGGTCCCGTTGGTGATGTCCTCGTCGAGGAACAGCTTATTCATCCCGTCCTCGGCGAGTTCGGCGTAGCTGGCGTTCCCGCCGTTGAACGGGTCCATCTTGGATTTCCAGTACACGGCCTCGGACGCAATAGTCAGACACCGATCCAGGATCACATCTGCCTCGTTCTGCTTCATCTTCTCCTGCACCGCCTCGAAGGCGATCAACACCGCAAAGGCGACCACCACGATGCTGATGACCAGCAGAAGCAACTGTTGCTGACCCATATCTTGGCATTACAAATAATTGGACAGGGGGCCTGGGATCATGCAGATGGGCAGCGGGCTGGCTCCTCCTCTGGAACAGGTACCAGGAAGGGGGCCGCACTGCTGCGACACTCCCGGTGATTATCGGCCTGCAAGGAGCCTTCTTAAAGCCTAGGGCCGAAAAACGGGCATAGAAGGAATTGAGACGGGCAGCAGCCCAGGTGCCCTGATCACTCCCCTGGCCCCGTGTCATCGCCAGACGCCCACACCGGCTCCCCCAAAAATACCAGCGGC
Source organism: uncultured Rhodothermaceae bacterium (assembly GCA_964561865.1). Taxonomy (GTDB): domain Bacteria; phylum Bacteroidota; class Rhodothermia; order Rhodothermales; family CAZLRO01; genus CAZLRO01. Next base: position 5,952 of record CAZLRO010000132.1, on the reverse strand, counting down.
ACCCCTGCAAGGTGCAGAGGTGCCGCCGGGAAAGCTGGTTTGGACGATCCGCTACATCAGCTCGAGTAGTTCGTGTCTACACTCGTGGTGATGTTCTCCGGCTCGGTGCCATCCACAACCACGGTCACCTGGTTGGAGTTGGTCCCGCTGGTTGCTGTGATCGTAATGTCGGTTGCAGTGGCCGTGATGGTGAAGCAGCCGTTGAGGTTGCCATACTCACCCGCGGCGCAGTCGCCGTTCTCGGCATCCGCCGTCGAGTAGCCGAGTTGCTCCAGCGTGACACTGCTCCAGTCGCCTGCGTTGCCGCCGCCGCCAAAGGCTGTCGGTTTGAGCATCCAGGCCTGGGCGTCGGAAGCTACGCGGATGGCGTCGTTGACGAGGGCATCGGCATTGGCTTTCTTCTGGTTCTCGCTGAACGCCTGGATACCGACGACGACGGCCAGACCGACGATGACGATACCGAGCACGAGGAGGAGGAGTTGTTGCTGACCCATAGTTCAGTCTCCCTGATTGTGTTGAAGTTGAAATACGTGAAGGATGTTGGACTTCAGACGTCAGCAGGCCTCTGTTACCAGGAATCTCCTGCTGCTTGTTGCTGCTCTTCCGTCAGTATCGACGGCCCAAGATGCGTCTTAAGTGAGCCTTCCGTTTTTTTGCCGGATACACTCCCGGCTTGATTGCCGTGTGTATCGTCCGTTGGAAGAGCGGTCTTAAATGGCGGGTGTGTTTTTTTCATGCTCGATCAAAAGCGGCGTCTGTTTTCCGCAGGACCACCCCGGATCGTGTATTTTGCATCCTGCGGCCTACGGTTGCGTACAGCCTGCCCACACGCCCGACCTGTGCTCCGCACGGAAGGGGCGATCCCAGCGGTATCATCCATTCACACCACGGCCATGAACCCACAAGACAAGCCCGGCATCACTTTCGAACAGATCAAGCTCAAGGGCAGCCAGTTGGTCGAGAAGGTGCGCGAACTGGTTGAAGACGGCAACACCCGCCGTGTGGTCATCAAGAAAGACGAGCGGGTGCTGATGGAAGTGCCCCTGTCGGTGGGGGTAGGCGGTGCGGCTGCGGCCATCCTCTTTGCCCCGATGCTGGCCGCCCTGGGTGCCCTCGCCGCCCTCGTCACCGACGTAGAGGTGGAGATCGAGCGTCTCCAGCCGCCCGCGGCGAAACCGGAGGAAGGGCAGGCGGAAAACGGGAACCGGGCGCTTGAATAGCAGTGGAGGTGGGGCCAAGGGAGGTAGACCCACCCTTACCCTACCGCTCCGGCCCGGAGCCTGTCCCGAACGCACGTGAGGGAGGCCACCTCTCCTTCGCATGGAGAGAGACTCAAACCCCAGCCCAATCCACAATCCTCATCGGGTAATCGACCTCCCCCATCCCCTCCTGTTCTCAGGAGAGGGGTAAGATTGGCAATCCGATATCTGCAAGAGATTGCCACGTCGTGGTCGATCTCATCAGGGTCGATCTCATGAGATTGACCCTGATCGACCCTGCTCCTCGCAATGACATGATCCGCAATCCACAATCCGAGATCCCCGAAAATCCCCTCTTGAGAGGGGTGGCCCGCACGGCGCAAGACGGGCGGGACGGGGTGTGGTGCAACCGCTGACCCCAACGCCAATGTTGATACAACCGCTGCGACACACCCCGTCTCCCGTATATAGTCAATTTGACTATAATTATCGTCAATTTGACTATATATGGGAGCTATCTCTCCGGTAGAGGGGAATTTGATACCTGGTATTTGGCGCCTGGAAGAATCCACAATCTCACACCATGTCTCCTGCCCTCGCCCCCGACACGCTGCTGGACCTGCGTGTCTGCTACGACGACATTGCCCGTGCGGCAGCGCGGATTGCGGGCACGGCCCATCGGACGCCGGTGCTGACCTCCCGCACGGTGAATGCCCGCACAGGCGCCTCGGTGTTTTTCAAGGCCGAGCATTTCCAGCGGGCTGGGGCGTTCAAGTTCCGGGGGGCGTTCAACGCCCTCTCGGCCCTGCCGGAAGCCCGCCGGGGCGTGGTGACGTACTCGTCCGGCAACCATGCCCAGGCGCTGGCGCTGGCCGGGGCGTTGCTGGGCATCCCCGTGACGGTCATCATGCCGCAGGATGCCCCGGCGGTCAAGCGGGCCGCCACCGAGGGCTACGGGGCCGAGGTGCTGCTCTACGACAAGCACGAGACGACCCGTGAGGCGCTGGGCCACCGGATCGCCGAGGCGCGGGGCGTGCCCATCATCCCGCCCTACGACCACCCGCTCGTCATCGCCGGGCAGGGCACCACCGCCCAGGAACTGATTGAGGAGACCGGCCCGCTGGACCTGCTGCTGGTCTGCTGTGGCGGAGGCGGGCTGCTCTCCGGCTGTGCCGTCGCCGCCCACACCCTGTCTCCCGGCTGCCGCGTCGTCGGCGTCGAACCGGCGGCGGGCGATGACGCCACCCGCTCGTTCCACACCGGCACGCTGCACACCGTCCACAACCCCGACACCCTGGCCGACGGGGCACGTACCCCCTCGCTGGGCACGTTCACCTTCCCCCTCGTGCTCCGGTACGTAGACGACATGGTGACCGTCACCGACGCCGCGCTCGTGCGCACCATGTTCTTCCTGTGGGAACGGATGAAGATCGTGGTGGAGCCGACGGGGGTGCTGGCCGCCGCCGCCCTGCTGGAAGGCGCCGTCCCCGTCCCACCCGGTGCCCGCGTCGGGGTGGTCCTCAGCGGGGGCAACGTAGACCTGCGGGCGGCGGCAGCGTTGTTCCAGCAATACGTCTCCTGAACCCGGATGCGCCCCTCTGCTGCGTTGCACCGCCACCTCGACGCCCTCGTGGCCCGGTACGAGCAGCCGTCGTTCATCCCGCCGGACCCGATCTCCGTCCCCCACGCCTTCGACGACCCGCGCGACCAGGAGGTGATCGGCCTGTATGCCGCCCTGCTGGCCTGGGGGCAGCGCCGGACGGTGCTGGCGAAGATGGCCGAACTCTGCGAGCGGATGCGGTACCGTCCGTACCAGTTCGTCCGGGCGTTCGACGAGGCCCGCGATGGTGCCCGGCTCTCCGGGTTCAAGCACCGCACGTTCCAGCCAGAAGATGCCTGTTGGCTGACCCGGTGCCTGGGGGTGGCCCTCCGGACGTTCGGCACCCTGGAGGACTGCTTCGCCCGTCACCTGCCGCCGGAGGCTCCGCATGTAGGCCCGGCCCTGGAGGGCTTCAGCACGATGCTCCCGTCGCTGCTGCCCGACGTGCCGCTGCGCCTGCGCAAGCACCTGGCCCGCCCGTCTACCGGCAGCGCCTGCAAGCGGCTGAACCTGTACCTGCGCTGGATGGTGCGCCCCGGCCCGGTAGACCTGGGGTGCTGGATGCGCCTCCGCCCTTCCCAACTGGTGCTCCCCCTCGACGTGCATGTAGGCCGCCAGGCGCGTGTCCTGGGCCTGCTCACCCGCCCCACCGACGACTGGGCCGCAGCGCTGGAACTGACGGCCACCTGCCGCCACCTCTGCCCCGAAGACCCCGTCCGCTACGACTTTGCCCTCTTTGGGGCCGGGGTCTGTCCACAACCCGCCCCCATGCCCGTAGGGGTTTACGACGGCCCTACGGCATCGCCCAGGGTGTGGTAGGTGCGGTTGTAATACACTACGGGGCTGCCCGCTACGCCCTCCTCAATCTCCAGCACCGCCCCGACGAGGATCGCATGGTCGCCTGCGGGATAGATGGCATAGCGGCGGCAGTGCAGTACCGCCAGGACCTCTGGCAGGATCGGCACCCCCCAGGCACTGAGCCGGTAGGCCAAACCGTTGAACTGCACGGCTCCGCTGGCATCCGGGATGGCGAAATGGTCCGACAGCGCCGCTTGCTGGTCGCCCAGGATATGCACGGCAAAATACTCGGTAGCTTCCAGTGCCTCGCGGGCCTGCGAGACGTTCTGCACGTTGAACGAGATGAGCGCCGGTTCGAGCGAGACGCTGTTGAACGACCCGATGGTCACCCCGCGAAATTCCTCCTGTGCCACCATCGTCACGACCGTGACGGGCGAAGGCACCCGGCGCATGACCGCCCGCAACTGCTCGCCATCGACCGGAAGCTGGACAGGCGTTGAAATGGATTGCATAGCGTGTGGTTGGAGCGCGGAGATGATGCCGTTGGCTGCTGGCCGTTCGATCTCATAGCATCGGGTGTATGAGATCGTGGCGGGGTACCGGATGCCTGAAAAAATCCATCCGCCATTCCCACCATCCTATACTTCACGAAAACGCATCCTTGACACGGCTGAAGAAGGACTTGCGGTCGGCTTCCCTGTCGGGTTTGGGGGTAAACGAGGGGGAGGTCCGCATCCGGCGCAGGAACCGTTCTTCTTCCTCGGTGAGGCGGGTGGGGGTCCACACGTGGATGCGCACCATCTGGTCGCCGGTGCGCGTGCCATTGAGTTCGGGGATGCCACGCCCCCGCATCCGCAGCACCTTGCCCGACTGCACCCCGGCGTCGATCTGCAACCGGGCGCGGCCTTTCAGCGTGGGCACCTCTACGTCGGTCCCGAAGATTGCATCGGGGATGGAGAGGTAGAGGTCATAGAAGAGGTCGAGTTCTTCGCGGATGAAGTGTTCGTGGGGCAGCTCCTCGATCTCGACCCGGAGGTCGCCGGGTGCTCCCCCGCGGATGCCCGTGTTGCCAGCACCCCGCAGCGTCAGGTAGTGGCCTTCGAGCACCCCGGCGGGCACACTGATGCTGATGGTCTCTTCGCCCTTGACCCGGCCTTCGCCCTGACAGTCCGGACAGCGGTTACGGATGATGCGCCCTTCGCCCTGGCAGGCCGGGCAGGGTTGCACATTGACGAACTGCCCAAAGACCGAACGGGTGACGTGGCGCACTTCGCCTGCCCCCTGGCAGGTGGTACAGAGCGCGTACCCTTCTTCCCCGCCGCTGGTGCCCGACCGCTGGCACGTCTCGCACCCCACATATTTGCGCACCTTGATCTTGCGGTCTACCCCCTCGGCGATCTCCTCGAAGGTGAGCGGGAGCTTGATCCGCAGGTCGCTGCCGGGCCGTCCCTGCGGGCGGCGCGTGCGTCCTCCGCTGCGGGGGCGGGCGCCGAACATCTCGTCGAAGATGCTGCCGGCTCCTCCGAAGATATCGCTGAAGTGGGTAAAGATGTCGTTGATGTCCTGGAAGTGCGGGCTGCCGGCCCCGGCCCCGTTGCGGACGCCGGCATGACCGAAGCGGTCGTACCGCTGGCGGGTTTCGGTGTCGGAGAGCACCTCGTAGGCTTCGGCGGCCTCCTTGAAGCGGGCCTCGGCCTCGGCATCGCCCGGATTGCGGTCCGGGTGGTTCTCCATCGCCTTCTTCCGATAAGCTTTTTTCAGCTCCTCGGCCGAGGCGGTTCGTTCCACCCCCAGGATTTCGTAATAGTCGCGCATTGGGTCTGTAGGGGTTCAGCGTGCAGGGTTCCCTGTCAGGATCGGCGGGAATCCACCGCCCTGAACCGGAAGGGGTTAAACGGAGACGACCACCTTGCTGTGGCGCAGTACCCGGTCGCCCATGCGGTAGCCCTTTTGTAACTCGACCAAGACGACCCCGGCGGGCGTGCCTTCTGGTGCGGGCTGCTGCATCAGGGCTTCGTGCTCGGCTACGTTGAAGGGCTGGCCGACGGCCTCAATGGGGGTGACCCCCAGACGGGCCAGTTCCTCCTGGAACTTGCGGTAGGACAGTTCGAGGCCCTGCCGGAGGGCCTGCGAGGAGGTGCGGGCCGTGCCTTTCTTCTGGGTATCGAGCTGGTCGCCCGCCGCCAGCGAGCGCCCGAAGTCGTCGAGCACATCGAGGAGGCGTTCCACCACCTTGGCCTGACCGTAGGCGATCCAGCCTGCCTTTTCCTGCTCGGTGCGCCGACGGTAGTTCTGGAAGTCCGCCGCCTGGCGCCGGACCTGGTCCTGGAGCGACTCGTTCTCGGCTTTGAGCCG
>CAZLRO010000131.1:0-10207 GCA_964561865.1 uncultured Rhodothermaceae bacterium | reverse complement strand
TTCCTTCACCCCGCTCAGAAGTCCAGGCCGAGGGAGACGTAGATGCGCCGGTCGCCGAAGTGCCGTCCGTCGAAGGGCCAGGCGTAGTCGATGCGGAGGGGGTAGCCCAGCAGGATGGTGCGCAGGCCGAACCCGGCCCCGACGAGCACATCGTCGAACACCCGCTGGCCCTGGTCGTTGCGGCGGAATACGGTGAGCGGGTTGTCCAGCCCGCGCCCGCCCCAGATGGTGCCCACGTCGGTGAAGGCGGTGCCCTGGAGGTTGTACAGGGGCAGGAGTGGGAGGGGGCCGGGCAGGAGCGCCGCCACGATGGGGAACCGGAACTCGGCGTTGACCAGCCCGAAATACGAACCATTCCGCGTGTTGATGTCGTAGCCCCGCGTCGGCAGGATGGGCGTGGCGAAGACGAAGTCGGTCACGTTCGCCAGCGGGAAGCCGTTCTCCTCGTCGAAGTGGCGGTTGATCCAGTTCTGCACGCCGGAAGTGTAGAACCGTTGGGGGTGTGAGCCGAAGGAAGCCCCGGCGGAGCCGCGCACGGCCAGCGTGTACCAGCCACCCCCGAACGAGGAATAGGCGCGGGCGTCGGTCAGCAGGGTGAGGAAGCGCACCTGCTGGCGGTCGAAGCTCAGGGGGCTGCCCCCGATGCTCAGGGCTACCCGGTGGCCGTTCGTCGGGTAGAGGTAGCCGGGCGTGGTGACGTCGCGTGTGAAGGTGATGGAGGGGTGAAGCAGCGTGCGCGTCAGCGGGGGCACGCTGGCGTCGGTGATGTCCGCCTGGCTGACCCCGACGACCGACAGGGTGTAGTCGATCCGGCGGAACTTGTCGAACGGATGACTGGCCGAGAGGCTGGCCCCGTACTGCCGGTAGCGGTAGTAGGTGGGCGAGAGGCCCCGGAAATCCCCCAGGAGCCGGGAGATATGAAAGCCGGAGACGCTCCAGTCGGTCTGGCGCGGGAGGTAGTCGTAAGAGAGGATGTAGTCCGAGTTCCGCAGGTCGATGAGCAGGTTGGTCGCCACCACGATGCGGTGGTTGCCCAGCATGTCGCTGAACATCATCTGGGTGACGCCCTGTACGCCGTAGAGCACATCATACCCGGCGGTGCCATAGACAAGGTCGGGCGAGAAGATGAGCTTGTACCGCTTCGACTTGTAGGTCCCGTCCGGGTTCAGGTCGTCCTGTTCCCGGAAGCGGGGTGTGGCCGAGGCTTCGTGCTGGGCCGCCGCCTCGTCGAAGGCAGCACCAAAACGGTAGGTGCGGAAGTCTATCTGGCTGGCATCGAAGGCGGTGGTGTCGGCTCCGGCGTGGCCGTTCGTCCCGTTGGTGCCCATGCCCTCGGTGTGGCCGTTCGTCCCGTTGGTGCCGTTGGTGGAGGCGAAGGCCGTCCCTTCCGGCAGGCCCGCGCCCAGCAGCGCCGGGTCGAACGGCGGCAGTGCGGCCAGCAGTCCGGACGGGGCTTCGCGGGTACGGGCGAACTGGGTGCCGTCGGTGGCGTCGCGGAGGAAGGGGTTGCTCTGACGCAGGGTCGGGTGGGCCAGCGCCAGCGCCGGGGCTGGGATGGGCACCTGCTGCATCACCCGCTGCGCCCACACGTTGGGCACCAGCACCGCGCGTTCCAGCCGGCGCTCGAACGGGGTCTTGAGCAGGTAGATCGAGGGCGTACCCTCCTTCAGGGCCACCACCGCTGCCTTCTGGCCGTCCGCCGACACCGAGACCTGGGTGACGCCGATGCCCAGGTCGGTCAACGGGCGCTCGGTACCGGTGTCGAGGGTCTTCTCATACAGGTTGGGGATGCCATTGCGGTCCGAGATGAACAGCAGCCGGTTGGGGTCACTGCCAAAACGGGCATGCGCTTCGTCCCAGACGGGGTCGGACGTCAGGCGTTCGAGGCGCGGCTGGCCGGGGGTGAGGCGGTAGAGGTCGTACTGGCGGTAGTCGTGCTCCGCCATGCGGAAGTCCCCACCTTCCTGCTGCTGCCCCAGGTCCAGGTAGTCGCCCCGGTCACTGTGAAAGACGAGCGTGGCCCCGTCCGGACTCCAGGCCGGCTCATGGTCGCTGAACAGGTCGTCCGTGAGGTTGACGGTCTGCTCGGTGTCGAGGTCGAGCACAAACACATCGCCCTGGGCGTCGCGCGTCCCGGCAAAGGCGATCTCGTTGCGCACCGGGTTCCAGGTCAGGCTGATGATCTGGTCGAGGTCCGGCACACGGTACATCCGGGTGGCCGCCGTCTCCACGTCGATGAGGGCGATGGCGTCGCTGGCCCCACTCTTGACGGCAAAGGCCAGCACCTGCCCGTCCGGACGCCAGGCCAACCCCGGCGAGAGGATCTTGAGGCTTTCGAACTCGGCGCTGGTCTGCCCGGCCACGAGGCGGCGCAGGATTTTCCCGTCGTTGGCGCTGGCAAGATAGAGGTCGAACAGCCCGCCCTTGGTGGTGATGAAGGCCAGGCGGTCGCCCTGCGGCGAGAGGGCAGGGCTGGCATTGTAGTAGAACCCTTGCTCACGGGTGATGAGCGGACGGGCGATGGCCTCCAGGTTCTCGCGGGCAGTCACTTCGGGGAAATAGATTTCCTTGAGGGCCTGCTGCCAGCGCTCCGAGAGTTCCTCCAGCGACAGCCCTGTCGCCCGGCGAAATGCTGCGTCCACATTGCGGGTAAGGCGGAGGCGTTGCAGGATTTCACTCACCTTCTCCTGCCCGTACGGCTCGGCGATATAGTCCCACACCCCCTGCCCTCCCCGGTAGGCGAAATAGCCATTGAGGTAGGGAATCGGGGCCAGGTTGTCTTCGAGCACCGCCTCGCGCACGTACATGTCCGACTGGGTATCCCATCCCAGCGCGGCATACTCGGCCAGGCCCTCGTTGAACCAGAGGGGAATCTGGAGCTGGATGTTGTTCTGGATGATGGACTGGATCGACCCGCCATAGAACATGTCGTTCACGATGGCATGGACCAGCTCGTGGTGGATCACCCGGCGGAAGTCCCGGTAGTCGCCGGTGAACGGGATGGCGACGCGGTTCTTGAACAGCTCGGTCACCCCTCCGATGCCCTCGGCATAGGTGGGCAGGTCGATGGCGTTGGTGACGGCGAAGTCGTTGTGGCTCTGGTAGACGAGCAGCGGGATCGGCTTGGCAATCTGGTGCTGGAAGAGATGACTCACCTGCTCGTAGGCGGCCTCGGCGGCCTTCGCCGTGAACGCGGCCAGGTGCTCCCCGCCCTCGTAGTAGTAGATGTCGAAATGCCGGGAGTGCAGGAAATACCACGTTTGGGCCTCGTATTGCACCTTGTTCTTGCCAAAGGCGAAATACTGGGCCTCGGCGGAGGGCACCGCTGCCAGGCCGACGACCAGTGCCATCAGCCGGATACCACCGCTACGCATCCAGCCCCATTTCATCGGGTTCACCGTGAACACAGCCCCTGTAGAGAGGAAGAACGGCCACACGCCCGTTTTTTGTAACCCCCCGGCTTCACGAAGTTCCGAGACGGCAGGGTAAAAAGAAAGGGGCCGCCGGGAGGAGATCGATCAAGGGGAGATAGACCAGCAGGTGGTAATCTTCCCACCCTTGTCATCACGAGGAGGCCACGGCGATCAAGATCGCTGGGCCGACGTGGTGATCTCGCCCTTGCCTTCTTGCAGCAGCGTCGAAGTAACGCGCAGCGTTGAGAGTGCCACGTCGCTGCGCTCCTCGCAATGACATAGAGGGGGCGTAGCGCTCAGTGCCAGCATCGAAGTAACGCCAGCGTCGAGAGTGCCACGTCTGATTGATCTCATGAGGTCGATCAGGCTCCTCGCAAGGATACAGGAGAAGACAGGGCGCGGCTACCTTCCGCTGCGGCCTTGCGAAGGCCGGAAAGCAGTATCGGGTCGTCCTCCATCCAGGCTCCGGGTGTGCTATCTTACCGGTACTGTTCTGCCATCCCCAAAACCTATGCGCCCCGCCCTGCTGCTCCTGGTCTGCGCCGCCGTTGTCGGTGCCTGCACGAACGCCCCGCCGACGACCATTGCCCCCCTCACCCGCATCGCCTTCGGCTCGTGTGCCGAGGAAGACAAGCCGCAACCGGTGCTCGACCTCGTCGTCCAGAAGCGCCCCGACCTGTTTATCTACCTCGGCGACAACATTTATGGGGACTCGCACACGATGGACACGCTCCGCGCCAAATACGCCCGGCTGGGCCGCAAGCCGGAGTTCCAGCGCCTGCGCCACAGCACGCAGCTCCTCGCCACATGGGACGACCACGACTACGGCCACAACGACGGCGGCCGCCATTACCCGTTCAAGGAAGCCTCCAAAGACATCTTCCTCGACTTCTGGAACGAGCCATTGGACTCGGAGCGCCGCCAGCACCCCGGCATCTACCACAGCCTGCTCTTCGGCCCACCCGAACAGCGCGTCCAGGTGCTCTTGCTCGATACCCGCACCTTCCGCGACGACCTGCTGCCCAACGACAGCCTCCCTCCCCACAAGAACGACTACCGCCCCAACCCGTCGCCGGATTCCACGCTCCTCGGTGCGGCCCAGTGGGCCTGGCTCGAAGCCCAGTTGCGCATCCCGGCCCAGGTGCGCATTGTCGCCTCCAGCATCCAGTTCAGCCACACCTACAACGGCTGGGAATCGTGGACGAACATCCCGCACGAGCGCCAACGGATGCTCGACCTGATCCGCAAGACCCAGGCCAATGGCGTCGTCTTCATCTCCGGGGACGTCCATTGGGGCGAACTCTCCCGGCAGCAGGCCCCCGGCCAGTACCCGGCCTACGACGTCACCTCCAGCGGCATCACCGAGACGTGGGATGTGCTCGAACCCAATGACAACCGCCTCGGCGAGGCCGTCATGGAGAACAACTTCGGCCTGATCGAGATCGACTGGGGCGCGGATCCTACCCTCCACCTGCAACTGTTCGACGTGATGGGCCGCCAGCGCGTCAGCCACCACGTGCCGCTGTCGGAACTGCGCTTCTGAAAAGCCGATGCTGTCGTTTCTGGTGATTATAGTCAAATTGACTATAAAAATATAGTCAATTTGACTATAATTCCTGCTTGACTGTATGGCCGCCGAACTGCTGGCGGAGGGCAGCCAGGAGGCGGTCGGCGTAGGCGTTGTCGGTGCGCGAGCGCAGCCGCTCCAGCAGCGACAGGGTGATGACCGGGGCCGACACCTCCAGGTCGATGGCCTCCTGGACGGTCCAGCGGCCCTCGCCGGAGTCCTGGACGAACGGGGCCAGGCCCTCCAGATCGGGATAGGCTGTGAGCGCGGCGGCGGTCAGGTCCAGCAGCCACGAGCGGATGACGCTGCCGTGCTGCCAGAGGCGGGCCACCTGGAGCGGGTCCAGCGCCAGTTCCTGCTTTTCGTTGAGCAAGGCGAAGCCCTCGGCCAGGGCCTGCATCATCCCGTACTCGATCCCGTTGTGGATCATCTTTACGAAGTGCCCGGCTCCGCTGGGTCCCACCTGTGCCCAGCCCTGGTCGGCTGCCGGGGCCAGGGCTTCGAACACTGGACGCAGCCGGTTCACCGCCGCCGTCTCGCCGCCCACCATCAGGCAATAACCGTTCTCCAGCCCCCAGATGCCGCCGCTGGTGCCCACATCCAGCATCAAGATGCCGCTTTCGGCCAGGTGCCGGGCGCGGCGCATCGAGTCCCGGTAGAAGCTGTTGCCCCCATCCACCACGAGGTCGCCGGGGGCGAGGTGGGCACCCAGCTCCTCAAGCACAGCCTCGGTGGGTGCGCCGGCCGGCACCATCACCCACACGGCGCGCGGGGCCGCCAGTTGCGCCACCAGTGCGGCCACGGTCGTTGCCTCAACGGCCCCGGCGGCCACAAGCGGCGCCCGTTGCGGGGCCGACGGGTCGAAGGCTACCACGCGCAGTCCGGCCCGTAACAGCCGCCGGGCGATGTTGCCGCCCATCTTGCCCAGTCCAATGATGCCAAGTTCGTGCATGGGATAGGGCTGTCTCAGCAGCAGGAACGGGTGTAGGGTGACGGGAAGGTGCCGGAAGCGGGCCGTCCGCTCAGGTCAGGTGAAACGCCTGCCGGATGGTTGCGACCAGTTGTTCCGGGGGCAGGGCAACGTCGGCCACGTAGGCATCGGTCGGCTCTTCGAGGGTATCGAACTGGCTCTGGAGCATCCCGACCCGCATGAAATGGCCTTTGCGGGCCTGCATCCGGGCGGCAATCAGCGGGAACGTGCCTTTGAGGTACACCAGGCGGACCCCGGCCAACCCATGCAGGAGGAGGTGGCGGTATGCCTGCCGGAGGGCCGAGCAGGCCACCACCGCCGGTTCTCCCTGGTCCAGGCTCGCCTCGATCCGGGCACGCAGGGCCAGCAGCCAGGGATGGCGGTCGGCGTCGTCGAGCGGGAGGCCCGCCTGCATCTTGGCGACGTTGGCCGGCGGGTGAAAATCGTCGCCGTCGTAGAACGCCCACCCCAGGTCTGCCGCCAGCCGCTGGCCGAGGGTGGTCTTGCCCGACCCGGAAACCCCCATCAGCAGTAGAACCCTCGTCGGCGATGCGGTCATCCTTTGAAGAACCCTTGTCGGTAGCGGTCACGCCGACAAGATACGGCTTCAGGCCGCCGCCCGTCGAATATGGGCTTCAATCAGTTCGCGGATGCGCTCCTTCAGGAACGGCAGCGACGGGGGCTTGGGCAGATGGTCCTGGATGCCCCGGTTCCGGCTGGTGTGAATGGCCTCGTTGTCCGCACGGGCCGATAGCATAATGAACGGGATGCCGGATGTGGCGGCATCCTCCTGAAGGGCCTGGTAGAGGGACCAGCCGTCCATCTCCGGCATCATCAGATCCGATATGATCAGGTCTGGATGGTGTTCGTGGACCTTTGCCAGTGCTTCCGCCCCGTTGATAGCGGTGTGGACTTCATACTCCTTACCCAGCATGTAAGAGAGCATCTTCAGCAGCACTGGCTCGTCGTCGACAACCAGCAGGACATATGGTTTCATGGCAGGGGACCATGCTTATGAGGACGATGGAAGGGCTATTATCCAGTATCGTTCATAAAATGGTTCAACTTAAATGTAATCAAGTTTCTTACCAGACCCAAAAGCCGCGGATCCCAAGTGCTGGTGCATCGGGAAAGTGGGGTAGAACAGCCGATTGGGGAGATAGCCTGGTCGGTTCAGCCGGGGCGGGCCTCGGTTACGGGGGCAAACGGCCAGCGGCCCTGCCGCCACGACCAGAACAGGAATACGGCGGCTCCCAGCAGGAGTGTGCCCAGGCCCAGGGCGATGAGTTTCCCATCCGAGGTGGCAAAGATGAAGACCCAGCCCAGCAGGGCCACCAGGTTGGGGAGGGGGTAGAGCCAGATCCTGTAGGGCCGTTCCAGGTGGGGGTTGTGGCGGCGCAGCAGCGTCACGGCCACGATCTGGCCCATGAACTGGACGAGGATGCGCGTGGTGATGAGGGCATCGATGACCAGTCCCAGCGAGAAGAAGCTGCACGCGATGGCGATGGCGCCGATGACCAGGAGCGAGCGGTGGGGAAACTGCTTCTGCGGGTGGAGGCGGCCAAACATCTTGAAGAAGGTGCCGTCGAGGGCCGCCGCAAACGGGATGCGCGAATACCCCAGCAGCAGCGCAAATACCGACCCGAAGGCCGTCCACAGCACCATCACCGTGAAGACGGTCGCTACCGATGGGCCATAGACCCGCTCCATGAAGATCGACACGATATAGCCTGCGTTCGGGTTCGACGCCGCCGGGACGAACTCCCGCCACGGGACTACCCCGATGATCGAGAGGTTGATGCCGACGTAGAGGAGCGCCACCACGACGACGCTGATGAGGATCGAGCGCGGGATGACCCGTCCGGGGTTCCGCACCTCTTCACCGATGTAGCAGATGTCGTAATAGCCGAGGTAGTCGTACACGCCCACGCGGGAGGCGGCACCGAGGCCCCACAGGAAGCCCATCGAGAAGTTGAACGCGCCCGGCGGGAAGTCGAAGGCCCGGCTGGCATCGAAGTGCAATGCCCCGGTAACGATCACGGCGGCGGTCGTCAGCAGCGTCCCTGCCCACAGGCCCACCGTGATCTTGCCGATGGAGGTGATGCGGCGGTAGAGCAGGGCGATGTTGAGCAGGCCCACGCCCGCCGCCACAAGCTGGACAGTGAGGGGCGACATGCCCGGCCAGATGTACCCTACATAACTGGCGAAGCCGATGTAGCCAGAGGCGATCTCGAGCGGCCCGCTGAGAATGAACTGCCAGATGAACAGGAAAGTCATCAGCCGCCCGTACGTCTCCCGCCCGAATCCCTCCCGCAGATAGACGTAGCTGCCGCCAGACCCTGGCAGACTGGCCCCCAGTTCGCTCCACACCATGCCGTCGGCCAGGGCGATGAGCAGGGCGACGGCCCAGCCGAGCAGGGCCTGCGGCCCCCCCAGGGCCGACATCAGCAGCGGGATGGTGATGAACGGCCCGATGCCGATCATGTTGGACATGTTCAGCGCCGTCGCCTGCAACAGCCCGAAACGCCGGGGCAACGTGGAAGGATGGGGATCCATAGGGTTTTGGGACGCTTCGCTTTGGGACGCTCCGCCTGCGGCTTCGCTTTGGGACGGCCTGGCGGCCTTTGGTCATGCAAACCCTCCACCTCTGCTGTCATTCCGACCGTAGGGAGAAATCGACCAATGGGAGATTGCGCTCCAGCGAAACCGAAGGTTGCCGGAACGGAAATCTCGTTTTTCAATGTGGGCGTGAGATTTCACTGTCGTGCAATCTCCGCTGCGCTTCGATATTCGCTGGGGTGCAATCTCCCTTCGGTCGATGTTCACTTCGTGCAACCTGCGGTTTCTCACGTTGTTCGGAATGACAGGGGTGTTGGGAATGACAGGGGTGTTGGGAATGACAGGGGGGATCACCGTTGGAAGGGCCTGTGGCCTTTGGGGCGGCCTGTACTCCCCCAATCCGCAATCCGAGAATCGACCTCCCCCATGACCGATCTCATGAGATCGGTCAACCCCTCCTGTTCTCAGGAGGGGGGAGAAGATCGCCTCCCCCAATCCGAAATCCGCAATCCGAAATCCGCAATCCTCAGTCGGGTACCAGGGTGTACCGGTATACGTTCGTCTCGCGCTGGACGAACCCCAGGCGGCGGTACAGCCGGTTGGCGGCGGCACGCCAGGGGGCCGAGGTGAGGTCGATCTGCGTGGCCCCCATCGCTCGTGCCCGCGCCAACGCCGCCCGGACAAGCGCCGCCCCGACCCCCTGGCCCCGTGCGGACCCGTCCACCACCACGTCTTCGATCCAGACCTTCAGCCCGGTGGGTATTCGGTATGAGGCCAGCGTCAGCATCCCGACGACGGGGCCGTCCGCATCCGGCATGCGGGCCAGCAGCAGACAGGTCGCATCCGAGGCGAGGATGGTGGCGAGGGTGGGTGCATCCGGCAGGTGTCCGGTGAAGCCGAGCTGGGGCACCAGCCGCTGCACCGCCGCCACGACCTCTGCGGTGGGTTCGCTGACGTCCACGATCACCATGGGCTGGCTCCCCAAGATCCATTGGTACTTGCCGTTCTTTCCGTCTCAATGCCCTCGGAAGCCGTTGGAAGGCGATTTTTCCGGTGAGGGCGAGGTGCCCCTGCGCCCGAGCCAGGCGAAGACGAGGCCGAACGCCGTCATCGCCAGCCCCCACCACAGGTTGATGTTGAGGCCGAGCGCGCGTTCGTAGATCGCCGCATCGCTTGCCAGGCCATAGCCGATGAGCATCAGGCCCAGCAGGCCAAACAGCAAGCCCAGGGGCAGTCGGATATCCAGGCCCATGTCGTTTCCTGGTTCAGCAGAAGAATTACCAGAAGATCAGGTTCAGGACCAGCGTCAGGGCCAGCACGATCAGGCCGAGAGTGGCAGGGCGCTGGTACCAGGCCAACCCTTCGTCGTTCGGACGCCGGGTCAGGGAATAGACCAGCCCCACCATCTCCTCGTCTGGGCGGGGTTTGGTCAGCAGGCTCACCCCGATGGTCACCACGAAGCAGGCTGTCCAGGCCCAGATGGCCGTCCAGAAGTTCTGTGCCATCTCGCTGGGGTAGGTCTTGAGCACCATCAGCCAGCCGCCCTTGATGCCGGTGAGGGCGTTGAGGGGCAGGCTCAGGCCGTGGTGCAGGGCCGCCGCCAGCGTGCCGCTCACCAGCCCGGTGAAGGCCCCGTGCCCAGTGGCGCGTTTCCAGAACATGCCCAGCAGGAACGTGGCAAACAGCGGCGCATTGACA
>CAZLRO010000130.1:0-10231 GCA_964561865.1 uncultured Rhodothermaceae bacterium | reverse complement strand
CCTCAATGGGGGCGTGGCGGTGCTGGATGGCCCCAACGCCGGGCAGACGACCGCCGCCGGTGCCCAGTGCTTCCCCGGCTTCTCGCCCCGCAACGAGCAGGACCGCAACCGTACCAACGTGGGCCTGTACCTCGACGTGGAGAACAACCTCACGAGCCAGTTGCTGCTCAGCGCGGCGGCCCGCTTCGAGAACTACAGCGACTTTGGCGCGACGCTCACGGGCAAGGTGGCCGGACGCTTCGAGTTCGTCGAAGGGCTGGCCCTGCGCGGGGCCGTCAGCACCGGCTTCCGCGCCCCGTCGCTGGCGCAGGCGTGGTTCACCTCCATCGCCACTAACTTCATCGGGGGCGTCCCCTTCGAGGTGGGCACCTTCCCGGTGGACGACCCGGTGGCCCGCGCCCTCGGCGCCCAAGACCTCGACCCGGAAACCTCCGTCAACCTCAGCGCGGGCGTGACCTTCGCCCGGAAGAACCTCTCTGTCACGGTCGATGCGTTCCAGATCGACATCAACGACCGGATCACCTTCACCGAGAACTTCACCGGCACGGCCATCACCAACTTCCTCGCCGCCCAGGGCATCGCCGGGGCCAACGGCGGGCGCTACTTCACCAATGCCATCGACACGCAGACGCGCGGCCTGGACATCATCGCCCGCTACGGCCAGCGCCTCGGCCCGGGCAACGCCCGCTTCACCGCCGCCGTCAACTTCAACGAGACCGAGGTGACCAACGTGAATGCCAACGGGGTCATCCCGGCCCCGCAGCAGCTCATCGACCTGGGCCAGCCCAACCTCGTCGGACGGCTGCGCGTGGGCGACTACGAGCTGGCACAGCCGAAGAACAAGCTCAACCTCCAGACCAACTACGACCTGCGCGCCTGGCGCTTCATGGTGCGCCTGAACCGCTATGGTGAGGTCACCGAGATCAACGCCGAGGGCGACCCCACCCGCGACCAGACCTTCCCCTCGGCCTGGATCACCGACGCCGAGTTCGCCTATTCCCTCCGCCAGGACCTCTCCCTCGCGCTGGGAGCCAACAACCTGTTCGACGTCTACCCGGAGAAACGGTTCAAGATCAACAGCTTCTCCGGGATTACGCCCTACAGCGGCTTCTCCCCCTTCGGCTTCTTTGGTCGGTACGTCTACACCCGCCTGAACGTCAACCTCTGAACCGTGCCGTTCCACACCTGCGGGGGTGCCCCAACGGGCATCCCCTTTTTTTGTCCCGCCCTACTATTGACTTAATACTATTTCAATAGTAAATTGACCCCTGTTCACAGAAAACGTGCTGATATTGCCATGAAGAAGCGAAAATCCCTCAGCGTCCTGGGCGAGACAGAGCTGGAAGTGCTCCAGCATGTCTGGACGTTGGGCAAGGCGACGGTGGCCGAGGTGCAGGCCCGTGTCGTGCAGACGCGCCCGGTGGCCTACACGACGGTGATGACCGTGATGAAGAACCTGGCGGACAAGGGCTACCTGCATTTCGAGAAAGACGGGGCCACCTACGTCTATTCGGCGGCCCGGTCGCCCGAAAGCGTCCGGCACGGGTTGCTCAGCACCTTGCTCGAACAGGCGTTCCAGGGATCCCCGGCGGCGCTGGTGCAGACGCTGGTACAGCACGAGCCGCTGACTGAAACCGAGAAGGCCGAAATCCGCCTCCTGGTCGACCAACTGGGGAACGACCATGCAGACCCTCGCTGTCGTTCTGGCCGCCCTGGGGCATCACAGCCTGGCGGCCTTCTGGCTACCGCTGGGGAGGTGGACGCTGCTGGCCCTACCGACGGGGCTGCTGCTGCACTACGGGCGGTGGATTCCCGCGCCGCTGCGCTATTACGGGGCGATGGCGTTGCTGTTTGCCCTGCCGCTGGGGTTGCTCCTGGGCTTGGCGACGTCGTGGCAGAGTCCGTTTTCGACCCTTTTTTCTACCGCCCCCCCGGCTGCGGTCACCGTGGAGCCGTTCACCGCGACGCCGCTGGCCGCGCCGTCCCTGGCCCTGCACGGCTATCACCTGATCGGGGCGCTGGTGCTGTCTCTCCTGCTGGCCGGGGCCGTGCGGCTGGGCCAGTACAGCCGGGAACTGGGGCGGCTGACACGGCTCCACCGCACCCTGCTCGCCCACCCGGCAACGCCCCTCCCGGAGTTGGAGACGCTCCGGCACGGGTACGGCATCCGCCCGGCGGTACATCTGGTGGCCTTGTCCACCCAGGCCGTGCCCATGACCTTCGGCTGGAGACGTCCGGTGCTGGTGCTGCCGACGGCGCTGCTGGACGATCCTGCCGCACTGCGGATGTCGCTCCTGCACGAACTGGTCCATATCCGGCAGCGGGACTTCGTCCTGCGCGTGCAGGAAGGGGCGGTTGAAGCCCTCTTCGGCCTGCATCCCCTCGTCCCTGGACTGGCGCGCACCAGTGCCCGTTTCCGCGAACTGGTGTGCGACGCCGAGGTGCTGATCCGACGGGACGTGCCCCGGCGGGCCTATGCCGCCCTGCTGCTGGCCTTTGCGGAACGCCCGAATCCGACACCGGCCCTTGCCCTATGCATGGCCGTTCCTTCCACCCTCCAACAACGCATCCGTGCCATGAACCAACCGATCCCTTCTGCCCTCCGGCAGCGCCACCTGCGCCACGCGAGCCTCGGTGCCGCCGCCCTGTTGCTGCTCGCAGGCAGCCTGTTCACCGCCTGCACCGAGCCAGCCCCGCCCGAAGCCACCGCCGCCATTGAGGGCCCTGCTGCCTCCGTGCAGTCCGAGCAACGCGCCGACGCTACCCCCGCCCCCACACCTGCCGCGACGCCTGTGCTCCAGGAGCAACCTGCTCCGGTCGCTCCCAAGAAGGCTGCCAAGCTGCCCCCGCCACCGCCGCCGCCCCTGCGGAGCGAAGTGCCCGCCGAGATGCCTCCTCCGCTGCTGCCACCGAAAGCCCCGGAAGCACAACAGGCAGCCGCGTCCGAGGTCGATACATACCCCAAAGCCCTGAACATGGAAGTGATCGGTCAGAACCTGCGCTACCCGGAAGCGGCACATGCTGCGAAGGTGGAGGGCCGCGTGGTTATCAGCTTCGTGGTGGACGAGACGGGCCAGGTCACCCGCCCCAGCGTCCTGCAAGGCATCGGGCACGGCTGCGACGAAGAGGCGCTGCGGGTAGTGCAACTGCTGCGTTTCGAGGCGGGCCAGAAAGACGGCAAGGTGGTGCCGACCAAGCTGGCCCTGCCCATCAACTTCAAGCTGGAATGAAGGTACCGGGTGCAGGTGTCCGGTAGGTCTTCGCTGATCCCCACCCCTTACGGGCGCGCCAGACTACAACCGTGAGAGGTGGGCATCAGCGTTGAAGCTCCGGGTAGTTTTTTTACCCTGACACCCTCTTGACAACAGCTCGGTTTAACATTCTTTTCGAAGTTAGCGCAATAAGCTTAGCCTTATCAGGTAATCACCATGCGATGCTTTCATGTCATCGCTGCCGTTTCGGGACTATTGTTGACCGGTGCCCTGTTACTCGGCTGTGAGTTAACGGGTGAAGAAACGGAAGTTCTTGGGGTTGAGTTGGTTGGAACCGAATGGAAGCTTGAATCTTTCGTCATAGGCGATCAGGTAGAACCTGTGGAGGAGGGGCAGCGATACACCATATCGTTTGTTTCAGACAGTACCGTTATGGGTTGGGCGGATTGTAATCTATGTACTGGGGGATATGAGCTATTCGAGCAAGACTCGATCAGAATTGTAATTGGTTGTAATCGAGAATCATGCAATCGTTCCTCGGAATTTTAGGGAGCTATAAATACATCTTTTCGTTATGAAGTATCTGACTCAAAACTGATTTTGTACTACATTGATTTTTTCACTAATGAGGATAGTCAATTGATTTTTATACCGAACAAATATTAATAAGGTCATGTTTATGAAAAATACAACATGTTTATTCGCGTTGTTAATTGTTCTGATTATTCTATTTTCTGTCCTCCCTTTGCATGGAATGCAGAATACCAATTTTGATAAAAGATCTGTTGTAGTGAAAGGAGAGTTATTGATAAAACTAAAGCAAGGCGAGAATATTGAGGCATTTCTTAGTTCCTATGTAGCCCACTCGACTAGTATTCGGGTCAAAAGAACATTTCATCACTTGAAGATTTTTCTCATAACATATGATCATACAGCTTTTGAGCCTGATGAAATGCTAAATAAACTGCGCACTCATTCAAGTGTTCTTGTTGTGCAGCTTAATCATCGTAACCATATAAACCTCAGGAACTCTATACCGAATGATACTCGATTTGCCGAACAATGGGCACTTAATAATACAGGTCAATCAGGAGGTGTCATCGATGCAGATATTGATGCAGTTGAGGTGTGGGACCTAAGTCTTAGCAGAGGTGGGGTTACTCATACAAATGAACGACCAGTCATCTCTGTTATTGATACAAATTTGGGGATTACTCATCAAGACATATTGTTCTTCAAGAACACAGATGAAATTCCTGAAAATGGGATTGACGATGATAGAAATGAATATATTGATGATTATGATGGGTGGAATACATTCATGCAGAATGACAACCTTACAGATGGAATTCACGGGACACGGGTTTCCAGTATCGTAGGTGCTGTTGGGAATAATGACTTGGGAATGATAGGAATTAATTGGAACACAGAGATCTTGCCTGTTACATTCGGCCCGATAGGTACTGAGGATGATTCACAGCTTGTAGAAGCATATGATTATGTGCTCGTAATGAGGCAATTATACGACCAAACGAATGGAGAGAGAGGGGCATTTGTTGTGGCAACGAATCTTTCATGGGGTGTAAGATTTGCTACATCACAAGATTACCCCCTCTGGTGTCAGGTATATGATGATCTTGGAAGCCACGGAATCTTGGGAATTGCATCTACTGACAATATCGGCGTAGATGTAGATATTGCAGGTGATATGCCATCTGTGTGCCCTAGCAGTTATTTAATTGTCGTGAACAACACTACACATACGGATGGTCGTGATCCAGACGCTGCGTGGGGGAACATTTCAGTAGACCTTGGTGCTCCAGGCACTACTGTCTTGGCAGCACAAACTATATCTGGCAATAGTGAATATGCTTTTGTTACTGGTACATCGTTTGCCGCACCACATGTGGCTGGAGCCGTAGTGCAGATTTTCTCTACCATCTCAGCTGCCCGACTTCAGGAGTACAAAAATAGCCCGGCTACGATTGCGCTCGCATTTAAGGACGATATTCTCGATGGAGTTGATCCCATTAGCGACTTGCAGAATAAGACTGTTACGGGTGGCCGCCTCAACCTCTATAATGCCCTCCTGAACGCACTCGAAGACGACCCCAATGCTGTTATCGTCAACACGAACACAACGATCCCGGACGGTACCGTTTACGAAGGCCAAAATATCTTTGTATTGGCTGGCGCTACGCTAACGATCAATGGTACCGTCACCTTTAAGAAAGATGCCTTTAATGCTCCCAGCAACTTGTTTCTGATAGGCAACCTCGCTGGGCCTGCTACGGCCAAGCTCCTCTTCAAGGACGGCAGTGAACTCTTAGTTCGAAGTGGCTCCAGTACGACGGCCTATCTCGGTACATATGAGTTCGAAGGCAACAATGGGCAAGGAACCAGTTCCTGCATCATCGCGGATAAGGGGGCAACAGTCACACTCGCAACCGGATCGACGATCACCATCAAGGAAGGCGGCTTCCTCGCCAGCGAAGGCGGCACCTTCGCCTTCGGCGATAACGCCAGCATCAGCTACACCTCCACCAAGCCGCTTGCCATCAGTCCCGGCTCAGTCTTCCAGCTCGGCTCCGGCGCCAAGCTCACGTTCAACCGGGCGGTAGACCTGGCTGGCATGGCCAGCAGTCCCATCGTCTTCGAGCGGCTCGGAAGTGCCAACTGGGATCGGATCGAGGTCAAGGGGGCCAACTCCAGCTTCGCCCACCTCTGGGTCAGCGGGGCTACGAACGGCCTCTGGCTCAACGCTCCGGGCGTGACCATCGACCAGAGCACCTTCTCCGGCAACGGCACCGCCGTCTCGATGCGCAGCGCCTACGACGGCTACGCCCTCACCAACAGCACGATCACCGGCAGCACCACGCGCGGGGTGCTCCTCCTCACCGGCGCCGAGGCCACCATCAGCGGCAACACCATCAGCGGCAGCACCAACGAGGGCATCCTCGTGCAGGACGCTGGCACCACGGCTACGATCAGCGCCAACACCATCAGCGCCAACGCCAAGGCCGGCATCCGCCTCAAGGCCGGGGCCAGCGCCACGCTCACGGCCAACACCATCACCGGCACGAGCAGCAGCACCGAGGGCGGGGTCAGCCTCCAGGACGCTGGCACGACGGCCACGCTCGGCGACGGCACGGCCAGCGGTAGCAACACGCTCACCGGCCATGCCGGGTCAGGCCTCTCCCTCGTCAACGGGGCCAGCGCCTCCGTGCAGATGAACACCCTCTCCAACAACGGCAAGCACGGCCTCTACGTCTGGGACGCCACCGTGGGCACGTTCAAGAGCAACACGGTTGAGTCCAACACGCAGAGTGGCCTCTTCATCGGCGGGACGGCCACCGTCTCGGATCCGGTGACCCTCAGCGGCGATGGCTCCAACCTGATCCGGCGCAACGGCCAGCACGAGGTCAACCTTGCGAGCGAGAGTGCGCGTTTCTACGGGGGCAACGTGACGAGTGAGACCAGTTGTGGCACGCAGGCCGGGCAGGGGCGCAACGACCTCTACGACGACACGAACGGCTACAACCTGCCGCCCGCGTACTGGCGCTTGCTCTACAGCGTGGCCAAGCAGGGGGCGGTGGCCTCCCTGGCCGAGGCCGAGTGCAACTACTGGGGCGAGAGCAACGCGGGGCAGCCCTACCCCGACCCGCAGATGTCCTGGTCCGGAGTCAGCAGCAGCACGGCGGCGGCGGACTACAGCCCCTTCCACACGAGCACGCAGACGGGCCACCCGCCGCTGGCCCCGGTGGTGGATCGGTCGGCCTGGCAGCAGGGGCAGGAACGCCGCCTGGCCGAGGTCATGGCGCGGCTTCGGCAGGCCCCGGCGCAGGAGGAGGCCGCGACGCTGCTGCGCACGCTCTACTACCTGGCGCGGGAGTTGGAGCGGGCGGCCCAGCAGAGCGGGACCGCTTCGGCGCAGGTGCGGGAGGCGGCGCTGCTGCTTGCGTGGTACCGGGGACAGGGGCGAAGGGAGGAGATCAGCCTGGGCACGACGAGCGAGGTCCTGGAAGTGGCCGTGCAGGCGGCACTGGTGCTCTCGGTGGAAGAGCTGCTCCGTTCGGGCGCCGAGGCGGCGGCGCTGGCCGAGGCGGCGGCGCTGGCCGAGGCGGCGGCGATTGCGCCCCAGGTGACCCATTTGGACCTGGCGACGGAGTTGAAGGTGCTGGAGGCCATCGCGCAGACGCACCTGGGGCAGTATGCGGCGGCACAGGCGGCGCTCGATGCCGCCGAGGGGATCGACCCGACGGCGCTCCTGGCCGCGTACTACACGGCGCCGGACTACGGGCCGGTGCGGGCCTACCTGGCGGAGCAGTTGGCCGATAGCACAGCGGCAGCGGGCCGCCGTGAGGCCGGTCGAGGCGAGGCGGTGAGGCTGCTGCACGGTGTGGCGGGGCCGCTGGCGCGCACGGCGACAGCGGGGCTGGCGGTGGAGGCGTACCCAAACCCGTTCAACCCGGCGACGCGGATCCGCTACGTCTTGGGGGTGGCGGCGCAGGTTCGCCTGGAGGTGTACGACGTGCTGGGGCGCGTGGTGGCGCGTCTGGTGGAGGGGGTCAGGCGGCGGGGGTGCAAGAAGCGGTGTTCGATGCGGCTCATCTGCCGAGCGGGGTGTACCTGTACCGGATCGAGGCTGGGGGCCAGGTGCAGACTGGACGCCTCGTGCTGATGAAGTGAGGGATGGCAGGAGGATGTCGGCGCGCGGTTCAGCGTAACCGGCTCGTGGTTCAAAGTAGCCATCTCACGGCTCGAAGCTGCCACCTTCTGCTAATTCCGGAAGCATAGTTACCGGATGCCGACTACGGTGCTTACCGCTTCTCTTCATCGGAGGGTGTAGCGTAGCCCGAAGAACAGGTGGCGGGTGGCATAGGGGAAGAACTGCGGCACGCCAGCGCTGACGTTGCCGAAGAGCAGCACCTTGCGGTCGAGGACGTTGTTCACGTCCAGGCTCAGCCGTAGCCCGTTCAGCACGGCACGTTGCGGGAAGGTGTACTGCACGGACGCATGCACGAGCGTGTAGGGGTCGAGCACGAGGTCGCTGGAGGGAGCGCCATCGGGCCGGGTGCCGCCGCTGTTGTCGATGTACTGCGTTCCTCCGTAGGCGAGGCTGGCCGAGGCCAGCAGGCCGTTCCGGTGCCAGCGCAGGCCCAGGTTGGCGGTGCGGTCGGGGAAGCCTGCGATGGGGTTGCCATCCTGGATGCGGGCGACTACGGTGCCATCGGGCTGGACCTCGTACTCGGTGAAGCGGACGAGCCGGTTGCGGCTCAGGCCGAGGTTGCCCTCCACATCCACCCCGGCACCGAGGCGGACGGCCCCTTCGACTTCAACGCCGCGGTGCCGGGTGCGGTCGGCGTTGCCGGTACGGGGCACGCCGAACTGGTCGAGGCCGCCGCTGGGTACGATCTCGTCGCGGAAATCCATGAGGAAGCCGTTGGCCGAGAGGCGAAAGCGGGGCTGCTCCACTGCCGCCCCCAGTTCCACGTTCAGCAGGTATTCGGGGCGGACGAGCGGCGCGTCGTAGTTGAACCGACCGTCGGCATCGGTCTCGAAGGCGGGCTGGAACCCGGCCCCGGCCTCCTCGCCGTCGTAGAGCGACTTCAGGCGCGGCTCTCGCCCGGCATAGGCCACGCTCGCGTAGGCCCGCACCGGCTGCTCCGGGTTGAACGTCACCCCGAGCCGGGGATTGATGAAGGCATACGGCACCTTGAACCGGTGGCCGAAGAACGCCTCGTCCCAGTTGCGGAAGTGGCTGTAGTTGACCTGCACATCCGCTTGCACAGCCAGGCGCCTGGCCGGGCGGTGCAGGTGGCTGGCGAAGAGCGAGGCGATGGCCTTCTCGCCCCTGAAATCGTAGACGCGGGCGTCGTGTTCGGGGCCGACGCGCTCCGGCGGCAGGTTGGTGGCCTCCTCAATCCGGCCCCAGCGAAGCGACCGGTGCAGCCGCAGTTCCGCTCCGACGGTCGTCTCGCTCCGGGCCTGGCGGCGGGTGAGGCGGGGCATCCAGCCCACCTGGTGCTGGTCGAGGTAGGCGCGGAAGAACACCGTCGCATCGGGCTTCGACAGGTATAGCGGCAGGCTGCGCTGGTCGTCCGGCACCACGCCGGCGGGCAGGCGCAGGTAGTCGGCGCTGCGGAAGCTGCCGTCGAAGTCGAAGAAGCCCTCGCCCTTGATCCAGAACAGCGCCTGGTGGAGCGTGGTGCGGTTGGAGAGCCGCAGGTCGTGCAGCAGTTCGACGTGGGGCTGGTGGAAGTGCTCTACGTCGCCGAAGAGGGCACTGTAGTTGTACCGCCGGTCGATGGTGCCGCCGAAGCCGTCGTCCACAAGGCCGTCGTTGGCCGCCTTGGGGATGCCGATGTAGGCGAGGCCGTCGCGTTGTGGCCCGCCGTAGGCTTGCAGGGTGAGGGTGGCGCGCGCGCCGTAGCGGGTGACGCCCCCGAAGAACCGCCAGAACTCCGTCCACGACCAGTCCCGATAGCCCTCGGAGCGCAGCCGGCTGAAGCGGGCGAAGGCTACGTAGCGGTCGTCGCGCAGGCCCGTATTGGCCTCCACCGATGCGCGCTGCGTCCCGAACGCCCCGGCCCCCATCTCCACCTGGGCATAGGCTTTGGGGCGATAGGGGTTTGCCACGATGTTGATGGCCCCGCCGATGCCGGTCGGGCCGTAGAACGCCGCCCCGGCCCCGCGCTGCACCTGTATATCCTCGATAACCCCTTGCAGGTCGAAGAAGTTGATCCAGAACACGTCGAAGGTTTCCGGGTCGTTTTGCGGGATGCCGTTGATGGAGACGGCCAGCCGCCGCTGGTCGAATCCGCGCATCCGCAGCGTGGAATAGCCGATGCCGTTGCCGTTCTCCGAATGCCAGGTCACCGCAGGCAGCTTCGCCAGGTGGACGGGCAGGTCCTTCATTTCCGGCTGCTGGTCGAGGGCCTGGGCCGTGAGGTTGCTGTAGGTGAGCGGCGTCAGTTGGGGGATGGCGCGGTTGGCGGTGACCACCACCTCGGCCCCCG
>CAZLRO010000129.1:0-10238 GCA_964561865.1 uncultured Rhodothermaceae bacterium | reverse complement strand
GGCGTCGATACACCCTCGTTTGTGGTGTACCTGTACCGGTACGCCCTCCCCATCCTGCTCCCGATCTTCTTCGTGATCTGGGTGGTGTTCTTCAGCGGCTGGGTGCTGCGCCTGACGTAGGCCCTGGCCGTTCGGGAAAGTCGAAAGCGGGAAATGGGGGATTTTGGATATGTCCAAGCACCACAACCCCGATAATCCCCTCTCCCAGAGGAGTGGCTCCAAATTATAGTCAAATTGACTATAATTATCGTCAAATTGACTATATTTGAGAAACAGGGCGTGTCGCAGTGCCTGCACCAGCACCGAGGTTGTAGTTTGTATCAACAGTTGCACCACACCCCGTCCCGCCCGGCGTTGCCGTGCGTGCCACCCCGTCTGACAATCTCATGAGATCGTCAAGAGGGGACTTTCCCAAGTACCAAGCACCAAATAGCCAGCGCCCCAGGCCCCCATGCGTACGCCCCTGACCAACGCCGAGATTGAGGCCGGCCTTCGGGACCTGCCGGGCTGGTCGTATGAAGACGACCGGCTCACCCGCGCGCTCCGCTTCGGCTCGTTCCGCGAGGCGATGGGCTTCATCGTCCGCCTGGCGTTCGAGGCGGAGGCTCTGGACCACCATCCGGAGCTGGTCAACATCTACAACCGCGTCACCCTCCACCTGAATACCCATGATGCGGGCGGGAAAGTCACGGAGATGGATTTTCGCCTCGCACGGGCTATTGAGAACATCCTTCAAGGGTAGCACCTGCCGGTTCAACAGGGGAAGACCGGACTTTTGAACTGTGCACCTTCAAACGAAAAAGACATGGACCTCGCCAACACCTACGATACGCTCCTGACCGACCTGGGAGCGACGTTCTCGTTGACCACCACGGCCCTGGTGGCACTGGTGCTCGTGGTGGTGGATGCCTACCGCAACAACGACCGTTCGATCCCCTGGATTGCGGCCCTCACCCTGGGAGCCTGCATGGTGGGCGAGTTGTTCCTCTTGCGCGAACCGACGGGCACCGCCTGGTACGGGATGGTCCGCACGGGCGGCTATGCGGCCTTCGTCAACCTGGTCGTGCTGGGGTGCGGGCTGCTCACCGTCGTGCTCTCGGTGCCGTATCTCAACCACCTCCGACGCAGCCACGGGGAGGTCTATGCCCTGCTCCTGTTTGCCACCGTCGGCATGATTGTGCTGGGCACGGCCAACAACCTCGTGGCGATCTTCGTCGGGCTGGAGACCATGTCCATCTGCCTCTACATCCTGACCGGGCTGGTACGGGAGGACGAAGGCTCCATCGAAAGCGCGCTTAAGTACTTCCTGCTGGGGGCTTTCTCAACCGGCTTCTTCCTCTACGGCATCGCCCTGCTCTACGGGGCGACCGGCACGATGATGCTCCCGGAGATGGGCCGGGAAGCCGCACAGGTTGCAGACCGATTGCTCTACAATGCGGGCCTGGCGCTGCTGCTGATTGGCTTCCTGTTCAAGGTCAGTGCGGCTCCGTTCCACATGTGGACGCCGGATGTCTACCAGGGTGCTCCCACCACGCTGACGGGCTACATGGCGACGGCCTCGAAGGCGGCGGCATTTGCCTCGTTCATCCTCGTCCTCCAGGCGGCCTTACCAGCCGCTTCCACCCAGTCGATGCTCTCGGTCGTGGCCGTCATCACAATGATCCTCGGCAACGTGGTGGCGCTGATGCAGCAAAACGTGAAGCGGATGCTGGCCTATTCGTCCATCGCCCACGCAGGCTATGTGCTGACGGGCCTGGCGGCGGGGACGCCCGAAGGGTATGCCGGGGCGCTCTACTACACCCTCATCTACGCGGTGATGAACATCGGGGCCTTTGGGGTGATGGCCCTGCTGGAATGGGACGACCGCGAAGGCCGTCACCAGACCCTCGGCTCGCTCTCCGGCATCGGGTACCGCAAACCCCTGCTGGGGGTGCTGATGGGCTTCTTCATGTTCAGCCTGTCCGGGTTCCCACCCCTGGCCGGGTTCCTGGGCAAGTACGCCGTCTTCGCCCCGGCGGTGCAGGCGGGGCTGATCCCGCTGGTGGTGGTGGGTGTGCTCGCCAGCGCCGCCTCGGCGTACTACTACCTGCGCGTGCTTTACGTGTTCTGGATGAAGTCGCCCGACGAGCAACACCTGGCTGCGCAACAGGCCGCATTCCCCGTCCCGATCGCCTCTCAGGTGGTGCTCATCGTCTGTGCCGTGCTGCTCCTGGCCCTGGGTGTGCTGCCGGGGCTGATGGACGTGACAGCGGCCTACTTCGACGGCACCGCCGTGGCGGCGCGGCCATAAAGCGGGAAACAGGATTCAAAGCCCGGAAAAGCAAGGTACCGAACGACCAGCAAAGGCCTGCCCCTACAGAATCCGGACCATGTGCTTTGAACTGCCATGAAAGACCTGCTCCTCGAAACGTTGCCGCACGCACCGCACCAGGGGCTGTACGTGGTGCCGGGCATCCCGGCGGACAAGCTGCGCAACGCGCTGGCAGACTACGGGAAGGGCTTACAGGCCGAAGAAGTGCTGGCCCTCTACGACGCTACGCTCATGGGCAGCGCCAAGGACGGGGTGCTCTTTGCCGCCGACCGCTTCGTCTTCCAGAACAACGACCTCTCTACCACGCACGAAGTCCGCTACCACGAGGTGGTGAAGGTGGAGGCGAAGCGCCGCCTCATCGGGGGGCAGCAGGTGGAGCTGACGATCAACCGGGGCCGTGCTACCCTTGAACTCTCTATCGACTTCTCCGCCCGCCCGGAGGCGGCTCGACATGTGGCCCGCTTCCTCAACGAAGCCATGATCCATGCCCCCCTCGAATCCCTCGACCCGCTCCCGGATGCCCCGGCCACCCGCACCGACCCCGAAGCCGTTCGCGCCGCCCTCACCGAACTGCTGGCAAAGGGCTTGCTCACGCGGCGGGACTTCGACCGGATGCTGGCCGTGCTGACAACGTAGGCCTTGCTACCCTCCAGCTACCGGCGTTCGGCGCTACAGGGCGGAAAAGTCCATGTTCTGGATGGGGTAAGAACGCCAGTCGCGGTAGTCGAAGTGCCACCATTCTTCTGGCAGGGCCTCGAACCCTTCGGCCTCCATCGCGGCGCGCAGCAGGGTGCGGTACCAGCGCTGGCGCGTGGTGCCGCCGGGGTAGTCGGCATACGCCCGCGGGGAGAACTCGTCGTAGCCACTGGGCATCGCGATGACGGCCCCGGTCCTGAGGTCATACAGCGTCAGGTCCACCGCACAGCCCCGGTTGTGACGGGAGCCTTGTGCCGGGTTGGCGACGAACTCCTTCATTGCATCCGGCGTGGCGTCCCAGAACACCTTCGTCACCCACCAGGGACGGTAGGCGTCGTGCAGGAGCAGCCCCACGCCATAGGGCTTGAGCCGTGCCTGTACCCGCACCAGGGCTTCCGCCGCTGGCTGCTGCAGGAACGCCCGCGCCTCCTCGTACAACACCGTCCCCATGAAGTTGTTGGTCGTCGCATAGCGGATGTCGAGGCGGAAAGAGGGGTCCAGCCGGACGAGTTCCACCAGTTCCGGGGTGCGGAAAGGTCCGGCTTCGGCGGGTGGCTGCGCGGTCTTGGCAGCACGCCGCAGTTCTGCGACAGGGCGCACCGGGGTGATCTGGAAGGTGTTGCCTTCTTCCGGTCCCAGGGCTTCCCGCAGGTACCGGGCGCCCCCGATGGCAAGGGCCGTCGCGCGCCCGTCGGCATCTTGCACAAACGTGAGGGACTGGCCGGGGAAAGGGCTGCTGGCCGGGAGCGTGTAGCCGGGGCCTGTGCCCTGTAGCCGGACGTAATACCCCCGCCAGAGGTGCAACTGTCCGTTACGCTCGACGATATGCACCAGGGTGGTGTCGTGGCGGTACGCCCCCAGCAGCGGCAGCCACGCCGCCGGAGGGAGAGGCGGGGGATCGACCGGGCCGAACGGCTGGGCTGTGGCACAGGCCGCTAACAAAGGCAGAAGAAGCACCAGCAACCGGGTCATAAAACGTTATTGCACCTCCATCGTGTCCGTCGGGGTATGGCTGGAATCCGTCGGGGTACGGCTGGAGTCGGCGGATGGCAACTGGCGCAACTGGTCGAGCCGTTCCTGCAACTGCGGGTTCTGGTCGTTGCGGATCACCACATAGGCGGCCATAAACGCGCCGCCCAGCGAGAGCAGCATCGCCACCAGGATCAGCAACCGCCCAATCCCTTTGTTGAGCGGGCGAAAGTCGGGCGGCACGTTGGCAGCAGGCGAATCAGGCATGGAGAGGGAATTCAGGCAAGGGTGGGGAGGGGCGCGGTCTTCTCCGCGCTACCCCAGGCAGGCATCCCGGCACGGCGTACCTGGGTGGCCCAGACCTGCACGAGGTGTTTCGTATAGGCCAGGGTGTGTTCGAGGTTCTGCACCGTGTTCCATTCAAACCGGCTGTGGTAGTCATGCCCCCCGTTGAAGATGTTGGGCGTGGGCAGGCCCCGTTCCGAGAGCCGCGCCCCGTCGGTGCCGCCCCGGATGCGCTCCTCCGTCAGGGTGATCCCCATCCGGGCAGCCGCCTCCTGCGCCATCGTCAGGACGCGGGGGTCGGTGGCCTCAATGTACGACCGCATGTTGCGATACTGCTCCTTCAACTCCAGCCGGATCGTCGCCTGCGGGTATTTTCGGCGATACCGGGCCACCAGACGGGTGAGAAACGCCTTGCGGCGGGCAATTCCATCCCGGTCAAAGTCGCGCAGGATGAGCTTGACCTGGGCCTGGGCCGCCGTGCCGGCAGGCAACTGGTGGGGGTGGTAGAACCCTTGATCCCCCTCGGTCGTCTCTGGGGCCTCGTCCGCCGGCAGCTCGGTGAGGAGTTCGGCCAGGATGCGGATGGCGTTCACCATCTGGCCTTTGGCATAGCCCGGATGCACCATCACCCCCTCGACGGTGATAGTGGCCCCGACGGCGTTGAACGTCTCCATCGAGATCGTGTTGACATCACTGCCGTCGAGGGTGTAGGCCACATCGGCACCGAGCACGCCCAGGTCCAGCCGGTCGATCCCCCGGCCAATCTCTTCATCCACCGTGAAACAGAGGCGGATCGTAGGGTGCGGAACCGTAGGGTCGGCCAGCAGGTCTGCCGCCAGTTGCATCAGCACGGCCACCCCCGCCTTGTCGTCGCTGCCCAGCAGGGTCGTCCCGTCGCTGGTGATGAGGTCGTGCCCGATATGCCGCCGCAGGGCCGGTTGCCGGGCCGGGTCGAGTACGACGGTAGGGTCGCCGGGCAGTACCAGCACCCCCCCGTCGTACTGCGGGTGGACGATAGGGCGGACGTTGGCCCCGGGCGCATCGGGAGAGGTATCCAGGTGGGCCAGCAACGCCAGCACCGGGGCACGGGCCGCCACCTCTGGCGGCAACGTCGCAGGCACGGTGGCCATGACGAACCCGTAGTCGTCCATCACCACGTCGACCAGGCCCATCGCCTGCAACTCGCCCAGCAGCAGGCGGCTCAGGTCCTTCTGTTTCTCCGTCGAAGGCGTCCCCTCGGCCTTCGGGTCGGACTGGGTGTCGATCTGTACATACCGAAGAAACCGCTCGGCAACAGGAGGCAAGGGCATGGGAGATTTTGGATTTCGGATCATGTCATTGCGAGGAGCGTAGCGACGTGGCAATCTCTTGCGGATTTGGGACTGTCCCCTCCTTCCTCGTGATGACACGACGGGTAAGGTACTGCCCTCTTTCCAAGTACCAAGCATCAACCAGCCAAAAGCTAACGGCTAACAGCCAATAGCTAACAGCTATATTCCCAACCCCTGATAGCCCTTGCCTACCGGGCACGTTCCGTAGGCTGACCGAGAAGATTCTGTGACGAAAAGGCCGTTCGTTCGCCATCTTTACTGCCCGGATAGCACAACAAGCGTTGCAACAATCACAAAATGCAGCCCGTAGAGGCGCTTCAGGTGTTTTCCTCATCCTGTTGTACCCACTGGATCCCCATGAACCGCTCCCGTTCACCGCTCCTCCTGCTCCTGTCGAGCCTGTGGCTGCTGACCAGCATCCAGGCAATGGCCCGCGATGACATCAAGGACACGGTCAAACGCTCGTTCAAGGTCAATGAAGGAGGGGTGCTGCGCATCGACGTGGACCAGGGCAACATCGAGGTCATGGTCACCAACGACCGGGCGGTGTATGTGGAGATGGAACGCACGCTCAACGTGTCGAATGAGGCCGAGGCCCGGCGTATCCTGGAGGAACACCATCAGTTTGAAATGCGGCAGGAAGGCAACGGCGTCCGCATAAGCTCCCGCTACGAGACCGACCGCAGTTCCTGGTGGCGCCGCCGCGACAACCAGTTTCACGTCCGGTTTGTGATCCACGTACCCGCCCGGTTCAACATCGACTTCTCAACCGGCGCTGGCAATGTGACCGTGGCCGGGGTGCAGGGCAAGGTAGAAGGCGACACCGGCGCCGGCAATATCAAACTCGGACGGGTACAGGGGCCAGTGGAAATCTCGACGGGTTCTGGCAACGTGGACCTCGAAGGGGCCTCCGGTACCATTCAGGTGGACACCGGTGCCGGCAACATCACCCTGCTGAATGTGCAGGGGAACGTGGAAGCCAGTACCGGCGCAGGCAACATCATCGCCCACATCCTGCGCCAGCCCGACGGCAACTCCACCCTGGAATCCGGTGCCGGCAACGTCACCGTCTACCTCGCCGACCAGGTGCGCCTCACCGTCGATGCGCAGGCGGCCCTGGGCAACGCCAGTTGCGACTTCCCGCTCCGCGTCGAAGGCAAGTGGATGACCAAGTCGTTTGCTGGACGCATCAACGGCGGCGGCCCCACCCTGAGCATGAGTTCCGGCGTGGGCAACGTGGCTTTACTGAAGAAACATTGAGGGCGGACGGACCTCGTGCCACCCGGGGGCTGTGCAGGTTGCGCAGCCCTTTTTTGTGCAGCTCCCGCCTTGCTCAGCTACCCGCCACCACCACCCCGCAGGCGACGCGGGCACCGGCGTTCCCTGTCGGCTGGGTCGTGTAGTCGTCTGGGCTGGCATGGACGATCACGGCCCGGCCCAAGAGGGCATTGGGGCCATCGAAGGTGAGCAGTGCGTCGGTGCGGTCGTAGCGGGCGGTGCCGCTGGCATCGGCCTCCAGATTGCCCAGGTCGCCCGTGTGGCGCTGTCCGGCGGGCTGTTCGGGGGCACCATGTGTCGTTTCGGATGCCATAAAATGCCCCCCTGCCGAACTGCCGTCCGGGGCCGAGCAGTCGCCGTTCTGGTGGAGGTGAAACCCGTGCGATCCCGGTTTCAGCCCCGCTACGACTGCTACCACCCGTACACCGCTCCGCGTCTGGAAGAATGTGACCGTGCCCGTGACGGCGTTGCCCTGGGTGGGCGAGAGGCGGGCCACCGCCCGGGGCGTGGTGCTGGCCGCACCTAGCACACCACAGCCCGCCAGGCTGCAGACCAGCAACAGGAAGAAGACAGGGTTTGGCATCTGAGTTCCTAGATCTTCGTGATTGTTTATTAAAGGATTGAGACGAATCGTTGGCTTTTGGCCTTGTGCCTGTTTGCAAGGTCACAGTGTATTCAAATTATAGTCAATCTGACGATATATCGTCAAATTGACTATAATTCTTCCTCCCACCCTACATCCTGTTTCTGCTACCTCTTCCCGCAGTGGGCAAGATACGCAGGCGCACTGGAGGATGGCGCGAAAAATCACGCAGCAGGTTGCCAGCATAGTGGGCGGATACCCCCTGCCGTATCTTGACCTGCACCGAACCTTCCCACGAACGCCCTCCCATGCACCTCACCGTCGATAATCTCAGCAAGCAGTTCGGGCGGCGGGTGCTGTTTCGGGGCATTTCGTTCACACTGGCCGGGGGCGAAACCTTGGCCGTGACAGGGGCCAACGGCTCTGGCAAGTCCACCCTCATCCGGATGCTGGCCGGGGTACTCACCCCGACGAAGGGCACCGTCACGCTGGCAGTGGATGGGGCCTCCATTGCCCCCGAAGCCCATCCGTTTCACGTGGGACTGGTTGCGCCCTATCTGAACGTGTACGACGGATTCTCGGCGCGGGAGAACCTGCGCTTTCTGGCGCGGGTGCGGCACCTGCCCGATGCCGCCGCCCGCATCGAGACGGTGCTGGAGCAGGTGGGCCTTGCCCCTCGTGCCGACGACCTGGTAGGGGCCTACTCCTCCGGCATGAAACAGCGCATCCGGTTTGCCGCTGCCCTGCTGGCCGACCCGCCCGTGCTGCTGCTCGACGAACCCACCTCCAACCTCGACACCGCCGGAGTAGGCATGGTGGCCCAGGTCCTCCGGGCACAGCAACAGGCAGGCCGCCTCCTGGTCGTCGCCACCAACGAGGCCGCCGAAGCCGCCCGATGTGACCGGCAGATCCGGATTGAGGATTTTCGCCCAGCCTTCTGAGTCGCAGGGATCTCGCGGCCAGAAAGGAGTTGTAAAAATCCTTTTGTAACAATGTTGTGAAGTCGTAACAAGGTTGAGACGCCGGAGCAGGCTTTGATATGGATCAAGTCTAAATTAAGACCACAGAAGGCTCTTTTCTGATGGGGCTCATTCCCTGATGTAGGGGGGAAAAGATCGGGAAGAGTGCCTCGCACAGTTCACTTTCAACCTGTCCGGTATATGAATATGAAGCTGTTCTCATTGCGTTTGTCGGCGTTGGGTCTCTTGCTCGCGGTTCTGGTCTTTTCGGGTTGCGATTCGGTGACCGGCGACGTGTTCAAGTCGATCAGGCCGTTGCCTCCCTCGGCCGTGGAAGACCCACAGATGCTCCAGGACTGGCTCACGACCCTCAACGAGGTGGTCAAGAGTTCTGGTATCAACCCGCCGTTTGCTTCGCGGCTGCACGGCTACACCGGCGTGGCTTTCTATGAAGGACTGCGCAACGGCTACACGGGCTATGCCTCCCTTTCCGGGCAGGTCAACGGCTTTTCGTCGGTGCCGCTGCCAGCCACCGGGGTGACCTACGACTGGCCGACGGTGGCGGCCGAGGCCACGCGCCATGTGATGCTGCATGTGTTCGCGCAGTATACCACGCTTTCATCTACCAACCTCGCCAAGATCAACGACCTGGCCGACAGCCAGATTCAGACGCGGCGGTATACCGGTGCCTCGGCTGCGGCCATTGCGGCCTCGAAGTCGTTCGGCCAGAGCATCGCCAGCACCCTCAACCAGCGGGCCGACGCCGACGGGTTCCTTTCCACCCGTGCAACGACCGCCACCTACGTTGCACCGGGGTACACCAACCCGTCCGACAAGTCGCTCTGGCGCGGAGAGTTCGGCGCGCAGCCGCTCGAACCCTACTGGGGCACCCTCCAGCACTGGGCCATCGAGAGTGGTGAGTGCGACTTCGGCCCACCGACGCCGTATTCGGAAGACCCGACCTCGACCTTCTGGACGGAAGAAGTCCTTCCCTTCTACGACGCGCAACTCGCCCTGACCGACGAGCAGAAGACCATCGCCCGGTTCTGGGCCGATGCGCCCGTGGCGACCTTCACCCCGCCGGGCCACTGGGTAGCGATTACCCGCCAGATGATGGACCAGCGAAGCTTGACGCTCATCCAGAGCGCCGACCTGTTTGCTCGCGTGGGCATGGCCCTGTCGGACGGGTTCCAGGAAATCTGGTGGACGAAGTACGTCTACAACTTCCCCCGTCCGTTCCAGGTAGTGCGCGACCTCATCGACCCGGCGTATGTGCCACTGCTCTCAACGCCGAACTTCCCCGAATACCAGTCCGGCCACTCGGGGGGTTCCGGGGCGGCCAGCGAGGTGCTGTCGCAGTATCTGGGCGAGAATGTGGGATTTGAGGATGCCACCCACAACGGTACGACCCTGTTTGGCGAGCTGATGGGCATCCGCACGTTCAGCAGCTTCCGGGAAGCGGCCCTCGAAGCGGCCAATTCCCGCCTATATGGGGGCATCCACTGGTTCATGGGCAACTTCAACGGGGTAGCCACCGGGGAGTGTGCCGGTGCAGCCGTCATGAGCCGGGTAGTGACGGCCCCGCATGCGGTAGCGGCCAACTGAGACACCTTGTTTGCAGATCCAACCCACGCCGACGGCTGCCAGCAAGGCCGTCGGCGTGGCTGTTTAGGGGGTAAATAGTTGTGAAATACAACTAAACAGGTCTGATTTCCAGGCCATGTTGACGTTTACAAGTTCGTTACAGTTGTGACAGGGTTGTAAAAAAACACTTCAATTGCAACGATCTTGTAACAATGTCTCCGTGTAACTCGGCATCATTCCAT
>CAZLRO010000128.1:4737-10272 GCA_964561865.1 uncultured Rhodothermaceae bacterium | reverse complement strand
CCAAAAGGAATAGCGGGGCAGCGGTGCCGTGGTCGGTCCCCTCCGTGCCGTTTTGCTGGACGCGCCGCCCGAACTCGGAGAACGTCATCACCAGCACCTCCTGGCCCATGTTGCTGGCGGCGAGGTCGTCGAGGAACGCCTGGATGGCGGCGGCGAGGCTGCCCAGCAGGGCGCTGTGCGTGTTGGCCTGGTTGGCGTGCGTGTCGAAGCCGCCGAGGGAGACCGCGTAGATGCGCGCTCCCAGCCGCCCCTTGATGAGCTGGGCGACGACGGCCAGGTCCCGCGCCAGGGCGTTGTTGGCAGGGTAGGCGACGCTGTTGGGGCCGCGTGCCGCCGCCTCCTGCACCGCCCCGGCGTACTGGAACGTATCGTTGGCGATGTCCCGGACGAACTGCATCTCGCTCCCGTAGACCGTAGCAGGCACGTTCGCGGTCTCGTACAGGAGTCCGGTCGAGGCCAGTCGCTCGAACAGTTCGGTGCTCAGGATCGACATGCCCATGCTGGCCGAGGGGCCTTGCAACAGCATCGGCGCGCCGCCGCCCAGTTGCACGGCCAGGGGGTAGTCTGGAGGGCTTTCGGCGAACGTGGGATAGGTTTCGTGGAGGTAGCGCCCGGTCCAGCCGGTGGATTCGACGGTGGCGGCGTCGCTGCCGGAGACCCAGATATCGGTCGAGCGGAAATGCGACAGGTCGGGCGCGGCATAGCCCACATTCTGGAGGATCGCCATGTGTCCGCGCTGGTAGCGGTCCATCAGCGGAGCCATCGACGGGTGCAGACCAAGTTCGTCGGTGAGGTCGAGCGTGGCGTTCTTGGCGATAGACAGGGTCGGGCGGGCGTTGTAGTACAGGTCGTTCTCTACCGGGACGACCGTATTCAGGCCGTCGTTGCCACCGCCGAGCTGGACGAGCACGAGCACCCGGCTGGTTTCCAGAGCCCGCAGCCGGTCGAGCCAGGACGAGTGTCCATAGGCCCGGACGGGCGTCTGGCCCAGGAAGAACAGCCCGCCCGTCGCCACCCCCAGCCGTTGCAGGAACGCCCGGCGCGACCACCGGGCGTGGTCGGCGGCATGGGCCGGTCCATGGGCCAGGCAACTACCAAATCGAAGCATGGCGGTGGGGGTCAGGTCAGTTGGTATTCCGGCAGTTGTACCAGGTAACGGACAAACACGAGCAGGCGGACGTTGGCATTGTCGCCGTAGAGGTCCCATTCATACCAGGGCTGCCCGCCCAGGAACAGCTTTGCCAGGTTGCTTTTCCATGCCGGGCCTGCCAGCACATCGTCCGGGATCGGGTGGGTGACGAGGTCTCCGCCGAAGTCCGCCGTGACGGAGGTGATGTCCAGGTGCTCCGGGGGCACGGCCATCAGGTGCTCGGCCAGGGCTGTGGGCAGGTGGAAGGCGGCTGCGGGGTCGTTCGGGTCGTGCAGGGCTGCGGCCAGTGGGACGAGGTCCAGGAACGCCTTGCCGTCCCGGCCAAAGAGCAGGGCATCGGTGAAGAGCCATCGAATCGTCAGGCGGGTCGTGTCGATCCAGGTATGGTGGCCCGGCCAGCCTGCCACGTTGGGCGGGCTGAGGAGCGACTGGCCGAGCAGGGCCGTGACGAACGGAACCGGCTCCAGCGTCGTCGGGTCGGGGGTGGCATCGCAGTCCCGGAACAGTCCGGCCACCAGTTCGACGGGGCTTTTGAGCTGGGCGCCGAGGTAGGCTTCATCGAAGAAGCAGGCGCTCTTGAGCAGCACGCGCAGGGTGGGGGCCACGTCGAAATCGTGGTCGAGCAGCACCTGGGCCAGGGCTGCCACGGCGTCGTCGTCCGGCACGGCATAGACGAACGCCCGGTACAGCTTCCGCGCCAGGAATGCGGCAATGGCGGCGGTGCGGGTCTCGAACAGGATCGGGTTGACATCCTCGTACCCCCAGGGGCCAGTACGCCCCAGGATGGTCTTCTCGCCCTGGTCGTGCAGGTCTTCCAGAAACAGGACGGCAAGGGACTGGTTGTCCACGGCCCAGCCGGTGAGGGCGCGGGCCAGTTCCTGGATGTCGGTCTGGGTGTAGTTGAGGGTGCCTGCGGGGTCGTACTGGCCCATCGTGAACAGTTCCAGCAACTCGCGGGCGTAGTTCTCGTTCGGACTATCCTTGAAGTTGCCCGCCCCGTTGAGGTACACCAGCATGGCCGGGTCGAGGCCGATGTCGTGGACGAGGGTTTTGAAGTTGCCGAGGGCATGCGTCCGCAGCAGCGTCAGGTAGCGGTAGCTGAAGGGGGCCAGCCGGTAGACGTCGAGGCTTGTGACGAAGTGGTTGTGCCAGAAGAGCGCCATCTTCTCCCGCAGCCCGTCGGTGCGCAGTGCCGTGTGCCATGCGTGGACGTAGGCTTCCGTCCAGTCCTTGTTGTCCCGGAGGTACTGTTCGAAGGCTTCGACGTCGAGTTGGCGCAGGGGCGGGGCGGCGTTGGCCCAGTCGGGTGGGATGGGCAGGGGTAGGGCGAGGGCGGTATCGACCAGCAGGTCCACGGCGGCTTCGGCAGACAGCCCCACGAATGCCTCAACCCGTGCGGGCGCGGCGCCCAGTTCGGTCCGCCGCAGCAGGTGGGCCGCCCGGCGGCGGTCCAGTAGCCCCGTCCAGGGTTCCAGGCCCTGCTGCACCCTCCGGTATGCCGGTGCCGGGGCAACAGGGGGGGCAGCCAGTCCGAGGAAAGCCCGGCGGTTCATGGGGTCGAGCAGGCAAGAGGCAACGGCTATCCCAAAGATCGGCTGGTCT
Organism: uncultured Rhodothermaceae bacterium; assembly: GCA_964561865.1. Taxonomy (GTDB): domain Bacteria; phylum Bacteroidota; class Rhodothermia; order Rhodothermales; family CAZLRO01; genus CAZLRO01. The sequence goes on along the minus strand of CAZLRO010000128.1, from coordinate 7,520 downwards.
CCAGCCCGCCATTATCACGAACCGATGGAAAAGCCATCCTTAAATCATTCCGTTGGGTACCAGACAAACCGTCCGCGCTGGTCTACATAGCCGCAGCGGGGCTTGTCGCCGTCGTCGAGGAAGATGCGGCCCAGGCCCTTCTCGAAGTCGTCTACTTCGTCGTACTGGGCCGGGACGACCAGGTTGCCGTTGCGGTTCACAAAGCCCCAGCGTCCGTTGACCTGCACGGCGGCCATGCCGTCATGGAAGGGGCGGGCAGCTTCAAACTGCGGTTCGATGACGAAGTTGCCGCTGCGGTTGATAAACCCCCAGGTGTTGCCATCTCGCCGGGCCGGGGCCAGGTCTTCGCGGAACGAGCCGGCACTGATGTACTGCGGGCTGAGCACACTCTTCTGTTCCTTGTCGATGTACCCCCACCGGTCGCCGATCTTGACGGCGGCCAGGCCGTCGGAGAAGGGCCGGGCAGAGGAAAATTGCAGCGGAATCATCGGCTCGCCTTTCTTGTCGATGAAGCCGTACTGGTCGTCATAATTACGGACGAGGGCCAGCCCCTCGGAGAACAGGTGGTCGTCGATCTCTTCCAGGTTAGGGGTATTACCGCTGCGGATCACCGTCCCTTCCCGGTCGATGTATTGCCAGCGGTAGTCGAGGTCGCGCACAAATGCCCGGCCTTCGGAGAACGGATAGGCATAGGTGAACTGCGGGTTGATGACGATCTCGCCGCTGCGGTCGATGTAGCCCCAGCGCCCGTCGATGCGGATGGCAGCCAGTCCCTCGGAGAAGTTGTGGGCCTCCTCGTAGCGGGGGGTGATGGCGAAGGTGCCGCTGTAGTCGATGTAGCCCCAGCCCTGCCACCAGTAGCGGGCACGGGCCAGCCCCTCGGAGAAGTCGCCCGCATCCTGGAACTGCGGCTCGATGACCATGCGCCCCTGGGCGTTGACGAAGCCCCAGTCGTCGTCGAGGCTGACGGGGTAAAGGAAGACCTCCACCGGCTTCTCCTCGCCCCGACCGGTGACGTCGTTCACAAAGTCGCAGGCGGGCAGGCCCCAAAGGCTGGTTGCCAGCAGCAGGAGGGGGGTGGTTCTACAGAGCAGGCGTTTCATACGGATAGAGCGCTGGGGTGGTGCCGGTAGAGGCGCCGGTACGAGTTAGTGGGTGGGATACCAGATGTATTGACCGGTACGATCGATATACCCGATACGGGGGTCGTTGCGGTCACCGACGGCTACGCGGGCGATGCCACTTTCAAACTCTTCAGCCCCGATGAACTCCCGGTCCAGTGCCAGGCGGCCCGTCTCCAGGTCGATGTACAGCCAGTTGTCGGAGAACATGACGGCGGCGAGTCGCTCGGAGAACGGGCGTGCGCCGCGAAACTGCGGGGTGATCACCATCTCGCCCTGCGTGTCGATGTAGCCGAAGTAGTCGTCCTCACGCACGGCGGCACGTCCCTGCGAGAAGGGCAGGACTTCCGCAAACCGGGGGGAGACCACCGGGCGGCCCTGTCGGTCGAGGTAGCCCCAGCCCTCGCCGGTGGCGAAGGGGGCCAGCCCCTCGGAGAAGTCGCCCGCGGCCTCCAGCGTGAAGGAGGGGTCGATGGCGGTGTTGCCCTGCCGGTCGATGTAGAAGCGGCCGCTCACGTCCTCGACGGCGGCCAGCCCTTCCGAGAAGCTGCGGGCATCGCTGAACCGGGGTTCGATCACCAGCTCGCCCCGCGTGTTCAGGTAACCCCATTGCCCCTCGACACGCACGGCGGCCAGTCCCTCGGAGAAGGGCAGCACCAGTTCGTACTGGGCCGGGATCATCAGGGTGCCTTTCGGGTCGATGAACCCGTACCGCTGGCCGAAGCCCGGCTGCCGGACCGCTGCCAGCCCCTCCGAGAACGGCAAGGCCACCCCGTACTGGGGCGGGATCGCCAGGCTCCCCTGGCGGTCCACATACCCCCACTGGTCGCCGACCAGCACCGGGGCCATGCCCTCGGAGAAATCGCCCGCCTGGTCGAACTGGGGCACCACCACCATGCGTCCCTCGGCGTTGATATAGCCCCAGAACTCGTCGAGGCGGACGGGGTAGAGCCGGTCGCTGTTCGGTGTGCCCTCCTCATCCTGGAGGAAGTCGCATGCAGCCATCGGGAGCAGCAGCAGCCCGGCCAGCAACGGCCAGCAGGGACGGAAACGGTGTGTCAAGGCAGTCATGGGATCGGGTCGTAAGGCTTATTTCAGCAGGATCATCTTGCGGGACTGGGTTCCGGCGGGCGTCTCCAGCCGGTACAGGTAGGGGCCGCTCGGCCATCCGGCGGCGCGGAGGCGGACGGTGTGCTCGCCCGCCGGTCGGACGCCGTCGACGAGCGTCTCCACGAGCCGACCCTGCAGGTCGAACACCCGCAGGCTGACCGGGCCGGGCCGCGCCAGCGTGAAGGCGATGGTGGTTTCGGGGTTGAACGGGTTCGGGTAGTTCTGCGCCAGCCGGAAAGCAGCAGGCAAGGACGAGGCTTCGGACGCAGTGGCTTTGGCGGCGACGAGGTCGAGGCGGCTGAAGGTGCGCCCCAGTACCCCATCGACGTCGGGGGCAGGCAGGCCAAACCAGTCTTGCAGGAGCGAGGCATACACCTGGCGGTAGTCGGTCGTGAAGAGCGGGTCGCCGCCGTAGAGCGTGGTGAGGTTGGAGGGCTGGCCGAACAGTCCACCCCGGAGGCCGGGGCCGAAGAGCAGCATCGGCGCTCCCGCTCCGTGGTCGGTGCCCCGCGAGCCGTTCTCGACGAGGGTGCGTCCGAACTCGGAGAACGT
>CAZLRO010000128.1:0-4727 GCA_964561865.1 uncultured Rhodothermaceae bacterium | reverse complement strand
CAGCCGCGACCCGGCATTGACCTCAATGCGCCCCATCACCAGCACCCGGTCGTCGAGGCCATCCTGCGCCAGGTCGTCGAAGAAGGCGGCGATGCCGTCGGCCACGTCGGCCAGCAGGCTGGCATGTCCGCCCTGCGTCCCGCCCTGGTCGGAGTGGGTGTCGAACCCGCCCTTCGAGACGGTATAGACGGGGGTTGCCAGGCCGCCGCGCAGCATCCGAGCCACCACGGCGAGGGCGTCGGCGAAGTCGTCGTTCGGGTAGGTGACGAGGTTCTGACCCCCGTCGGCGGCATCCTGCACAGCAGCCACGTAGCGGAATGAGGCGTTGGCAACCTGGCTGACGAAGCCCAACTCGCGTCCGTAGACTGTGCCGGAGGGGTTGTCCGTGTCGTAGAACCCACCCTGTTCGAGGAAGCGCTCGAACTGCTGGGCGTCGGAGAAGGTGACACTCAGGTTCCCGAACCGGCTCTGGAACAGCGTGGCCGGGCCGCCGATCCGCACAGCCAGCGGGTATTCCAGCGGGGTGAACACGTTCTCGAAGTACACGTCTTCCATGTACCGGCCCAGCCAGCCAGTGTCCTCGACCATGCCCTGGTCGCGGGCGGTGGACCAGTTGACGGTGCCTTCGAAGTGCGACCGCGTAGAGTCGGGGTAGCCGGTGTTGTGGACGACGGCCATGTAGCCCTGGTCCCAGAGCGGACGCAGGCTACCCATGGCCGGATGCAGCCCCGTCTCGTCGCTGAGCAGGATCGCGTCGGTCTTCCGGATGCTGATGGTGGGGCGGTTGCGGTAGTAGATGTCGTTGTTGACGGGGATGATGGTGTTCAGCCCGTCGTTACCGCCGTTGAGCTGTACCAGCACGAGGATGCGCTCGCCCGCGACCTGGCGCAGTGCCCGGAGCAGCGGGGCCTGCCCGAAGACGCTCACCGGACGGCTCCCCAGCAGGAAGCTGGTCCCGACCGAGGCCAGCCCCAGCCGCACCATGAAGTCGCGCCGCGACCAGCGCCGATGGTCCTGCACATGCGCAGGGCCGTGCTCCAGACAACTGCCGTGACGATAGAACATGGGGGGTTGCAGATTGCGGATGATGGATTGCAGAATTATCCAAGCCAAGCACCTCCGCCAACAGCATCATGTCAACTGGTAGGCGGGGAGCTGGATCAGGTACACCAGGTATTCCCGGACGAGGCTGCGGGCGTCGTCGGTGGGGTCGGCGCTGCCTTCACCCACCACCGGCCACTCGTAGTGCGGGGTGCCGTCCAGCAAGATTTTCGACAGGTTCACCTGCCAGGCCGGGCCATTGAGGATCTCGCTGGGTGGTGGCAGGTCCGGGTTGCCGCCAAACGGCTCGGTGACCTCGCGGATGCCCGCATACGCCAGCGGCACCGGCAGCATCGTCTCGGCCAGGTCGAGCGCAATGCTGAACGGGTCGGACGGGTCGGAGATTTTCGTTGCCAGTTCGAGCGGGTCGTAGCTGGCCCCCAGGTTGCCGTAGATCAGGTCGGAGAGCACGTTCCAGCGCTCCGGCAGCGTCGTGGTGGTCAGCCAGGTGTAATGACCGGGGGTGTTGCTGGTGTCGGGTGGGTTCAGGCCGGGCCAGCCGGCCACGTTCGGGGGATTGAGCAACTCCTGGCCCAGTGTGGCAGGCGTGAGCACCTCGCGCAGGCTTTCCAGCAGGTCGGCGGTCGGGATCACCTCGGCCTCGCGCAGGAACCCCACCACCAGCTCCACCGGACTCTTGATCCGCCCTCCGACAAAACTGGCGTCGAAGAAATGGGCGCTGGCGAACAGGGTCTTCAGCGTCGGCGCCAACGCCCAGTTGTTGGCCTGGAGCAGGTCTGCCAAAGTTTGTACCACGCCTGCATCCGGAACAGCCTGGACGAAGAACGTGTACAGCTTCTTCGCTATGTACCAGGCGATCTGCGGGGCGCGGGTCTCAAACACGAGGTCTACCACGTCGTCGTAGCCGAAGGCCCCGCTGCGGCCCAGGAAGGTCTTTGTGCCCCGGTCGTGGTTGCCGAGGCTGAACGTAGCCTTGTTGCTGCCGTTGACACTCCAGCCCGTAAGGGCGCGGGCAATCTCCTTGATGTCGTTCTCAGTGTAGTTGAGCGCCCCTGCCTGGTCGTACTGTCCCATCGTGAACAGCTCCAGCAACTCGCGGGCGTAGTTCTCGTTCGCCTGCCCCTTGACGTTGACGTAGCCGTCCAGGTACACCAGCATCGCCGGGTTCAGCCCGATCTCTCGAACGAACGTCTGGAAGTTGCCGAGGGCGTGTTCGCGCAGCAGCGAATAGTAATCGTAGCACAGGTGGCCGATGGAGTTGCCGGACTTGCTCTCCACCGCCGCCCATTGCGTGACGAAGTGGTTGTGCCAGAACAGCGTCATCTTTTCGATGAGGCCCTTCGTCCGCATCGCGTCGAGCCAGGTGCGCTGCACGTCGTACACCTCGTCGATACCCGTGCTGCCGTCGTTGGTGTACCAGTCGGGCGGCTCCGGGATCGGGTCGAGGGCGGCCGCATCGACGAGGCGGTTGACGGCGGCGCTGGCGGAGCCGTCGTTGAAGGCCCCATCGACCTCCCGCTTCATGGCCCCGAATTGCAGCCGGCGCACCAGGTGGGCAGCCTCGGTGCGCGTCCACGGCCCGGTATACGGCTCCAGCCCGGTAATACCCGGCACCAACTGCACAGTCCTCAGCCCGAAAAATTGACGACGGTTCATACCAGCGTGGGGTGAAAGAACAGGGGGTGGGTGGCAGAGCCTGTCCCTCAAGACAGCACGCCTCGGAAGGATCGGCCCTGTGTACGCCGTTCTAAAGGGGGGTGGGGTGAACGGGAAGGAAATTTTTCAGCACTTTCCATCCCACGAAGGGCTACAAACGAAGGGCCTGATTTGCGTCAAGGAGGCGGTTCTGCTGCCAGATCCGGAGAACCAGGGTTCCTGGGGATGGTGTCCGCGGCTACCGATGAGGTGAGATTGCGCAGGATTTGCTCGCGGCTGTGAAGGGTGTTCAGGGTCTGAAGTAGCAGAGTAGTTGTGAAATATAGTCAAATTGACTATAATTTGGAAAAGGGTATGTTCCGCATGTGCAGGTGCGGGTCTTCGTAAGAGAACCCAACAGGGTAAAACCCACTCCTGGCGTACCGGAATCTGCAGGCGTTGCTGGACCTAGCGGCCTGATGATGCCCGGCAGATCGGCACCGTTCTCATCAGATCGGCATCTTACCCTATCTTACCCTTTGCAGGAGAAAACGGCATCGCGTAGATTGCAGGGGTTGTCCCACGTTCAGCCTGCAAGGTGTTGTCATGCCCGCTTTTCCGCCGGATTCGCGTCGTTCCTTTCTCAAGAAAAGTGCCCTGGCTGGGGTGGCCGCCTCCCTGTTCCCCGGTGTGCGGGTGGTGGGGGAAGCCACCGCCGGTGCGGCTGGGACGGTGCCGCGGGCCGGGGGGCCGGTGGTCATCTCCAGCCGCAACGGGATGAAGACCGTCGAGCGGGCGATGGAATTGCTCCAGAGCGGCAGCGATGCCCTCGATGCGGTCGTGGCCGGGGTCAATCTGGTGGAGGAGGACCCAGAGGATACAAGTGTGGGCTATGGCGGGTTGCCCAACTACGACGGGGTGGTGGAGCTGGATGCCTCGGTCATGCACGGGCCGTCGGGCCGGGCCGGGTCGGTGGCGTCGCTCCAGGGCATCAAGTACCCGTCGAAGGTGGCCCGGCTGGTGCTCCAGCGCTCGGACCATGTCTTGCTCGTCGGCGAAGGGGCGCAGCGGTTTGCGCGGATGCATGGGTTCCCGGTAGAGAACCTGCTCACCGATGAGGCCCGCGAAATCTGGCTCCGCTGGCGCGAGACAATGTCCACCCAGGACGACTACCTGCCCCCGCACGGGATGAGTGACACGAACATCGGGGCACGCATCGACGAGGTCAAGCGGCACTGGGGCACCATCAACTGCTGCGCCATCGACAAGGCGGGCAACATCAGCGGGGTGACCACCACCAGCGGGCTGGCCTTCAAAATCCCCGGTCGGGTGGGCGACTCCCCCATCATCGGGGCCGGGCTGTATGTGGACAACGAGGTGGGAGCTGCCGGATCCACTGGACGGGGCGAGGCGAACCTGGAGAACTGCTCGTCTTTCCTGATCGTCGAGCGGATGCGCATGGGCGACAGCCCGGAGCAGGCCTGCCTCTATGCCTGCCAGCGTATTGCCGACCACACCCGGCTCGCCCGGCTCAAGAACAGCAAGGGACAGCCGGACTTCAACGTGAAGTTCTACGCCCTTAACAAGGCCGGGCAGGTGGGCGGGGCTGAGATTTTCGGCGGGGACAACGATTTCGCCGTGGCCGATGCCCAGGGCGTACGGACGGTCAAGCTGGCCTACCTCTTCCGGGAATAGTCCATGTTACGGGCTTTGTTCATGGTGCTGTGGCTGCTGGTTGGGGTGGGGGGCCGGGTGCTCCATGCGCAGTCCGTCGATACCACCCAGGTCGTCCGCCTCACCCTTACGGATGGAACCGTCGTGGTAGGATACGTCCTGGCTGAGGACGGGGCGACCGTGCAGTTCCGTACAGCCTCCGGGGTGATGATGCAGATTCCCCAGGCACAGATTCGCCGCCGGGAGGTGCTGCTCCAGCAAGGCACAGGGCGGTATGTCCGGCTCGACCCCAACAGGACGCGGCTGCTGTTCGCCTCTACCGCACTGATCGGCAAACAGCCGGTGCTGCAGGCGAA
>CAZLRO010000127.1:0-10338 GCA_964561865.1 uncultured Rhodothermaceae bacterium | reverse complement strand
TCCCTACGCCCAACCTCGACAGCCTGGCAGCAAACGGGGTAACGCTGGACCGCTTTTATGTATCGCCCAACTGTAGCCCTACCCGTGCCGGACTACTCTCCGGGCAACATGCAGTGCGGCTGGGGCTGGACCGGGCTGTGATCCAGCCCTGGGACTCCCTCGGCATCCCACCTGCAGTACGGCTGCTGCCCGAATGGCTGGCCGAAGTCGGATACCAGCACCGGGCGGTCATCGGGAAATGGCACCTGGGCAATAAATGCCTCGAACACCACCCCCTCCACAACGGCTTTACTACGTTTTACGGGTCGTACAACGGTCAGGTCGATTACTACACCCACCAGACACAGGGACAACTGGACTGGCATCGGGACTTTGACACCAGCCTGGATGTCGGATATGTTACCGACCTGCTGGCCGACGAAGCGATACGTTTCATCGAACAGCAGACAACAGCCCCTTTCTTGCTCTACCTACCCTTCACGGCACCGCATACCCCCCTCGTTGCCCCGGAACACTGCCTCGACCGGTTTCCAACCTTTGAGGGCAACCGCCGCCTGTATGCGGCGATGGTCTCCTGCCTGGATGATGCCATCGGACGGGTGGTGCAGGCGCTCGAAGACCAGCACCTGCTGGATAATACGCTCCTGTTTTTTACGAGCGATAACGGTGGGCAGACCGCGTTTGGAGCCGATAACACCCCGCTCAAGGGTCGTAAAGGGGAAACATGGGAAGGGGGGATCCGTGTACCCGCGTTTGTACACTGGCCTGCCGGTCTCTCCGGAGGGCGGGTCGTTTCCACCCCACTGAGTTATATAGACGTGCTGCCCACCCTGGTGCATATTGCCGACATTACGCCCGATGTCGATGCTGTACTCGACGGAATGAATGCGCTGGACGTGTGGGCGGGAACAGGAACCCTGCCGGAACGCAGCTTGTTCTCTTTTACCGGCCCGGAAGAAGACGAACGCACGGCCGTCATCCTCGGCAACTGGAAGCTGGTGCGAATAGGTCCCAGCGTCCTGCAAGACCCGATCCCGGAGGCCACCACCCTGGGGCTGTACAACCTGGACGAGGATCCACAGGAAGCAACCAACCTCGCCGATAAAGATCCGTCGCTTGTGGATAGTCTGGTTGAGATCACGAGGCAGTTCCTAAGCCTCCGCCCGGCCCTGGGCATCGACCCTGGAACGGAGGCCCCTCCTGGCTGGCAGGCCCCCCCAAACTGGACCATGATAGACTGTACTCCGGTTCCGGAAGACAGCGGGGCTGTGGAAGTTCCCGCCTGGAAGCCGGTACAGACCTACCCCAACCCGTTTCGTACTTCCACTACCCTCGAATATACCCTGGAAGCCGGGGGGCAGGTCCACCTGGTCGTATACAACCTGCTGATGCAGAAGGTTGTCACCCTCGTCGATAGCTTCCAGCCGCCCGGTACATATCATGTGCCGTGGTTCCCGGAAGGCATGGGGGCCGGGGTCTATCTGTATCGGCTTGAGGTCACCTCCTCCGAACGTACCTATGCCTCTGTCGGCAAGGTGCTTTTCATCCACTAGATTTTTTTCTCAGGGATATGCACGGATATCGGTGTGGTACGAAAGCAAGAACATTCCTTTGGGGATGGGTAGTTCTGGGCTGCATCATGGGTCTTTATGGCGGGCAGGTACGGGCTGATGATCGGCGCGACCCTCGCCCCAACATCGTCCTCATCCTGACGGACGATCAGGATCGGCAATTGCTCTCGCAGATGGCGGCCGTACAGCGGCTGCTGGTGCAGCAGGGCGTTACCTTCACCCGCTATTTCACTGCCTCGCCTGTCTGCGCACCGTCGCGGGCATCCATCCTGCGGGGGCAGTATCCCCACAACCACCTGCTGCGGGTAGGTACCCCGCCCGCAGGAGGATGGCCGTTGTTCCGTGCCCTGGGTCGCGAGAACTCCACCGTAGCCACCTGGCTTCAAAGCAGTGGATACAAGACCGCCTTCATGGGCAAGTACATCAACGGCTATGGCATAGACCAGGACTTCGAGCACGTCCCGCCTGGCTGGGATGAATGGTATGGTGAAATCTCCGAAAACCTGACAGGTGGAGCCTACACCTATTTTGAGCTGAATGAAAATGGGAAGCTGAAATCCTATACGGGCAATGACCCGGACAACTATGAAGCCGACGTTTTGCGCAACAAGGCTGTCCATTTCATCCAGCGCAAGGCTGAAGGTACTCAGCCGTTTTTCCTTCTCATCAGCCCGTTTGCCCCGCATGGACTACAGGTGCCGGCGGTACGCCATGCGAACGTATCCATCCAGCCAACAGCCCCACGTCCCCCTTCCTTCGACGAAACAGACGTCAGCGACAAGCACCTGGTAATCCAGGACACCCCTCAGCTGACGCCAAGCGAGATTGCCCAGATCGACTCGGTCTATCGCGGACGCCAGCGGGTACTCTTCGCCGTGGATGAAATGGTGGAGGCTGTGGTGAACACGCTGGAAGAAACAGGGCAACTCAGCAACACGTACATTTTCTACACATCCGACAACGGATTTCACCTTGGCGAGCACCGCTTGCGTCCGGGCAAGCGGTTGCCGTATGAGGAAGATATCAACGTCCCCCTGGTGGTGCGAGGACCCAGGATTAAGGCCGGTTCAAGCCTCAGTCATTTGTCGCTGAACATCGATCTAGCTCCTACCTTTGCAGACATAGCCGACGTGACGCCTCCCGACTTCGTAGACGGGCGCTCCCTCCTGCCGGTGTTGTTCGGGCGTATTCCCCTGGAGCAATGGCGCAAGGTAGCCCTGATAGAAGACTGGGTGGAAGCTCGGGTCCACGTCCCGGCAACGGCCCCGCCCGATACCGTCGATGCCCATTACCGGGCACTGCGCACCTCCAATACGAAATACATTGACTGGATGCGGTATAACCAGGAAGAGTACTACGAGTTATCCCAGGATCCCTATGAACTGGAGAGCCAGCACGGTACGATGTCTGCCACCACCAGAGCCGGGTTGCAAGCTACGCTTGAGGCCCTGTACACCTGTGCCGGCCTAGGATGCTGGCAGGCAGATGGGGCCACGACTACGATCCATACCCAGGTAGACACAGTGGCGGCGACGGTTATGACCTGTAGCCTCTCGGTCTATCCCAACCCGGCTAGCACCCACCTGAGCGTCCGCCTGGGGTTGCCTGATGCTACGCCGGTGCGGATCGAGCTGGTGGATGTGCTGGGACGGCGGCAACAGGTGCTCTATGCTGGAAGACCCGCACCGGGCACCCACGAGTGGACGTTCCCGCTGGCAACCTTGCCCGGTGGTCTGTACTTCGTGTACCTGACCGGCCCTGCCACCCCGCTGGTCCGCACGGTAGTCCTTGCCCATTGAGCGGCCCATGCCTTATCCCAACTTCGTCTATATCGGTCCGGACAAGGCGGGTTCGACCTGGTTGTTCAAGGTGCTGGCCTGGCATCCCCAAACGTATGTGACCCCGGCGAAAGACCTGTATTTCTTCGACCAGTTCTACGAACGCGGGGTGGAGTGGTACGCCCGGCAGTTTGTCCCGGAGCCGCACCACCGCATCGTCGCCGAGATTTCGCACGACTATCTCTACGATGCCCACACCCCGGCGCGGATGCAGGCGGTCTTGCCGGGTGCCCGGCTGATGGTCTGCCTGCGCGAGCCCGTGAGCCGGGCCTTCTCGGCCTACCTGTACCTGCGCAAGTTCGGGCTGTACACAGGCACGTTTGCCCAGGCCCTCGAAGCCGAGGATCGCCTGAAAGAACGCGGACGCTATGCCCCCTACCTGGAACCGTTCTTCGACCGGTTCGGACGCGAGAACGTGTATGTGGGCCTGTTCGACGACCTGGAAGCAGACCCGAACCGCTTTGCCAACGACCTGTTCGCTTTTCTGGGCGTTGATCAGATTGAACTGCCAGCGGCAGTACAGGAGAAGACGCTGGCAGCGGCACAGGCCCGTTCGACCTGGCTCACGCGGCTCGTCAAGGAAGCCGCACTGGCGGCCCGATCGGTTGGGCTATCCTCCCTCGTCGGGCAGATCAAGGGGCTGCCGCTGGTCCACCATCTGCTGTACAAACCCTTTACCGGGGAAGAGAAGCCGGTGCCTGATCCGGCTACTGCGCAAGACCTGCGGGCCTTCTTCACCCCGGAGGTCGAACGCCTCGATGCACTCCTCGGCACCGACCTGCGGACCCGATGGGGCTATCGGTAGGTTGAAGCAGGCATTTGCCCTCGTTTTTCTGTGCAGTTTTCCGTTTTCGATATGAACCCGCATCGCCTTGGCTGCTGGCTGCTCCTCTGGTCGGGCGTGCTGCTGGGTGCAGGCTGTGCCCGAACCCCCGATACCCCCGCTGCAGACCCACGGGCCGCAGTGCCCTCACCAACAGCCGTCTCTGTTGCCGATACGCCCGCATCTGCAACGGCGGTGATCGACACGATGCGCTCCATACCCGGCGGCACAACCCGGATTGGCAGCAACCAGGGGCTGCCCCGCGAACGCCCGGAGTTCACCGCCCACATCCAGCCGTTCCTGCTGGACGTCCATCCCGTCACCGTCGCGCAGTTTCGCCGGTTTGTCGAGGCTACCGGCTACCGCACACAGGCTGAGATGTTCGGGGATGCCGGCGTGTTGGACATGCAGACAGGCACCTGGTCGCTGGTGCAGGGCGCGTCCTGGCGCACTCCGCAGGGACCCGCTGGTCCAGTTGCAGAAGACACCCATCCGGTGACCCAGGTGTCCTGGAACGATGCTACGGCCTATTGTACCTGGGCGGGCAAGCGGCTTCCGACAGAAGTAGAATGGGAACATGCTGCCCGAGGGGCTATCGACAGCCGCCAGCCCTATACCTGGGGGGCAACGCTGGTGGCCGCCGATGGCCGCTACCGGGCCAACACCTGGCAGGGGCACTTTCCTGAATACAACGAGGGCACCGATGGATACCTCTTCACCGCACCCGTCGGCGCGTTCGGGCAGAACAGCCTGGGCCTGATGGACATGGGGGGTAACGTCTGGCAATGGGTGGACGACTGGTACCATCCCTACGGACGCGCCTACAACCCGGCTACCGACTCCACCAAGGCCATGCGGGGGGGATCGTTCCTCTGCGAAGAGGGCTGGTGCCACGGCTATCGCGTCTCCGGGCGCTCCGACGCCACACCCGAAACAGCCCTGTTCCACGTTGGCTTTCGCTGTGCCCGCGACCTGGCCGAATAACCCACTGGTGCTGATGCGCATCGCCATTGTCCATGAATGGATGGCCGGGTCCGGCTTTGCTGGCTCTGAACGGGTGGTCGAGCAACTGTTGCGCCTCTATCCAGAGGCCGATGTGTTTGCTACGGTTGACTTCTTTTCCGAGCAGGACCGGCAGTTCCTGGGCGGCAAGCCCGTCCACACCTCGTTCATTCAGCGGCTGCCATTCGCCCGGCGGCTGTACAAGCAGTACCTGCCCCTGGCCCCGCTGGCCGTAGAGCAATTCGACCTTTCCGACTACGACCTCGTCCTCTCGAGCAACCACGCCGTCGCCAAGGGGGTGCTCACCGGGCCGGACCAGTTGCACATCAGCTACGTGCATTCGCCCATCCGCTACGCCTGGGACCTGCAACACCAGTACCTGCACGAGGCGGGCCTCGAACGTGGCCTCAAAAGCTGGCTCACCCGGTGGATACTGCACCGCATCCGGCTCTGGGACATCCGTACCGCGAACGGCGTCGATCAGTTCGTCGCCAACTCCCACTTCATTGCCCGGCGCATCCGCAAAGTCTACCGCCGCGAGGCGGCAGTGGTCTATCCGCCCGTTAACATCGACGCCTTCACCCTGCACGAGCAAAAGGAAGACTTCTATCTGGCTGCCTCGCGGATGGTACCCTACAAACGACTCGATCTCATCGTCGAAGCCTTTGCGGCGATGCCGGACAAGCGCCTTGTCGTCATTGGAGATGGACCGGATTTCAGGAAGGTGAAATCCAGGGCCGGGCGCAACATAGAACTGCTGGGCTACCAGCCGTTCGAGGTGCTCCGTTCCTACATGCAACGGGCGCGGGCCTTCGTCTTTGCAGCGGTCGAAGACTTCGGCATCATGCCTGTCGAGGCCCAGGCGTGCGGTACCCCTGTCATCGCGTACCGAAAGGGTGGGGTGATGGAAACGGTGCGGGGACTGGAACATGAGATGCCCACCGGGGTGTTTTTTGATGCGCAGACGACGATGGCCCTCCAGCAGGCCGTCCAGCACTTTGAGCAGGAGGAGGTGTCTTTCCAGCCATCGATCATTCGGAAAAACGCGCTGTACTTTAGCGAAGCGCACTTTCGGGAGGGCTTTCACCAGGTTGTCGAACGGGCCTGGGCTACCTTTCAGCAAGAGTCTGGCCCTGAAAGGTTTTCCGTCCCGGCAACATGATCCGGTGCCTCCTGCCAACCGCCACTCTCCATACTTTTGTAACACTTCATCAATGCTTTTCAGGAAAACGAGGGCCTATATTTTCGAAAACTATCCCGAATCGACCGTTCTTGGGGAAAAACAACGGTTGTTTGAAAAAACGAACGACCGCTTGCCTTATTCGCAACCAGACGCCTACTTTCTCGGCAGGATGCTTGCCGCGCCCCGCGAAAAAAGAGGCATGGCATCTGTAAAAAACCATGACCTATCGGGATATTGTCTACATACCCTTTGAATGAAGCTGGCATGACTGAACAGGTTACAACACTGGAGGCCCCTGTCACTATGGGCCATCTGGAGAAGGTACCAATCGTCCATAATCGGCATTTCTCCACAACCAACGGCAAGGTAGCACCGCCGCTGGTCAACCCGGTGTCGGGCAGGGTGTGGCTGCTCAAACGGGTGATGGACGTGACCATCGTCCTGTGCTCGGGCATCCTGGCCCTGCCCCTGATGGCCTTCATTGCTCTCTGGATCAAGCTCGACTCCGAAGGGCCGATCTTCTTCCGGCAGCAACGCCCCGGTTTGCATCGGAAGAGGTTCCATATCTACAAGTTTCGCACGATGCACGTGGGGGCTGCAGACCAGTTCTCCGGCCTGGACGAGCACTTGCAGGAAGAGTTTGCCTGTTACGGCAAGATCAAGGACGACCCGCGGGTGACCCGGGCCGGTCGGGTATTGCGGCGGCTGAGCCTGGATGAGTTGCCCCAGCTCTGGAATATCCTGCGCGGGGAGATGAGCCTGGTTGGCCCCCGTGCCTACATGATGGAACAACTGTCCAACCTGGACGGCCACGACCTCATCTTCCAGGTCAAACCTGGCCTCACCGGGCTGTGGCAAGTGAGTGGACGCAATACCTTGACCTTCAAGAGGCGTCTGGAGCTGGATGAAGACTATGTGCGGAGGGTCTCGATCTGGCACGATCTGACGATCCTGGGCCGCACCGTTCGGGTTGTGCTCACCGGCCACGGTGCCTACTAACCGAGCGGCTACCCCTCTGTTTTGCATATCGCCCCGCTCCCGGTCTGGGAAGCGGGGCGGTGTTTTTATGGCCTGGCCTGTTTTAAGCATTTCGCCGATTGGTCGATACGGAGGAAGAGGACTTGCATCCTGCCGGGATTGTATGCCCAGGTCTGTACTTGCCGAACTGCATGAACACCTTTCCCCCCAGCATCAACCTGCCGGGCATGCCGCCCACCCGCCCGGTCGAGGGCAGCACAGCACGGGTGAAGGCTCCGTTGGTGCCTCCGTTGCCCGATGTATGCCGCACCATCATCAGCTTCGTCCCCTATGGCGTGCGCGGTGAGGACCGCATCCGGTTCTTCATCGACCAGCTTGCCCTGCTCACCGACCGGGACCGTACCGGGTTACGCATCCATGTAGAACACTTCATCCGGCGGATGCTCGAGGTCAAGGCCAGCGACCTGGACGCCGGCGGACCCGGTGGCAATGGCCGCATCTGGTATCGCGTCGATGGCGACAAGTGCCCGGATGAGGGCATGGGGCACTATTCAATGGACGAGACGGACCTGCTCTTCCTCTCCCTGCTGACCGAGAAACAGAAGCACGTGCTCATCGACCGGCGCTCGGTGGACTTCTCGGCCGAGCTGCCCAACGACAACCCCGATGCCCGCCCACACCGTTTCCGGGCCACGTGCTATTTCGATGTGGAGCACCTGGGGCTGAACATGCGCGCCATCAACGACAAGCTGCGCCCGCTCAAGTCCCTTCAGTTCCATCCCCTCATTGAGCAGGGGCTGATGTTCAACTACGTCCGCGACGGCCTCACCCTCGTCACCGGCGTGACCGGCTCCGGGAAAAGCACTACGCTCGACGCAGTGGTCGATGCCAATAACGAAGACTTCGCCGGACACATCGTCGTCATCGGCAAGCCGATTGAATACATGCACCAGTCCAAGAAGTGTATCGTGCGCCACCGTGAGGTTGGGCGCGACGTGAACACCTTCAAGGACGGCATCGTGCAGTCGCTGCGCCAGGACCCCGACATCGTGGTGATCGGCGAGATGCGCGACCCGGAGACGATCTCCTCCGCTATTGAGATCACCGACTCCGGGCACAAGGTGTTCTCCACGCTGCACACGTCTTCGGCGGTGGAAAGCCTCGACCGTGTGGTGGGGGAATACCCGCCAGAAGAGCAGGACCGCGTGCGTAACCGCCTGGCCGACGTGCTGCGCTGCGTCATCTCCCAGAAACTCGCCCCCAAGATCGGCGGCGGGCGTGTCCTGACCAAGGAGGTGATGTGGATGACCCCCTCGGCCCGGGCTGCCATCAAGAATAACAACGCTGGTGAAATTTACCAGATGATGTGGGAAGGATGGGGCCAGGGACAGATCACCCTCGAACAGGACCTGTACCGTCTGATGCGCCAGGGCCAGATCACCCCCGAAACAGCTATCAGCTACGCCAATAACAAGCGCCGCCTGGAACAGTTGATGCGGCAATAATCCATACGTCAAGCATACCGGGCTTTTGTACCTGAAGGTTATGAAAAAGAACGGATCGAACACCTGTGTCCTCGGTGTGATGGCCACCAGCCGCACGATCTATGCCGCGCTGCTGGAAGAAACCCCGGATGGCCCTCGGGTCGTGCGGCAGTTCCGCCGGTTCCGCCACCAGGCTACCCCCGAACTGGACTTCTCCTCTGCCATCGACGGTGGGCGGGCCGAAAAGGCCAATGGAGAGGACTTCTCGATCCAGTTCGGCAGCGACGCGGCCTCGGACATGTTTCTCTCCTCGGAGTTCGACGGACGCGACAAGTCGGGACGGGGTGCCCATGAAGACCAGGACCCCTATACCGTCGTTCGGACGTTCGAGCTGGAGATGATCGACATCCTGGCCGAATGTGCAGAGGCGGGGTACCCGGACCCCCGCGTGGCCTTCTGCGGGTCTTCCGCCGAGGTTACGACGGTCGAGCTAAAGGTGTCGAACCCCCGCGACAAGGCGGCCAGCCGCGAAAAGGAGCCTGCTGTCAGCAAGCCTGCGCGGGCAGACCGGAAAGCCAAACAGGGCAAGGGATCGACCCGCAAGGAAGGGCATGGCAACCATCTGGTGGAACTGCTCCGGGCGCAGTACGACGGCCCGGTAGATGCCGAGCGGGTGGCGTTTCTGCCTATGACCCCTTCCGAAGACGGACAGCCCCGGGTAGTGGCCCTCATCCCGAAGGCCAACGAACCTGTGGCGAACACGGTCCGTATCCTGCGCGAAGAAAAGAAAAGCCCGGTTCCATCCTGGCTGCTCGATACCGAGGTGGCCCTCTACCTGGGCCTGGCCCGGATGGCCGTCCTGCTCGGAGATAAAGGGTTTCAGGGGGAGGAAGATCCCACCCAGAACCTGGCCTTCATGCCGCCCTCCGAACCCACCGACCCGGACGTTCCCCGCAAGGTGCTCGTCGTTCGGGTCGGGGATGAGGACACACTTGTGATGTTCATCGAAGACGGGGTTTTGCAGCATTACGAGAGCCTGCATACCATCACCGCCTTCGATGCCACAGAAACCATTTGCAGCCGTGTGCTACTGTTGCAGGACGAGTATGGCACCGGCGATGTACAGCAGGTGTTGCTCCTGGGAGATGAACGGGAACAGAGTCTGATCGAGAGCTTCCGCCTGTTCTTCCCCGATACGCGCGTCCACTCGCTGCGGCGCTACATCCCTCGCACCGACGGGGAGCCGCCCATACGGGCCTTGCTGCTGGCGATGGTTGCCGGGATGCGGCTGATGAAGGACGAGTTGATGCAGGGGTCGTTCGAGAAGATCAACCTGCTGCCCCCCAAGTTGCTCAAAAAGAGCTTTACCGTGCCGGTCACCTGGCATGTGTTCGCGC
This sequence comes from uncultured Rhodothermaceae bacterium, assembly GCA_964561865.1. Taxonomy (GTDB): domain Bacteria; phylum Bacteroidota; class Rhodothermia; order Rhodothermales; family CAZLRO01; genus CAZLRO01. The sequence goes on along the minus strand of CAZLRO010000127.1, from coordinate 62 downwards.
TCTACGGCCTCACCTTCGTCACCGTCCTGTTCTTCGTGGCCCGGTATTTCAGCCTCGAACAC
>CAZLRO010000126.1:0-10469 GCA_964561865.1 uncultured Rhodothermaceae bacterium | reverse complement strand
ATCGTCCTGCAGATGGCCTTGCTGGCTGACTTCGGGATGTCGCCTGCCCTGATCCAGCGTAAGGAGGAATTGACTGACCACGACATGCAGGTCAGCTTTACGGTGCGGCATTTTCTGGTGTTGGCAGTGGTGGTGCTGGCCTGGGTGCTGGCCCCGTGGATCGCAGGCTTGTATGGCGAAGGGGCCGCCTCGTTCGTCTGGCTGATCCGGGTGCTGGCCGTTCACCTCTACCTCGATGCCTGGAAGAACGCCAGTGCCTTGCAACTGGAGCGGCACCTGCGGTTTGAGAAGCTGGCTGTGATCGAGATGGTCGAGGGGGTGGCCTACCAGGGTACGGCGGTCGTGATGGCCTGGATGGGGTTTGGGGTGTGGAGCCTGGTGGGGGCCGTCATGGTCAAGTCGGTGCTGGGGGTGGTGCTGGTCTACCTGGTAGCTCCCTGGCCGGTGCGGTTCCGGATCGACGGACCGCTGGCGAAGGAGATGCTGCGTTTCGGACTGCCGTTTCAGGTGAACCGGGTACTGGGGAACATGCGCAACTGGGTGACGCCGACGCTGGTGGCTACACTGGTCGGCCCGGCCGCCGTCGGATTTTTGACCTGGGCCTCGGCCAACGGGCGCAAGCCACTGCAGATGGCCCAGAACGTGATCCGGGTCTCGTTGCCCCACTTCTCCCGCATCCAGGACAACCTCGACGAGGTGCAGGACATCCTCTCCCGGTATGTCGTGTACTTTGCACTGCTGGGAGGCTTCTGGGTAGCGATCCTGTTTACGAATGGGCAGGATCTGGTGGCCTGGATTTATACCGCCAAATGGCTGCCCGCCATGCCTGCGCTGGTACTGTATGCGGTGCTGCTAAACATCAACGCAGTGAGCTGGTCTGTCAAGACAGCCTTGAGTGCGACCGGACAGGTCCGCAAGGTGATGAACAACACGCTCTACACCACCGTGGTCAGCATGGTGCTCAGCTTCTCGTTGGTCTATGGACTGAACCAGATGGGCGGCAGCGTCGCCCGGTTTGCCTTTATTGGCGTTCCCATTGCCGAGATCATAAGTCTGGCGCTGACCACCCCACAGCAGGTACGCCTGTTGGGCAAGGGGGCAAACCGGAAAGTTTTTGGCGCGGCTTTCTGGGTGCTGGTGCCCGTGCTGGCCTCCAGTGTGGCGGGCAAGCTATTGTTGATGCTGTCCATGCCCGTGCCCGTGCGGGCGGTCCTCGGCACGCTGTGTACGACGCTGGTGTATGCCGCCGTTGCCTGGCTGCTGGCCCCGGCCTGGTTGAAAGACGGCCTGACCGAGGTCGTGCGGCGCAAGCTGGGACGAGCCAAAGGTCCTCAAAAAGTGAAACTGCAAAAGCAGGCCGTGATCCGCGTTTCCGAAGAAGCCGATGTCCTTAGCGATTGAACCGGGCATGGCCCCCCCTGTGCTCATCTTCGGGCACATCCACAAGACGGCCGGCAGTACCCTCAGGACCATTCTGTGGCGGCAGTATTCGCCCCAGTCGGTCTTCTTCTCCATGACGCCGGAGGAACACGGCGTGCGGTTCGAGGCCCTGCGGTCGCGGATGGAGACCGAACAGCGCCCCGTCGAGGTGGTGGTGACGCACGGGGGGTATGGCGTACATACGTTGCTGCCGTCCCGCTATACCTATTCCTACTTCACGTTTCTGCGGGAACCGATCGACCGGGTGATGTCCGGCTACTACATGTTCCTGCGGCAGGGCAAGATACCGTCAGACCTGACCATCGACCGGTTCGTGCAGACGTACCTGCGCCCCGGCTGCAACATGCAGACCGCGTACCTGTCCGGCTATCTGCTGGAATGTTTCCTGCAAGACCGGCTGCCGGAGCGGGAGGCGTTCACCGAGGCGTTGCTGCAAAAGGCCAAGGACAACCTGGCCCGTCATGCCGTGGTGGGGTTGACCGAGCGGTTCGACGAGTCGCTGCTGCTGTTGCAGCAAGCCTATGGCTGGCACTGGCGCAACCTGCTTTATGCCCGCGAGAACGTAGGGCATAACCGTAAACCTCGCGAAGTGCTCTCGGATGCGTCCCGCCGCGTCGTCTTGCAATACAATGAACTGGACCTGGAACTGTATCGGTATGCCCGCCAACTCTTTGCCGAACAGGTACAGGTCTTGGGAGATGTAGAGCGTCGAGTGGCCCGCTTCCGCACCCTGAACCGGGTCTATGCCGCCACCGTACCGCGTGTGATGGGCTGGATGCGGCCCGTCGTGCGGGCTGTACGTGGGCAATGACGCCCTCATTGGCACCTGGCAGGAACCTCAAACCATCCGCCTGAACGATCCTGGAGGGCGGCAGACCATGCGAAAACCGGACTTTTTCATCGTTGGGGCGCCCAAATGCGGGACCACCGCCCTGTACGCCTACCTGAAGGAGCACCCGGAGGTCTTCATGGCGAAGAAGGAGCGGCACTACTTTGGCCGCGACCTGCGCCCGCCCCACTACCCCGGCCCCCATAGCATCGACGAGCAATGGTACCTGGACTTTTTTCGGGAAGTGACCACGCAGAAGCGGGTCGGGGAGGCGTCCGTCTGGTACCTGTGGTCGGAAACGGCTGCGCAAGAGATCAAGGCGTTCAACCCGGAGGCCGACATCATCATCATGTTGCGCAACCCGGCGACGATGATTCCCTCGCTGTACAACATGTTTCTCTGGGTGGGAGATCCCACCCCCGCCGGGGTGATTGACGAAGTCAACCGGCGCGTCCTCTCGCTCGAAGAAGCCCTCGATACCCAGGAAGCCCGCAAGGCCGAGTACCTCCATCGGTTCCGAAGCGGTACGGAACTGTTTGATCGGGAATTCCGCTACTTCCATACCGATGCTGCCCTCTACACAACACACGTCCAGCGCTACCTTGAGGTGTTCGGGCCAGACCATGTACACGTGATTCTGTATGACGACTTCAAGTCCGATCTGCCCAGGGTTTATCGGGAGGTGCTCCTGTTTCTGGGCTTAGATCCGGACTTCCAGCCCGAATTCAAGGTGGTCAACAGCCGCCGGAACATCCGCAATGTGTTTCTGAACCGTTTCCTGCGTCGCCCCGATTCGTTCAAGACCCTGCGTCGTGTACTACGGGTGCTGGCACCCCGATCGGTGCGGGCCTGGGTCGGGCGGTTACTGATGCGTCGGAATGTGCAGCCGCAGGAAAGCCCGCCGCTGCTCCCGGAGACCCGTGCGCGCCTGGAAACGTATTTCCGCCCCGAGATCGAACGCCTGGGCATCCTGCTGAACCGGGACCTGACGACCCTCTGGCTGGGCGACACGGCACCGGTGAGGACGCAGCCCCCGGAACATGAGATGGCCGATAGTTCCGAACGGACGGCCCGCAACGGACATGCCCTGTGACACGCCCCTCCTTTTTCATCGCCGGTAATTCGAAAAGCGGCACCTCGGCGCTGTACCAGTTCCTCAAGGTACACCCCGACGTGTTTATGTCCAGCCCGAAGGAACCGAACTACTTTGCCCGGGACTTCCTGCGCGACCCGGACCCGGCAGGCTCGTTCCATCCCCATTCCCTCGACTGGTATCTGGGGTTGTTTGAGCACGCCCGGCCCGACCAGATCTGCGGAGAAGCCAGCGCCGTGTACTTGTATTCGTCGGTGGCGGCCCGTGAAATCCATGCCTTCAACCCGGATGCACGGCTAGTCTTCATCCTGCGCGAGCCGGTGAGCTTCCTGCATTCGTACCACTTGCAGCAACTCAAGAATCCGGTGACGGAAGGGGAAGATGAAAAGGACTTTGAAAAGGCGCTGGCCCTGGAACCCTTTCGCCGACAGGGGCAGCGGCTGCCGAAGGGATGCCTGGTGCCGGAACTGAACTACTATTCGGAACGCATTCGCTATGCTGCACATCTGCAACGGTACCTGGAAGTGTTCGACCGCTCCCAGTTGCTGATTCTTCTCTACGATGACTTCCGGCGCGACAACGCAGGTACCTACCGGCAGGTGCTGGCGTTTCTGGGCCTCAATCCGAACTTTACCCCGGATTTCCGCACGGTCAATGAAGGCAGCAAGCTCCGCTCCAAGTCGATGCAGCAGTTGGTGCGGCGGTTGACGTTCGGCCAGGGGTGGGCCGCCCCAGTCAAGGCCCTTGCCAGGCGGCTGCTCCCTGCCCCGATGCGCAAGAAGCTGGTCCGGCAAGCCTACGACACCCTCGTGTTCGAGCCGAAGGATGAGGTCGATCCGGCCCTGGCCGCCCGGCTAAAAACGCAATTCCGGCCGGAGGTAGAGTACATCAGCACCCTGCTGGGGCGTGACCTCGTAACCCTGTGGGGCTACTGATGATCGTGGTCTCCTGTCGTGCGCCCTACGGGAAAGGGGGCCTGGGCCAGCACTTTGCCCAGGTCGTCGAGGAGGCACGGGCTACGGGTGAACTGGGGGCCTATTATTCGATTGGCCTCAAGCCCGGCGATGAGGCCGTCGGACAGGTCGTACATCTGCCCCTGCTGCGACCCTTCCTCGAATACACCCCCCTGCGCTTCAACCAGGCAGGGAAGTACCACCTGAGCGGAGACCTGTTCGACCGGGCAGTCGCACGGCGGCTTCAGACGCGAACAGATGGATTCCTGGCCTTTACCGGCAAGGCCCTGCACAGCTTCCGAAAGGCACGCCGTCTAGGAGTTGAACTGCTCGGAGTGCATGTGGGCAATAGCCACGTTCATACCATCCGGCAACGCCATGAGGCGGCATTTGCACAGTGGGGGATGCGAGAGACTTGGCTGAACGAAGCCGCTATCCGAAAAGCCCTGGCCGAGTACGAGGCAGCCGACCGCATCTACGTCAACTCCCGGTATACTGCTACCTCCTTCCTGGAGGCCGGCGTTGCCGCTTCGAAGCTCGTTCTCTTTCCGTTGAAGCCGTTGCCACGGTTTGTACCGCCCCCCACACGTCCGGATGACGGGATTTTCCGGGTCGTTTACGCCGGGAGCATTACCGTGCCGAAGGGCATCCCGGTGTTGCTCGAAGCCTTTGCCCGGCTGCCGGTGAAGGCCGCCGTGTTGCGCCTGATGGGGGGATGGACGTCGCGGGCTATGGGGCGCTACATCAAGGGCTGGATGGCCCGTGACCCCCGCATCCAGGTGGGGCCGGGTGATCCGCTGCCCGCCTTCCAGCAGGCCAACGTGTGTGTACACCCCTCCTACGAGGATGGGTTCGCCTATGCGCCAGCCGAGGCCCTGGCCTGTGGCACTCCCGTGATTGTCACCGCAGATACCGGGATGAAAGACCTCGTTCGGGAAGGCGAGAACGGTTTCGTGGTGCCCACCGGCGATGTGGATGCACTCTACGAGCGGTTGCTGTATTTTGTACAACATCGCTGAAGACCACCCCACCAGCCTCCGGCGACACCCGTCCGGGGCGAATAGGACGTTGTCCATAACAGATCGAGACCAGACCAACAACCGTTTATGACCAACCAACCGTTGCGTGTTTTCTTTGGACATCACAAGTGTGGGACAGGCTGGATCGACAACATCCTCCGGGAAGCGTGTTTTCACCTGGGCTGGCATTTCAAGATCGTAGCACAGACACGCCAGTTCGAACCCTTTGGCTCGCTGGGGGGCTTTGTACAGTCCTGGCGGTGCAACATGCTGGCCTACATCAACGCCGATGCCGAGTACATCGGGACGCTGCCCGCCCATCGGGGCTTTCACGTGGTGCGAGACCCGCGGGACATCATCGTCTCCGGCTATTTCTCGCACCGCAACAGCCATCCCACCGACCAGTGGCCGGAACTGATTCCCCACCGGGCGCGCCTGCTCGAACTACCTATGGAGGAGGGGCTGATGCTGGAGATGGAATTCAGTCGGCAGTTCCTCGACCCCATGATCCGGTGGGACTACCGGCAGCCGCACGTGCTGGAGATGAAGCTGGAAGACCTCTCGGCAAAACCCCTCGAATCGTTTACCCGTATCTTCGGGCACCTGGGCCTGCTCGAAGGGCAGACCGACAGCCTGACAGACCGGTTCATCATGGGGATGAATGTCTGGAACCAGCGCGGGCGACGGTTCATGCCCGGCAGGATGCCGATCTTCCCGATGCGCTTTCCACGGGAACACCTCAGCCATGCCACGTTGCGCCATGTGCTGGACCGCATGAGCTTTGAACGGCTCTCCGGAGGGCGCAAGAAAGGGCAGGAAAACGTGAAGAGCCACTACCGCAAAGGCCAGGCGGGCGACTGGCGCAACCACTTCAACGCCGCCCATGTGGCCGCGTTCAAGGAGAAATACAACGACCTGCTCATCCAGACGGGCTACGAGTCCGACGCGAACTGGCAATGAAAATCCTGTTTTGTGCCCCGTGTCCGCTCGACCGCAAGCTCGGCGCGGCCAAGATGTTGATGGAACTGGCCGAGGCCCTCCAGGCTTTCGGCTGGGAAGCAACCCTGGTCGGACCGCCTGATGTGGGGGCACAGTCCGACAAGCAGGACTATGCGGCGAAGCTCTATCCCTGGGTGCGCCAGCGGGCGGCAGACTTCGACGTGATCGACTTCGATGCCAAGTTTTTCCCGCTCGAACGCAGCGACTTCTCCCCGACGCAGGTGCTGGTGGCACGGGCACAGTTGCTGCGGCACAACGAGGTGTATGCCCCCCGTACACCGATTGTAGACCTGCATACCGCGCTGGACTTCTTCAAGCACGAACTGTACAAGCGCCGGCGGGAAGCCGAATTGCCGCGCATGAACCGTACCTTCCAGCAGGCCGACCTGGCGACGGTGTTGAACCGCCACGCCCGCGAAGCCCTCGTGGCCCAGGGCGTTGATCCGGGCAAGGTACATGTGTTTCCCAACGGGATGCAGGCGGCGCAGCGGGCCGCTTTTGATGTCCTTTCCCCCGAACCGCCGTCCCAGCCCCGCGTGGCTTTTATCGGCATGTTTGGCCCGCGGAAAGGGGCTGCGGATCTGCCGGATGTGTTCCGGCGTATCCACCGGGTCTTGCCAGTGGTGCAGTACCGGCTGTTGGGTACACAGGGGATGTACAACAGCGCAGAGGCCGTTCGGGCGAAGTTTGCCCCGGCCCTGCGCACCCGGATTGAGGTGGTGCCCACCTTCGAACCCGAAACGCTGCCCCGTCACCTGGCTGACTGTTCCATCGGGGTGCTGCCTACCTATGCCGAGGGGTTCCCGCTGGCGGTCCTGGAGATGCTCGCCGCCGCGATCCCGGTCTTCTCCTACGATGTACCAGGTCCGCCCGAGATGCTCTCCTCCGAATTTATCCTGCCTCCCCGCGACACCAGGGGCATGGCAGCCCGGATGGTGGCTTTGCTGCAAGACCCAGCCCGGCTGAAGGAAGCACGGGTACAGGCCCGAAACCGAGCGCATATGTTCACCTGGCCTGCTATTGCGGAGGCAACAGACCAGCTTTATCGGCAGGCGCTGGCTGCAAGACGGGCCCCCCTGGCCGCCGCACGTGCCTGATGAACCCTGGGTCATGATTTGTCCAGACAGAAGGGGATGGACCGGAGGGCCTATACAACCATGCGTGGACCTATCCATCGGCTCCGGCCGCTGCAGCAGGTGCGGGGTACTATCGTACGAGACGACCCGTTCCGACCCGTCATGCATCGGCACCTCCTGGCCTTCGTGCTGCCGCTGCTCACCTTCCTCTCCTGTGCCTCCCACGACGCCGCCCCGTCCAGCACGCCCTCGGTACGTCCGGCGTTCGGCAAGGAAGGGCAGGGCATCCCCATCACCTTCACCATCGAGACTGCCGGGTACGTCACGCTCGTCATCGATGATGCTGCCGGGCAGCGCGTGCGCAACCTGATGGCCCAGACCTGGTTCGAGGCAGGAACACACACCGTCTACTGGGATGGGCGCGACCTGGGGGAGGTCCGTAACCTCCAGCAGAAAAATACCGGCTCGACCTACGAGGTGGTCCCACGCACCGTCTCGGCTGGGACGTACCACGTCTACGGGCTGGTACATGCTGGCGTTGGTGTGCGCTATGAAATGGCCGTGCAAAGCCCCGGTACCCCTCCCTGGCATACGACCGACGGCAAGGGGGCGTGGCTGGCCGACCATTCCCCGGCGGTGGATGTGCTGTTCCTCCCCAGCGGATCTCCGTATGGGCCACAGCCCCAGCTGGTGGTGTGTGCCCCCGTGGCCGAGACCGGACACGGCCTCATGTGGCTGGACCTGGAGGGACGCAAGCTCTATGGCATGAAGATCGGTTGGGAAGGAGGCTATGCCCTCGCCCGCGATGCCGGACCCCGCCGGGAGGACCGCGTCTCCTTCTATGCCGTCTCCATCCGCAAGGGCCGCGACCTGACCCTCTATGCCCATCAGGCGGACGGCCAGCACGAAAGCCGCTACACACAGCAACTCCAGACCCCGCATGAGCGAGAGGTGGGCGTAGAGCTGGCTGCCTGGAATGGCACGGTGGTGCTGAGCCTGCCGCTCGAGGACCAGTTGCTCTTCATCCGCGATGGACGCCGCATCGGGCAGGCGCCGCTCTCCAACCCCAAAGGGTTGTGGGTCGATCCGGCAGGGAACCTCTATGTGGTGACACAACAGGCCGTGCAACGCTACAGCGTCGATTGGGAGGCCGGGCGGCTCGGCACCGGGCAGGTCGTCGTGGGCAGCGGGCTGGAAGACCCTCGACACCTCGTACTGGACGAGCGGGGGCAGTATTACGTGACCGACCTGGGCAGCAGCCATCAGGTGAAGGTGTTCGATGCCGGGGGGCGGCTGGTGCGCACTATCGGCCAGCCGGGCGGACTGCGGCTGGGGGCTTACGACGCGCAGCGGATGCACAACCCCCTGGGTCTGGCCTTCGACAGCCGGGGACGCCTCTGGGTGGCCGAAGCCAGCTACCTGCCCAAACGCCTTAGCCGCTGGAACGCCGACGGGTCGTTCGACCGCGCCTGGTATGGCCCCCCCAAATACGGTGGAGGCGGCATGATCGACCCCCGCGACCGCACCCGCTTCTATTACGCCGCCGGGGGGCGGGGCAACGAGTTACAGGGCGAAACCGGACGCGGAGCCTACGCCTTCACCCTCGACTGGGCCAGCGGCACCGCTACGCCGTCCAGCCTCTACATGCGCGTCACCGAGCAGGGCTACGACCTGTTGCCCGCAATGGGGCCGGAGCAGGCCGCCTATGTAGAAGACCAACGTTTCCTGGTCAACACCTTCAACCAGGCCTACCAGGGTATGAAGAACGTAGTGGGTATCTGGCGCTGGGAGGAAGACACGGCCCAGGCCCGGCTGGTGGCCGTCGCGGGAATGCACGGCCCCAATGCCAACCAGACCTGGCAGGGCCTGCAGGCCGTCCGTTCCCACTTCCCCGATCCCAACGGACGGTTCTTCTACATCTGGTCCGACCAGAACGATAACCGCCGCGTGGATGCAGCAGAAGTGCAGTACAAGACCGGCGTGGACCACCGGGGCACGCTCGTCTCGGTGGACCGCGACCTCTCGATCCTCACCTCGGCGTTGCAGACGGTGGCCGCGCCGCGCCTGAACGAACGGGGCATCCCGGTGTATGACCTGTCGTCGTGGCGCTCGCTGGGCACGCCCGGCAGTGTAGATGCAGACGTGCTGCGGGCACAGGACGGCTGGGTCATCCATGCGGGCGGGCCTGTCCAGGGCTTCCGCGACGGGCGCGCCCGGTGGACGTATCACAGCCCCTGGTTCAAACGCGAGGATACCTCCCAGCCCGGCGGGCCAGGCGAACTCGTCGAGACCGCGCGGGTCATCGGCTATACCGTGACGCCACGGGCTGGTGCAGCAGGTGAACTCTGGGCCATCGCCAGCGACCGGGGAAGCATCTACCTGCTCACCACCGACGGCTTGTTTGTGCAGGAACTGGGCGGCGATGCCCGTACCAAGCCCTTGCTCCGCACCCCGGAAGCACGCCGGGGGATGGCGCTGGACGCCTTTAGCTTCGACGAGGAAGCCTTCTGGCCCTCGATCAACCAGACCGAAGACGACGGGTCGATCTACCTGGTCGCCGGAAAGGAACACGCCAGCATCTTCGCCGTGACGGGTCTCGAGACTGTCCACCGCCTTCCGCCCTTCCCGCTCACCGTGACCGCTGCGGACCTGGCAAACCTGCCCACACAGCCTGCCGTGGCCGGTTCAGGGGCAGGGATGCAACCGATGGCCGTGTTCGTCTCCCGACAAGCTCCTCGCCTGGACGGCGATGTTTCGGAATGGGATGCCGCCGCGTGGGTGACGCTGGAGGCATCACGCAACCTCCGGGCAGCCCTGCAAGTGTCGGGCGACCATCTGTATGTGGCCTGGCAGGTGGGCGATCCCCGGCTGCTGGCAAACAATGGGGCCGAAGGCTGGCACTACTTGTTCTCTACCGGCGGCGGCCTGGAGGTGCTGTTGCGTACTGTGCCCGACGGATCGCCTCCGGCCCGGCAAACCCGCCCCCGCGACCAGCGACCTACCCGTAATCCAGACCGGGAACGCCGTCCGCAGAACCGCAATCCGGATCGGGCCGGGCGT
>CAZLRO010000125.1:845-10507 GCA_964561865.1 uncultured Rhodothermaceae bacterium | reverse complement strand
AGGTCGATTGGGGCGGGGGAGGTCGATTGGGGCGGGGGAGGTCGATTGGGGCGGGTGATCCAACCACCCCTGGCCCCTCCTTGTCCAAGGAGGGGAATCGCTTACCCAAAGGCCGCCGCAGGCCGTTCCAAAGACCCAACCGAGTGCCCCTCCTGGACAGGAGGGATTAACCAATCTCATGAGATCGGTCATGGGAGTGGTCGATTCTCGGATTACGGATCATGTCATTGCGAGGAGCGTAGCGACGTGGCAATCTCTTGCGGATTTTCCCAAGCACCAAGTACCAAGATAGAATAAACCCCACAAGAAAGGCGCAGGATCGGGGGATCGTGCGCCTGGAACAGGTAGAACAGGGGCGGTTACGCGCTGGCCTTGCGGGCCTCGTAGATCGGTTCGGCCCCGTCCAGCACCGTGCTGCGGGTGATGCGGCACAGCCCGATGCCCGCGTAGTTGTGGATGTTGAACATGATGTTCAGCATCGTCTCTTCCATGACGGCCCGGAGGCCGCGCGCCCCGGTGCCGCGTGCCCGTGCCTTCTCGACAATCGCGCTGGTGGCCTCCTCGTCGAAGATCAGGTCGATCCCATCCATCGCCAGCAGCTTCTGATACTGCTTGACCAGGGCGTTGCGGGGGCGGGTGAGGATGTCGTGCATGGCTTCTGCCGAGAGCGCGTTGAGCGGAGCCACCACCGGGAGGCGCCCGATGAGTTCCGGGATCAGTCCGAACTTGAGCAGGTCGTCCGGCTCCACATACTGGAAGATCGACGGGTCTTTCTTGTCTACCTTCTTGCGCCCTTGCGAGAGGAAGCCGATGGTGCTGGAGGAGAGCCTGTGCGCGATGATGCTTTCCAGCCCTTCAAACGCCCCGCCGACGATGAACAGCACGTTACTGGTGTTCAAGTTGATGAGGCTTTGCTCCGGGTGCTTGCGTCCGCCCTTGGGCGGCACACCTGCGATGGTGCCTTCGAGGATTTTCAGCAAGGCTTGCTGCACGCCTTCGCCCGACACGTCACGGGTGATGGAGGCGTTGTCGCCCTTGCGGGCAATCTTGTCGATCTCGTCGATGTAGATGATGCCCCGCTCGGCGCGTTCGACGTTGAAGTCGGCGGCATGGAGGAGGTGGGCCAGGATGCTCTCCACGTCTTCGCCCACATACCCGGCCTCGGTCAGCGCGGTGGCGTCGGAGATGGAGAAGGGTACATCGAGGATGCGGGCGAGGGTGCGGGCCAGCAGGGTCTTGCCAGTGCCGGTCGGCCCGATGAGCAGGATGTTAGACTTCTCCAGCTCGATGTCGTCGTACTGCCGGAAGTAGTCGTCGGCGTCGATGCGCTTGTAATGGTTGTACACCGCCACCGACAGGGCCTTCTTGGCGTTCTCCTGCCCGATCACATATTCATCCAGGGCCGCCTTGATCTCGTGGGGCGAGAGGTGGCGGCGGTGCGGGGCTGTCCGGCGGGCCGACGGCATCGGCGCGGCGTTGGGCATCTGCGCATGGTAGGCCGCCAGGTCGTTCCGGACGATGCCTGCTGCGTCGTGGATGCAGCGGTCGCAGATGTACACTTCTGGCCCAGCCACCATCGACATCACTTCGTGGGCCGTTCTGCCACAGAAAGAGCACCGAATGACATCGTCGCCGCGTCGGGGATTCATACAAGCGTCTCAGGGTCAACAGGGGCAGCGTCTCCACCGGCGCGGGACGCCCACAATCCAGGGTAATATATCGCACCGGAGCAGTATGTCCTTAAACCACTGACGGGGAAATGTGCAACTTTCGCATTTCCCAGATGGGCACTACCTCAGCCGAAGAGCAGATTCGTCAGATGCAGGTATCCTGCTTCCTGAAGAATCAAGACGGTGCTCTCTCGCGTTTCAGCCCCGACCCTGATCTTTCCCCAAAGCCTTGTATCCGTCGCCTGTCTCCTTGCCCCTCCCGGATGCTTTTATCGACCGGCTGGAGCAAATCGTACCCCCGGCCCGACTGGCCGGGGTGATGGCGTCGTTTGCAACCCCCCAGGCGACGGCGTTCCGGGTGAACACGTTGCGGGCTACACCGGAGACTGTGATGGCCGAACTGGCAGCGGACGGGTTTCGCTTGCATCGGGTTGCCTGGAAGCTGGATGCCTGCTGGGTGGCACCGGAGGAACGGACGCGCCTGCTGGAGACAGCGGCGTATCGAGAACAAAGACTCTACGTCCAGAACCTCGCCAGCATGATCCCTGTAGTGGTGCTGGACCCTCAGCCCGGCGAACGGGTACTGGACCTGGCCGCTGCCCCCGGCAGCAAGACCCTCCAGATCGCCTGTCAGATGCGCGGGGTGGGCGAACTGGCTGCCGTCGAGGTGGTCAAAAGCCGCTACTACAAGCTGCGCGACAACCTCACGGCGCAGGGGGCCAGCAACGTCCGCACCTACCTCCGCGATGGCATCAGCGTGTGGCACCACCGCCCGGAGTATTTCGACCGGGTGCTCCTCGATGCGCCTTGCTCGACAGAAGGGCGCTTCCGGACCGATGTGCCGGAGACGTTCGCGTACTGGAGCCTGTACAAGATCAAGGAGATGGTCCACAAGCAGCAGCGCCTGCTCTTCTCGGCAGTGCAATGCCTGCGGCCAGGTGGGGCGTTGGTCTATGCCACGTGTGCCTTCGCCCCCGAAGAAAACGAGGGCGTCGTCAGCCGCATCCTCGACCGGTTCGGCGAGGCCCTCCAGGTAGAGCCTATCGGGCTGGACCTTGACAACTTGCAATTACCCCTGGCTGCCTGGCAGGGTCGGAGGTTTCATCCGCGCCTCGTCGAGGCCCGGCGCGTCTTACCTGATGCCCGGATGGAAGCATTCTTCATCTGCAAGGTCCGTAAGGTGACCAGTACCTTGTAACGGTTAGGGGATCGTCTTTAACACGACCCCTCATCGGTTTGGTCATGGACGGGGGTATACTTGGTTTCGATGAACCGTTCGCGGTAGAGGTGAAAGGCCGCCTCACACACCCGTCCCGTGTACCAGGCATTGTAGGTGCTCCCGACTGCTGCACCTGCTACGGGGGCGAGTTGGGCCAGCTTGGCCTGGGTCAGGTGGAGGCCCAGCGAGCGGACGAGGTTCTGGATGGCCCGCATCATCACGGTGTCCTCGATGGCTTTCACCACCTGTTGTCGTGCCACCCGGCTGGCGGTCGTCAGGGCGGGCTTGAGGGTCATCTCTTTTGCTTTCGAGCCGGGGCGGGCCACAAAATCCAGTACCGTAAGGGCATAGAGGCGTTCGTCCGGCAGGCTGATATTGAACCCGCAGTAGGCAGCGTACTCCCCGGCAGCACGCAGGTTCAAGGCCACGAGGGCCACCAGGTCCGGCACGAGGCCCGGCAAGCCCGCAAAGCCCGTTGCCGCGCCCTCGACCGCCGCCAGCGTCTGGTATTTGGTCGCCAGGCCCCTGATCCGCCCGTCGATCTGGGCAAGGTCCAGGCGGCGGATATCCTCCGGCCCTGCGACAGCGTGGCCCACTGCTGCATATTCTCGGTAGATCGCCTCAATCCAGACGCTGTCCTGGGTGATCTCGTTGGTCAGTTGCAGCAACCCGGTCACCACGTTGTCCATGACCCAGGCCACGCCGGGCACGTCGCGGATGCGGTCGGTCAGGTCATGCCACGCCTGGCTAGCCTGGGCCAGGGGGTCCGAGAGCCAATGCTTCGGTGGGTTCTTCCAGCGTCGGATGTCTTCCAGCGCCTGTTGTTCATAAGGACTGGGCAACGGGGCAGTCACGACAGATAGAGCAATCAGGTTATGGGGGCACACGCCCCTCCTTACGCACCAGACGGTTGAAAGTTGGGGCAAGCAATGTAATGGCATTAAGTTATTGTATATTAAATACTTATTTCCTAAGTCCTTGAGAAGCAATCACCCCCCTGCTGGTATGTAGAATGCAGGGGAAATCCCGGCTAATTCAGAATGGGCCAGTAAACGCCGAAGTGGATGCGCTGGGCAGGGAGTGGGTAGTCGGGGACGATCAGGTTGCCCGGCAACAGGGCGGTGCCGCTCAGGAGGTTGACCATGCCGAAGAACAGGGTGGCGGTGCGGACGCCCGCTTCCACCCGCACATCCAGTGTCCCGGAGGCCTCGACCGGACGGGCATCGGCGGCGGGGACGTACAGCAGCCCGGTGGCCGGGTGCAGCCGTCGCCCGCGCATCGACGTCCAGGCCCGGCCTTGCAGGTAGGCGTTGAGGTGCAGGTCCCGCTGGAACAGCAGCGCCCGAATGCCGAGCCGTCCCTGTACAAAGCCTTCGGGGAGGGCATCTGCGACCCGCTCGTGGAAGGGGCTGGCCTCCGGGTTCACGAAGGTGATGAAGGTCGGCTGCAGCGTGGCATACAGCCCACGCCCCATAGCCCGCCGCCAGCCGAGGTCCAGTGCGAGGCCCGCCCGCTGGAAAGCCGTACCTACGGCGATAGCCCGGACGGTATCTTCCCGCCCGATGTCGAACAGGTCGAGGGGGGCCGATGCCTGGTGGGCAAAGCCGAAGACGATGGCGTCGAACCTGCCGCGCCGGGCCTGGAACCCGATCCGCGTGTGCAGCACCTGGCCGTCGGGGCGGGCAGCGACGGGGCGCAGCAACCCGCCGAACCCATGCCGCTCCACCCAGGATACGGGTTGCCCCGCCTGGACGAACTCGGCAAACAGCCCCCGGTACCGCAGGTGGACGAACCCTGTTGGAAATACAGCGGCTGCTTCGGTGTGCAGCCCCCCTTCCAGCACGGCAGTCAGCCGCCCCAGCCGTACCGTGTCGCGCACGGCTGCGTGCAGGTACGAACGCGGATCGAGTGTATCCGGCAGGGCATTGCCGGAGCGCACGGCTTCGAGTCCACCCTCCACCCGGACCCGCACGCCACCCAGCGGCTGTACCAAGGACACCCCGTAGCGGTACATCCGGGTGCGCAGGGTGTCGCCGGAGACCATATAGCCGAAGGTCTCTACCGTCCAGAACGCGGTAGTGTGCAGGGGCTGCGGGAGCAGCCGGGCTTGCAGCGACAGCGACAGGTCGTTACGGAGGGTCTGGCGCTCGGCATCCTCGTTGCGGACCGTGGCGCCGAGGCGCTGGTAGATGGTGTCGTAGTCGTTGCCGAAGGGCAAGACGCCACCCTGTGCCCCCACCCGCCGCCGGTTGTGCAGGTTGCGCACTTCGACGGACCATCGGGACTGATGGTAGCGCAGGCGGGCCAGCACCTGCCGCCCGCGCCGGAGGCGGCTGCCGGGGTATTCTCCCCCTGCGGCGTGCCCCCCGTAGCCAAACAGCACGTGCAGGCGGCCCGGCTGCCCGAACAGGCGGCGGCTTCGCTCCTGGGCATGGGCCACCGTCACATACTGCATCCCCAGGCTCAGCGACTGGTAGCGCAGTTCGGTGAGGGGCCGGGCGGTCTCGAACGCCCGGACGGTGGCCGCCACGCCGAGGGCTGCGCCGTGCCGCGTCGGTTGCAGGCGCGGCGGCACGATGAACGGAAACGGCACGAGGTCGTACCGGGGCACCCCGGTTGCCAGGTCCTGCATCGGCACGTCGGACAACACCAGTGCTACCCGTGCTCCGTCGAGGCCCCAGGGGTGCCAGGCATCCGGCCAGCCAGGACTGCCGAAGTCGTAGAAAAACGTGCCAGGCAAGGTCGCCAGAGTTTCATCGGTGTCGGGGATGAACTGCCGGGCGGGCAACGTATCACCTACCACCTCGCCAAACGTCTCCTGCCACCAGCCTGGGATCACCGCAGCAGGCGGAGTGGACACAACCTGCATCGTATCGGGCCGGGTACGGGTTGAATCGACCTCCTGCGCCTGGACGTTCCCCATTACCAGCAGCCCCAGGCACCCCCCCAGCAGCCGACAGCATGCTCGCCTGATGACCGCCCTGGGCCAACACCATCGCGCCGTCGTCATGGCTCATACCGGAAACAGTCCGAACAGACGGCTCTCGATGCGGGCGATGATCTCGCTGCGGTCGGTCGTGCTGTTCACAAAGTCCAGTTCGTCCACATCAACCATGATCTTAGGGCCGAGGTTATAGCGCCCGATCCAGTTTTCGTAATGCTGGTTGAGCCGTTCGAGGTAGTCGATGCGGATGCTGGACTCGTAGTCGCGCCCACGGGCCTGGATGTGCCGCACCAGCGTAGGCACCGACGCCCGCAGGTACACCAGCAGGTCGGGTGGGCGCAGGTACGAGGTCATGATGGCAAACAGGGCCGTGTAGTTCTCGAAGTCACGCCCACTCATCAACCCCATCTCGTACAGGTTCCGGGCGAAGATCTCGGCATCCTCGTAGATCGACCGATCCTGCACCATCGAGTGCGGGGACTGCTCGATCTGCCGCTGGTGGTTGAACCGGCTCGAAAGGAAGAAGACCTGGAGGTTGAACGACCACCGGCGCATATCCTGGTAGAAATCGGTCAGGTAAGGGTTGTCGTCCACCCGCTCGTAATAGGCTTCCCACTTGAAATAGTCACTCAGCACCTTGGTCAGCGAACTCTTGCCGGCCCCGATGTTGCCTGCGATGGCGACGTACTTCTTCCCCATGAAAACCGTGTCCGGGATGGTCGAACAGAGCAGTTGAACACGGGACAATATAACCGAGTCGTGCAGGACACGGGAAGCAGGCCAGAAGACGATTTCGAAACTTTGCACCGAAACGTGTTCACACCCTTTGCAGATAGGCCAGGTTTTCGGGGGTGAACGGCGTGTAGGTCAGCCCGAAGTCGCGGTAGAACGGGTCGGGATTGCCCGTGTTGCCGTCGAGGAGCATCTCGAACTGGTCCGGGGTGATGGGCAACAGGCCCAGCCGCCCGATGGCCCGGACGACCGGGCGCACGAGCCAGATGGGTTGGTGCAGCTTGGGCTTGGGGGCCAGGCCCATCCCGCGCGTGATGCGGTCGAGGATTTCGAGGTAGCTGAAGCGGGTGAGGCCGACAGCGGCATACGTCTGTGCGTGCGCCACCGGGAGCGTGACCGCTTTCGCAAAGGCGGCGGCCACCTCTTCGACGGCTATGGGCTGCATGGCGTAGAGGCCATCCCCGAAGACCGGCAAGATGGGGAAGGGCCGGATGAGGGTGCGGGCAAGCTGGGTGCAGAACTCCGGATGGTTCGGGCCAGGATCGCCGAAGATGACCGAGGGGCGAAAGATCGTCCAGTGGGCAAACCCGGCGTGGCGGACGTGCTCCTCGGCCTGCCACTTGGTCGTCTGGTAGCGCGAGACCCCATCGGGGCGGGCACCGTTGGCGCTCATGTGGATGAACCGCTGGAGGCCCGCCTGCTGTGCGGCGGCGACGACGTGGGCCGTTGCCTCGGTGTGCATCCGCTCGAACGTGATGCCCTGGGCTGGATGCTCTTCGATGATCCCCACCAGATGTACCACCCCCTCACAGCCCTCCATCGCGGCCTGTAGCGAAGCCGGGGCGGTGACGTCACCCCGCACGTTCTCGGCGGTGGCCGGCAGGGCTGTCGTTTCACGGCGTATCAGGCACCGCACCGTGTGGCCTTCCGCCAGCAGGGCCGACAGCACATAAGACCCGACAAAGCCGGTCGCACCAGTCAGGAGGAGACGCATCTTTCGATTTCGGATTTGGGATTGCGGATCATGTCATTGCGAGGAGCAGGGTCGATCAGGGTCAATCTCATGAGATCGACCCTGATGAGATCGACCAAGACGTGGCAATCTCTTGCGGATTTGGGATTGCGGATTTGGGATTGCGGATTTGGGATTGCAGATTACAGGCTCACCCAAAGGTTCTTTCGAGTGCCCCTCCTGGACAGGAGGGGACAGGGGTGGTCGATCAACGTCATCTTCCCCCCGTGTCAGCGTGAGGAGCGTAGCGACGGAGCAATCTCGACGCTGGATTTGGCAATATAGTCAAATTGACTATATTTCGTATGAATTGAACTGGGCCATCTCGACGCTGCTGCCCGGTGGAAAGGACGAGATCAAGCCCCCTCGTTCCTCGGGGCAGGCTCTGGCTGGTCGATCTCATGAGATCGCCCAATGGCCTCCTCGCGATGACACAGGGGGAAGGCGTACTGTCCTCACCAAGTACCAAGCACCCAACCCCCAGCCTCACGCGATCACCGCGCTGATTTCCTTGCCGTTGAACCGGTATTCGAGTCCACGCACGCCGAAGGAGGTGCCCACCGAGAGGGCGGCGGCCACCATCGGGGCGTCCAGCGGGACGGTGCGGGTCTTGTGGGCTACATCGGCGAGGGCCACGCTGCGGATACGGTTGTCCCGCAAGGCCACCATCCGCCCGAACTGTCCGTCGCTGACCATCGAGGCGGCGTAGGTTCCAAAGACTGTCGCCAGGTTGCGGTCGTAGGCGGTGGGGGTACCGCCGCGCTGGACGTGCCCCAGGATGGTGGTGCGCACCTCGCTGCGGACCAGTTCGCGGAGCTGGTGTTCGAGCAGCTTGCCCACCCCGCCGAGCCGGATCGGGTCCGGGCTTTCCTCGATGCGCTGGGCTACAACAAGGTCGCCGCCCCTGGCCTTGGCCCCTTCGGCGATGACGATGATGGTGAAGCTCCGTCCGGAGTTCTCGCGTTCCCGTACCACTTGTGCCACCTCCTCGATCTCGTATTCAAACTCCGGGATGAGGATGATGTCGGCCCCGCCGGCCACCCCGGCGTAGAGTGCGATCCAGCCGGCATAGCGGCCCATCGTCTCCAGGATCATCACCCGCTGGTGGCTCTGCGCGGTGGTGTGCAAGCGGTCGAGGGCTTCGGTGACGATGGAGACCGCCGTGTCGAAGCCAAACGTCCGGTCGGTCTCCATCAGGTCGTTGTCGATGGTCTTGGGCACCCCGATGAAGTTCAGCCCTTTCTCTTGCAACTGGTGGGCGATGGACATGGTGCCGTCTCCGCCGATGGCGATCACGGCGTTGAGGCCGAGGGTCTGGGCATAGCGCAACACTTGCAACGACACGTCGGCATCGCCCCGCTTGTAGTAGCTGAACGGGTTGGCCTTGTTGTTCGTCCCCAGAATCGTACCTCCTCGGGTGAGGATACCGCTGGCGTCGGCATAGGAAAGCGGACGTATCCGTTGCTCGATCAGGCCGAGGAACCCGTCCTCGAAGCCGATCACCTCGGCGTTGTGTTGCAGGATCAGGCTCTTCGTGACGGCGCGGATGACCGCGTTGAGGCCAGGGCAGTCGCCACCACCCGTCAAAAGGCCGACACGCAAGGAATGAGACATGGGGAGTTCGGATTGCCAAGTTGTTTTCCCACGCACCAAGAACTTCATCGCCAACAGCCAACGGCTAATCGCTATCAGCTTGCCCAAAATACCACTTTTCCCTGCAGGAAGCGGGATGTGGGAGGCGAGATTTTTAGGGAACGCGGCCCCTTTCCCGTCCGGTAGCGCTTCCGGAACATAACTTCGTTAAGAAGCCATTAACCGGGTACAGGGCGCGGGGAGTTTGTCGTATTATCGGATCCTTAAACTTCGATTTCCAACTGCGTCGGTGCGTGTGTATGACGCCCCGATGGTGAACTCCAACCTTGGTCCTTATGGCGACGGAAACGCAGAAAAAGCGCACCCGAAAAGCCACCGAGACGAACGGGCAGGCCCCCTACGGCCAGATCGACGTCACCTATCAGGTGCGGGTCTATGTGGACGGGCACTACCACCACCGCGACCTGGGGCTGTCCGATCAACAGGTGCGGG